>PHEV01000023.1 GCA_002843035.1 Actinobacteria bacterium HGW-Actinobacteria-5 | reverse complement strand
GCACTGCAACATCGGCACCATCGGGCACATCGACCACGGCAAGACCACGCTCACCGCGGCGATTACGAAGGTGCTCCACGACAAGTACCCCGAGCTCAATGCGGTGTCCGCGTTCGATCAGATCGACAAGGCTCCGGAGGAGCGCCAGCGCGGTATCACGATCTCGATCGCGCACGTCGAGTACCAGACCGAGAAGCGTCACTACGCCCACGTGGACTGCCCGGGTCACGCCGACTACGTGAAGAACATGATCACCGGTGCCGCCCAGATGGACGGTGCGATCCTGGTTGTCGCCGCGACCGACGGCCCGATGCCGCAGACGCGCGAGCACGTCCTGCTGGCTCGCCAGGTTGGTGTCCCGGCGATCGTGGTTGCGCTGAACAAGTGCGACATGGTCGACGACGAGGAGCTGATCGAGCTGGTCGAGCTCGAGGTCCGCGAGCTGCTCAGCGCGCAGGAGTTCGACGGCGACAACTGCCCGATCGTGCGCGTGGCCGCCTTCCCGGCCATGAACGGCGACGAGAAGTGGAGCGAGTCGATCCTCGAGCTGATGGACGCGGTGGACGAGTACATCCCGCAGCCGGAGCGCGAGACCGACAAGCCGTTCCTGATGCCGATCGAGGACGTGTTCACCATCACCGGTCGTGGCACCGTGGTGACCGGCCGGATCGAGCGCGGCATCGTCAAGACCGGCGAGGTCGTCGACATCATCGGCATCCACGACGCCAAGCAGTCCACCACCATCACCGGTGTGGAGATGTTCCGCAAGATCCTCGACGAGGGTCGCGCGGGCGAGAACGTCGGCCTGCTGCTGCGCGGCACCAAGAAGGACGACGTCGAGCGCGGCATGGTCGTGATCAAGCCGGGTTCGACCACCCCGCACACCGACTTCGAGGGCAACGTCTACGTGCTGACGAAGGAAGAGGGTGGCCGTCACAAGCCGTTCTTCTCCAACTACAGCCCGCAGTTCTACTTCCGCACCACCGACGTGACCGGCGTCGTTCAGCTGCCCGAGGGCACCGACATGGTGATGCCTGGTGACAACACCGACATGACCGTGCACCTGAACAAGCCGATCGCCATGGAGGACGGCCTGAAGTTCGCCATCCGCGAGGGTGGCCGGACCGTGGGCGCGGGCCGCGTGACCAAGATCATCAAGTGATCTGATTCAGCGCTACCAGGCGGCGCCGGTTCCTTCGGGACCGGCGCCGTCCGGCAATTCCGGGAGGGGCTCGATGACCATCCACCACACCGATCCGTTCGCGGATCCGCCGGCGGCGCGCGACGCCGTCCGGTCGTTCCGTGGCCGGCTGGCTGCCGGCGTGACCCTGTGGACGGCGGTGGGGGAGCGGCGCCCCGCCGGCCTGACGGTGTCCTCGGTCCTGGTCGCGAACGGGACGCCGCCGCGGCTGGTGGCCCTCCTCGATCCGCTGTCGGATCTGGCCGACGCACTGGCGGCGTCCGGAAGGGCCGCCGTGACCGTGCTGGCGCACGACCGGCAACAGCTCGCCAGGATCTTCGCCGGGGAGGATCCCGCGCCGGGCGGGCCGTTCCGGCAGGCAGACTTCACCGACACGGACTGGGGTCCCGTGCCGACCGGCGCACCGACCTGGGCCGGTGTGCGGCTGGAGTCCGTGGCCGAGGTGGGGTGGTCGCAACTCGTCACCTGCGTGCTCGAACACATGGCGGCCGGGGACGATGCCGATCCCCTGGTGCACTACCGGGGCCGCTACCCGCGCCTGGCCGGCTCCTGAGCCCCCCTTCAGGAGTGGGGCTCAACACCAGGAGTGGGGCTCGGTGGGGTGGCGGATGGTCAGGCGTCGATCTCGAGGTCGGCGCGCGTGGGCGGGTTTGCGCCCGCCCGGGACACGGTGATCGCAGCGCAGGCGAGGGCGCGCTCGACGGCCGACTCGATCGTGGGCCACTCGGCGAACCGCAGCCGTTCGCGCGCGTCCTCGTCGCCGAGCAGCCCCGCGTCCAGCAGGCCGGAGATCAGACCCGCCATGAAGGAGTCGCCGGCACCGACGGTGTCGGCGACGTGAGTGGGCAGGGTCGGGTAGCGCTGCACCTCGCCGGCAGCGAGCACGACGACCTCCTCCCCGCCCTGCGTGACCGCGCAGACGGTCGGTCCGAGGGAGGCCCAGTGCGCGAGCACCTGGGTGACCGGCGTGGTGCCGTAGAGCCAGCGGACATCCTCATCCGAGGCCTTCACGACGTCGGCGAGGCCGATCAGGCGCTCGATCACCGGCCGGGCCTCGTCCGGGCTGCCCATCAGCGTCGGTCGCGCGTTCGGGTCGTAGGAGACGGTCGCGTGGCTGCGGGCCGCGCGCACGATGTCGAGCACGGCCGCACCACCCGGGGCAAGCGTGGCGGCGATCGAACCGGTGTGCAGGTGGCCGCCGGGCGGCACGATCACCTGGGCGGGGTCGAGTTGCCAGTCCAGGTCGAACTCGTAGCTTGCCACCCCCGCAGCGTCGAGATGGGCTGCGGCGGTCGGCGTGCGCTGCGCGTTGCTGCTGCCGGCGGCGAGTTCCACACCCTCCGCCTCCATCAGCGCCGCGATCCGCTCGCCGCGCGCATCGGGGCCGATGTGGGTGGCCAGACGAGTGGGGTGGCCGAGCCGGGCGAGCCCGATCGCGACGTTCGCAGGACTCCCTCCCACGTGCTCGACGGCATCCCCGGTCGGGGGAATGACGATGTCGATCAGGGCTTCGCCCACGACGGTGACGGGGACCTCCATGGCCCATACCTTAGGGCTCGAACGCCACCCCGGTCAGTTCGGTCGAAAGATCCCAGAGCCGCTCGCCGACGCCCGGGACAAGGGCACCGGCCGGCAGTCTCGCCGGGCCGGGCGGGCCGGAGGCGCCGCCGCGCCGGGTCGGGCCGTAGTAGGCGCCCGGGTGCGGGTCGGTCGCGGCGAGCAGGATGGGCTGGGCGCCGTCCGTCGCCGACTGGATCGCACCGGTGAGACGTCCCACGATCTCGACCGCAGCTGGCGGCCCGCCGTTGGCGAAGACCGCGGTCTGGCACCAACCCGGGTGGGCGGCGACCGCGGTGACGCCGACACCCGCGCGTGCGCAGCGCCGTCGCAGCTCGCCGGCGATCACGACCATGGCGAGCTTGGAGTCGCTGTAGGAGTGGTAGGTGGAGCCGCCCGGACGGCCGAACTCCGGACCGATCCGGCCACGGGTCGCCATCAGGGAACCGAGGGTGACCACGCGGGCGGACCCGGCGGCGCGCAGCGCGGGCCAGAGCCCGCCTGTGACGGCCCAGGCACCCAGGTAGTTCACGCCGACCTGCAGGTCGAAGCCGTCGGCGGTACGGGCGTCCGGGTCGCCGGAGCCGGTGCCGGCATTGTTCACCAGCAGGTGCACCGGCTCGTGGGCCAGTCGGGCCGTGAAGTCGGCGATGCTGACCAGCGAGCCGAGTTCGACGAGCTCCACCCGGACCTGTGCCTGCGGATGGACCCCGGTGATCCGGGACGCGGCGGCCTCGCCCCGGGCCTGGTCGCGAACCGCCAGCACGACCTCGGCGCCCGCTCCGGCGAGCGCGGTCGCGGTGGCGAGCCCGATGCCGCTGCTCGCCCCGGTGACAACGGCACGCCGGCCGGTCAGGTCGGGCAGGACGAGCGGGGCCAACCGGTCGGCGACGCGACCGGACCCGCTCACCCCTGCCGCCTCTGGATCGCTGCCCACTCGTCCCGCAGCCCGACCGTGCGGTGGAAGAGCAGCGCCTGGTCGGGGTCGTGGGCGAAGTAGCCGAGCCGCTCGAACTGCACGACCTCGCCAGGCGCGGCGCCGGCCAGGGCTGCCTCGGCCTTCGCGGGCACGATCTCGCGCGAGTTCGGGTTCAGGTCATCGAGCGCCTCACCGGTGGCGTCCCCGGGAACGGCGGCGGTGAACAACCGCTCGTAGAGGGCTGCGGTGATGTCGACGGCGTGCGGCGCGGAGACCCAGTGCATGGTCGACTTCACCTTGCGCCCGTCCGGGGCGTCGCCGCCACGGGTCGCCGGGTCGTAGGTGGCGTGTACGGCCACGACCGTTCCGTCCGCGTCCTTGTCCACCGAGGTCGCGGTGACCAGGTAGGCGCCGCGCAGCCGCACCTCGCGTCCGACCGAGAGCCGGAAGAACTTTGGCGGTGGCACCTCGGCGAAGTCGTCGGCCTCGATCCACAGCTCGCCGCTGAACGCGACCTGGCGGGTGCCGTCCTCGGCGTTCTCGGGGTTGTTCGCCACGTCGAAGTGCTCCACAACGGGCTCCCCGGACGCGTCGGTCGGCCAGTTGTCCAGGACGAGCCGCAACGGGTGCAGCACCGCCATCCGCCGCTGCGCGGTCGCGTTCAGCTCGCGCCGCACGAACGACTCCAGCGCCTCGATGTTCTGCCGGCTGTTCGTGCGGGTGGTGCCGATCTCGGCGCAGAAGGCCCGAATCGCCTTCGCCGGGTAGCCGCGGCGACGCAGGCCGCGCAGCGTGGGCATGCGCGGATCGTCCCAGCCGTCCACGGTTCCGTCGGCGACCAGCTTGGCGAGCCGCCGCTTGCTGGTGATCGTGTGGGTGAACTCGAGCCGGGCGAACTCGATCTGCTTCGGCTGGTCGCCGGGAAGCGGCAGGTGCGAGAGGTACCAGTCGTAGAGCGGACGGTGGGTGTCGAACTCCAGCGTGCAGATGGAGTGGGTGACCCCCTCGATCGCGTCGCTCTGGCCGTGCGCCCAGTCGTAGGTTGGGTAGATGCACCAGTCGCCGCCGGTGCGGAAGTGGTGGGAGTGCCGGATCCGGTACATCACCGGGTCGCGCAGCGCCATGTTCTCGTGGTTCATGTCGATCTTCGCCCGCAGCACCCGCGAGCCCTCCGCGAACTCGCCGGCCTTCATCCGGCGGAGCAGGTCGAGGTTCTCCTCGGCGCCACGGTCGCGGAACGGACTGTCCACCCCCGGTCTGCCGAAGCCGCCGCGCTGGGCCGAGATGGTCTCGGTGTCCTGGTCGTCGACATACGCGAGCCCCTGCCCGACGAGGTACTCGGCCCACTGGTAGAGCTGTTCGAAGTAGTCGGACGCATGCAGGAGCCGCGCAGGGTGGAAGCCGAGCCAGGTGATGTCGGCGAGGATCGAGTCGACGAACTCGGTCTCCTCGGTGTCGGGGTTCGTGTCGTCCAGCCGCAGGTTGCAGATGCCGCCGAACTCCTCCGCGGTGCCGAAATCGACCGTGATCGCCTTGGCGTGGCCGATGTGCAGGTAGCCGTTGGGCTCGGGCGGGAACCTGGTCTGCACGCGGCCGCCATAGGTGCCCTGCTCGTTGTCGCGGCGGATGATGTCGCGGATGAAGTCGTTGGCGGCCACGGGCTCGGTCATGGCCGAAAGCCTACAAGCGCCGGGCCGCCCTCCCGACCGCCGACGACTCGTCGAACGGGCTGCCGCCGGACGACCGCGGGTGCCTGCCCCGCCCTTCGTCGAGACCCGTCGCCCTTCAGTCGCCCGCGCGCCAGAAGGTCTCGTCGTCTAGGCTGATCCGGCTATGACTGCCAGCCCAGCCCGCCTCCGCGTGGCGCCGTCGCCGACCGGCGACCCGCACGTCGGCACGGCGTACATGTCCCTGTTCAACCTCGCCTACGCCCGCGCCACCGGTGGGCAGTTCGTGCTGCGGATCGAGGACACCGACCGCGCCCGCTACGTGGCGTCCTCGGAGCAGCAGATCTACGACACCCTGCACTGGCTGGGCCTGGACTGGAGCGAAGGCCCCGACATCGGCGGCCCCTACGCGCCGTACCGGCAGTCGGAGCGCCTGGACACCTACCGTCCGTTCGTCGACCAGCTGCTCGAGGCCGGCCACGCCTACTACTGCTGGTGCTCCACCGAGCGGCTGGCCGAACTGCGGGCCGAGCAGCAGGCGAGCAAGGCCGCGGTCACCGGCTACGACCGGCTGTGCCTGGGGAAGACCCGTGAGGAGCGGGCCCAGTTGCCCGGGTTCAGCGAGACGCCGGTGGTGCGGATGCTGATCCCCGACGACGTCGAGCTGAGCTTCACCGACGTGATCCGCGGCGAGGTGAGCGCGCCGCGTCCGGATGACCAGGTGATCCTGAAGGCGGACGGGTTCCCGACCTACCACCTCGCTGTGGTGGTGGACGACCACCTGATGGGGATCACCCACGTGGTGCGCGGTGAGGAGTGGATCTCCTCCACCCCCAAGCACCTGCTGCTGTACCGCTGGCTGGGCTGGGCCGAGCCGGCGTTCGCGCACATGCCGCTGCTGCGCAACACCGACAAGTCGAAGATCTCCAAGCGCAAGAACCCGGCGGCGCGACTGACCTGGTTCGTCGAGCAGGGCTACCTGCCCGAGGCGCTGCGGAACTTCCTGCAGCTGCTGGCCTACCCCCCGGTCGTCGAGGGCGAGGACGTGGCGTCATTCGAGGAGTTCGTGGCCGCGTTCGACTGGGCGAAGGTGAACACCACCGGCCCGATCTTCGACCTGGCGAAGCTGAACGCGTTGAACGGGCACTACATCCGGGCCCTGTCTGCCGACGAGCTGGGCGACCGGGTGGTCGAGTTCGCCGTCCGCGAGGGCCAGTGGACGCAGCCCTCGGAGCACGACGACGCCCTGCTCCGCAAGGCCGTCCCGCTGGTGCAGGAGCGGCTGGTGCTGCTCAGCGAGGCGGTACCGAAGCTGGCCTACCTGTTCACGCCCGACGCGGAGCTGGAGATCGACCCGGACGCGCTGGCGAAGACCGGCCCGGATGCCGCCGCAGTGGTGGCGGCGGCGACCACTGCGCTGGCCGGGCTGGGGGAGTGGAACCACGAGGCCATCCAGGCTGCGCTGCGCGAGGCGCTGGTGGAGGGCCTCGGCATCAAGCCGAAGTTCGCCTTCGGCCCGGTGCGGCTGGCGGTGACCGGTTCGAATGTCTCCCCGCCCCTGTTCGAGTCGATGGAACTGCTGGGCCGCGAGTCGTCGCTTGCGCGAATGGCGAAGCTGGCCGCCCGGCTGTGAGCGAGGTCGTCGCGGTCTTCGGCGGACGCAGTGAGATCGGGCTGGCGGTGGCCACCCGGCTCGCGCCAGGGGCGAGCGTGGTGCTGGCGGCGCGTCCCGGGCCGCTGGACGAGGCCGTGGCGGCGTGCCGCGAGGCGGGCGCCGAGCGGGTGGAGACCGTGGCGTTCGACGCCGACGAGATCGCCGCGCAGCCCGGCGTGGTGGCCGGGATCGAGGAGCGGGTCGGACCGATCGACGTGGCCGTGCTCGCCTTCGGGGTACTCGGTGACCAGGCGCTGGCCGAACGGAACTCCGAGGCTGCCGCGGCGTTGCTGCACACCGACTTCGTGGCCCAGGCCGCGCTGCTCACCGTCCTCGCCGACCGGATGCGGGCGCGTGGCCGCGGCACCCTGGTCGCCTTCTCCTCCGTCGCGGGCGCGCGGGTGCGGCGGGCCAACTACGTCTACGGCTCGGCCAAGGCGGGGCTGGACGGGTTCGCCTCCGGGCTGGCCGACGCCCTGCACGGCAGCGGCGTGCACCTGGTCATCGCCCGGCCCGGCTTCGTGGTCGGCCGGATGACTGCCGGCATGGAACCGGCGCCGTTCTCCTCCACCCCCGACCAGGTCGCGGACGCCGTGGTGGCGCGGGTCCGATCGGGGCGGGGAGTGGACCTGTGGATCCCGTGGCAACTGCGGGTGATGTTCGGGATCGCCCGTTTCGTGCCGCGGTCGGTCTGGCGGCGGATGCCCCGTTGACGCGCTCGGTGCGGGGTCAGTCGGCCTCGGCCGCCTCCACTTCGTCCGGGAACGTCGGCAGTCCGGCCGGCGCACGTCCGCTGGAGATCCGGATCAGGACCACGCCCGCGACGATCAGGACGCCGCCGAAGATCTGGATCGGCGCCGGCACCTCACCCAGCACGATCGCGGCGAGCAGGGCGGCGAACAGCACTTCGGACAGGCTGACGAAGCTCGACAGCCGCTCGCCCATCAGGCCGATCCCGGCGACCCCGAAGGCGTACGCCAGCACGGTGGCCGCGATCACGACCACGCTGAGCGGCTGCCACCAGGGCACTGCTGCCCCCATCAGCTGCACGTCGACCAGGGGTGCCGAATAGGGGAGCGCTCCGACGAGCACCGCCAGGCCGAGCACCACCGCACCCACCGGCAGGCCGAACGCCGGCAGGGCCAGGGCGTGCAACCGGGTCGGCCGCGCGCCGAGCAGGAAGTAGGCTGCGGCGCCCACCATGGCGAGCAGGCCGAACAACACGCCCAGCGGGTCGACGCTGGCCCCGGTCAGATCGAGCACGAGGACAAGTCCGGCCAGGCTGGTCAGCGTCCCGGCGATCACGAGCCGGGACGGGGCGTGCCGGGTCCGCACCCAGGCCAGCAGCACCAGCGCGACCGGCGCCAGGTACTCGATCAGCAGCGCGACGCTCACACTCATCCGGGAGACGGCGGCGAAGTACATCAGCTGGGCGGTGGCGACGGCCAGTGCGCCGAACGCGACGATGGTGCGCCACTCGACGAGGACCTCGCGCAGCCGGCCGCGCATCACCCACAGCCCCACCGGCAGCAGGACGACGGCGGCCAGGGTGACCCGCCAGAACACCGCGGCACCCGGTGTCCACCCCGCCGACAGCAGCGGACGGGCGAACGTGCCGGACGTCGCGAAGGTCAGCGAAGCGACCAGCCCGAGCACCACACCGAGGCCGATCCGGCTGGCGTGGACGGCCGGCACGGGCTCGGTCGAGGTGCTGCTCACGCGGCCAATGCTGCCCCAGGCAGAGGATTTTGCAACGCGGCGCCCAGCATGAAAGAATCGACAGGTTGCTCCGACGGGGACGCCTGCCTTGGCGGCCCCCCGGCAAGTCTGGTGCTGACGCGCCGGGCCCTACCACGACCCTTCAAAGATCGGTCATGTGCGGCCCAGAACCAGCCCGACACGCCCGACCCCGGGGGTCGGAGGGACGAAGCTTCTCCGGAAGATGCACCGGGGGAGTACGACGAGAAGAAGGACGAACCAGTGGCGGGACAGAAGATCCGGATCCGACTCCGGGCTTACGACCACGAGGTCATTGACTCCTCGGCGAAGAAGATCGTCGACACCGTGACCCGTACCGGCGCCAAGGTGGCGGGCCCCGTGCCCCTGCCCACCGAGAAGAACGTGTTCTGCGTGATCCGTTCTCCGCACAAGTACAAGGACAGCCGCGAGCACTTCGAGATGCGCACCCACAAGCGGCTCATTGACATCCTCGACCCGACGCCGAAGACCGTCGACTCGCTGATGCGGCTCGACCTTCCGGCCGGTGTCGACATCGAGATCAAGCTCCCGTGAGGTCAGGCGAGATGAGCGACAAGAACGTGAAGGGGCTGCTGGGCACCAAGCTCGGCATGACCCAGGTGTGGGACGCCGACAACCGGATCGTCCCGGTCACCGTGATCCAGGCCGGCCCCTGCGTGGTCACGCAGGTTCGCACCGCCGACGTCGACGGCTACTCCGCCGTCCAGCTCGGCTTCGGTGCGGTCAAGGCCAAGAACGTCACCAAGCCCGCCGCCGGGCACTTCGAGAAGGCGGGCGTCACCCCGCGCAAGCACCTCGTCGAGCTGCGCACCGCTGACGCCAGCGCCTACACCCTCGGCCAGGAGCTGACCGCAGAGGTGTTCGCCGAGTCCGACGTCGTCGACGTCACCGGCGTGACCAGGGGCAAGGGCACGGCCGGCGTGATGAAGCGGCACGGCTTCGGCGGCCTTCGCGCCAGCCACGGCGTGCACCGCAAGCACCGCTCGCCGGGCTCCATCGGCGCCTGCGCCACTCCGGGCCACGTCTTCAAGGGCACCCGGATGGCCGGCCGGATGGGTGTCGAGAAGGTGACCGTGCAGAACCTGACCGTCCACGCCGTCGACGCGGAGCGCGGGCTGATCCTGGTCAAGGGCTCGGTGCCCGGCCCCAAGGGCGCCCTCGTCGTGCTGCGCAGCGCGGCCAAGAAGGGAGCCCAGGCATGAGCGAGACCCGCACCGTGAACGTGCTCGGCACGAAGTCGGCCAAGGCCGAGCTGCCGGCCGAACTGTTCGACGCACAGACCAACGTGCCGCTGATCCACCAGGTTGTGGTGGCCCAGCAGGCCGCCGCCCGCCAGGGCACGCACGCCACCAAGACCCGGGGCGACGTTGCCGGCGGTGGCGCCAAGCCGTGGCGCCAGAAGGGCACCGGACGCGCCCGCCAGGGCTCGCGCCGCGCGCCGCAGTGGACCGGCGGTGGCGTCGTGCACGGCCCGCAGCCGCGCAGCTACGCCCAGCGCACGCCCAAGAAGATGATTGCCGCCGCCCTGCGCGGGGCGCTCTCGGACCGGGCGCGCGAGGGCCGCATCCACGTGGTGGAGAGCATCGTCACCGGCGAGACCCCGTCCACCAGGGCCGCACTGAAGGCGCTGGCCGAGGTCGGCAGCAGCAAGCTGCTGGTGGTGCTCGACCGCGACGAGGACGTGGCCTGGCTGAGCCTGCGCAACGTGCCGACCGTGCACGCGCTGGCCGTCGACCAGCTGAACGCCTACGACGTACTGGTCAGCGACGACGTGGTCTTCACCACCGCCGCGCTGGCCGCCTTCGTCGCCGGGCCGATCAAGGGCAAGGTCGCCGTGGTGGCCGATGCCGAAGAGACTGAGGAGGCCGCCAAGTGAGCGAACTGAAGATCCGCGACCACCGCGACATCCTGCTGGCCCCGGTGGTCAGCGAGAAGAGCTACGGGCTGCTGGACGAGAACAAGTACACGTTCATCGTCTCCCCGGACGCCAACAAGACCGAGATCAAGATCGCGGTCGAGAAGGTGTTCGGCGTGAACGTGACGAGCGTGAACACCAGCAACCGGCACGGCAAGCGCAAGCGCACCCGGGCCGGCTGGGGCAAGCGTCCCGACACCAAACGCGCCATCGTGAGCATCGCCGATGGCCAGCGCATCGACATCTTCTCCGGGCCCCTGGCCTGATCCGAGACAGGAAACGAACTCATGGGTATCCGAAAGTACAAGCCGACCACCCCGGGCCGTCGCGGCTCGAGTGTGGCCGACTTCGTCGAACTGACGCGCTCCACGCCGGAGAAGTCGCTGGTCACTTCCAAGCCGAAGACCGGTGGACGCAACAACTCCGGCCGGATCACCACCCGCCACATCGGCGGCGGGCACAAGCAGGCGTACCGGCTGGTCGACTTCCGTCGCTATGACAAGGACGGCGTCCCGGCCAAGGTCGCGCACATCGAGTACGACCCCAACCGCACCGCCCGGATCGCGCTGCTGCACTACGCGGACGGCGAGAAGCGCTACATCATCGCCCCCAACGGCCTGGTCCAGGGTGCGACGGTGGAGGCCGGCGAGGCCGCCGACATCAAGCCCGGCAACAACCTGCCGCTGCGCAACATCCCGGTCGGCACCACGGTGCACGCGGTCGAGATGCGTCCCGGCGGTGGAGCCAAGCTCGGTCGTTCGGCCGGCGCCAAGATCCAGCTGGTCGCCCGCGAGGGCAAGATGGCCACGCTGCGCCTGCCGTCCGGCGAAATGCGCCTGGTCGACGTGCGCTGCCGCGCCACCATCGGCGAGGTCGGCAACGCCGAGCAGTCGAACATCAACTGGGGCAAGGCGGGCCGCAGCCGCTGGAAGGGCGTTCGCCCGACCGTCCGCGGCGTCGCGATGAACCCGATCGATCACCCGCACGGCGGTGGCGAGGGCAAGACCTCGGGCGGCCGGCACCCGGTCTCCCCGTGGGGCAAGCCCGAGGGCCGCACTCGGGACAAGAACAAGGCGAGTTCTCGCCTGATCATCCGTCGCCGGAAGTCCGGCAAGAAGCGCTGATTGGACAGGTGAGGTAAATGCCACGCAGCCTGAAGAAGGGCCCCTTCGTCGACGACCATCTGGTCAAGAAGGTCGACCTGCAGAACGAGAAGGGCACCAAGCAGGTCATCAAGACCTGGTCTCGGCGCTCCATGATCACCCCGGACATGATCGGCCACACGATTGCGGTGCACGACGGCCGCAAGCATGTGCCGGTGTTCGTGACCGAGTCGATGATCGGCCACAAGCTGGGCGAGTTCGCCCCCACCCGCACTTACCGCGGGCACATCAAGGAAGACAAGAAGTCGCGCCGCCGCTGAGGCAGCGAGAAGAGGAACTGATCAACAGATGAGCAACAAAGAGCGACCCACTCGTCGCGCCGCCCTGCTCGGGGATCGTCCTGGCTCGTACGCGATCGCGCGTCACGTCCGGATGAGCCCGATGAAGGTCCGCCGCGTGGTCGACCTGGTCCGTGGTCTGCCCGTCACCGATGCGCTGAACGTGCTGAAGTTCGCGCCGCAGGCGGCGTCCGAGCCCGTCTACAAGGTGGTGGCCAGCGCCACGGCCAACGCGGAGAGCACCGAGGGCCTGCGGGCCGAGGAACTCTTCGTCTCCCAGGCGTTCGTGGACGAGGGCATGACCCTGCGTCGCATCCGGCCCCGCGCCAAGGGCTCGGCGAGCCGGATCCTGAAGCGGGCCAGCCACATCACCGTCGTCGTCGAACCCAAGTCCGAGATGGGAGCCTGAGCATGGGCCAGAAGATCAACCCCCATGGCTTCCGCCTCGGGATCACCACTGACCACAAGACCCGCTGGTACGCCGACAAGGGCTACTCGGACCTGGTCGCGGAGGACGTGAAGATCCGCCGCTTCCTGGCCAAGAACCTCGAGCGGGCCGGCATCTCCAGCGTCGAGATCGAGCGCCGCAGCGAGCGCGTGACGATCTTCCTCTACGCCGCGCGTCCGGGCATCGTGATCGGTCGTAACGGCGCCGAGGCCGAGCGCGTCCGCGCCGAGCTGGAGAAGCTCACCGGCAAGCAGGTGCAGCTGAACATCCTCGAGGTGAAGAACCCCGAGACCGATGCGCAGCTGGTCGCACAGGGCATCGCCGAGCAGCTGGGCGCCCGCGTGGCGTTCCGCCGCGCCATGAGGAAGGCTCAGCAGAGCGCGATGCGCGCCGGTGCCCTCGGCATCCGGATCCAGTGCTCCGGTCGTCTGGGCGGCGCCGAGATGAGCCGCTCGGAGTTCTACCGGGAGGGCCGCGTGCCGCTGCACACCCTCCGGGCCGACATCGACTACGGCTTCTACGAGGCCCGCACCACCTTCGGCCGGATCGGCGTGAAGGTGTGGATCTACAAGGGCGATGTCTCCGGCAACCGCGCCGAGCGGGCTGCCCAGAAGGCTGCCCGCCAGGTGGCTTCGGGTGGTCGTGGCCGTCCGGCCCGTGGCCCGCGTCGCGATGGCGGGGCCGGCCGTGGCGATCGTCCCGAGCGCGGCGGACGCCGTCGTGCCGATTCCGTTGCCGAGGGCGCTGGGGCGCCGGAGGCTGTCGAGACCAACGCAGGAGCCTGACCATGCTCATTCCCCGTCGCGTCAAGCACCGCAAGCAGCACCACCCGAAGCGGTCCGGAATGGCCAAGGGTGGCACCAAGCTCGCCTTCGGCGACTACGGCATCCAGGCCCTGGAGTCCTCCTACCTGACCAACCGTCAGATCGAGAGCGCCCGTATCGCCATGACCCGCCACATCAAGCGTGGCGGCAAGGTGTGGATCAACGTCTACCCCGACCGTCCGATGACGAAGCACCCCGCGGAGTCCCGGATGGGTTCCGGCAAGGGTTCCCCCGAGTGGTGGATCGCCAACATCAAGCCGGGCCGGGTGTTGTTCGAACTCTCCGGTGTGGACGAGCCCGTGGCCCGCGAGGCCATGCGCCTGGCGATCCACAAGCTCCCGTTCAAGGCTCGCTTCATCAAGCGGGAAGTAGGTGACATCTGATGGCGAACACTGTGACGGCCAACGAGCTGCGTGGACTTTCCCGCGAGGAGCTCAACGCCAAGGTGGTCGAGCTGAAGGAGGAGCTGTTCGGGCTCCGCTTCGCCGCTGCCACCGGCCAGCTCGAGACGCACGGACGGCTGCGCGAGGCCCGCAAGGACATCGCCCGCATCTACACCGTGCTGCAGGAGCGCAACCTCGGCATCGTGCCCGACCCGGATGAGGACAACTGAGAATGAGCGATAACGAGAGCAGCCGCGCGGCGCGCAAGGTCCGCGAGGGCATCGTCGTGTCCGACAAGATGGACAAGACCGTGGTCGTGTCCGTCGAGCAGCGCGTGAAGCACCCGCTGTACGGCAAGGTGATGACGAAGTCCGAGCGCCTCAAGGCGCACGACGAGGCCAACGAGGCCGGCGTCGGTGACCGTGTGCGGGTGATGGAGACCCGGCCCAGCTCCGCGACCAAGCGGTGGCGTGTGGTCGAGGTCCTCGAGAAGGCCAAGTGACCAGGGGAGTATGTAGATGATCCAGCAGGAGACGCGACTCAAGGTCGCCGACAACACCGGTGCGAAGGAACTCCTCTGCATCCGCGTGCTGGGCGGCTCCAAGCGTCGCTACGCCGGCCTGGGCGACAAGATCGTCGCGACGGTCAAGGACGCCATCCCCGGTGGCAACGTGAAGAAGGGCGAGGTCGTGAAGGCGGTCGTCGTCCGCACGGTGAAGGAGACCCGTCGTCCGGACGGCTCCTACATCAAGTTCGACGAGAACGCCGCTGTGATCCTGAAGGGTGACGGGGAGCCTCGCGGCACCCGCATCTTCGGTCCGGTCGGCCGTGAGCTGCGCGAGAAGAAGTACATGCGGATCATCTCGCTCGCGCCGGAGGTGTTGTGAGGCATGGCGAATTCGCTGCACGTGAAGAAGGGTGACCGCGTCAAGGTCATCGCGGGCAAGGACAAGGGCCGGATCGGGGAGATCATCTCCGTCGACCCGCAGGCCGGCCGCGTGCTGGTCCAGGGCGTGAACCTGGTCAAGAAGCACAAGCGGGAGACCCAGAACAACCAGACCCGGCAGAACAACGCCGCCGGGATCATCACCACCGAGGCCCCGATCGACGTGTCCAACGTCCAGCTCGTGGTCAAGGTGGACGGCAAGGACGTGGTGACCCGCGTCGGCTACGAACGCCAGGAGGTGACCAAGCGTCGCGCCGACGGTACCGAGTACACCGCCGAGCGCAGCGTGCGGATCGCCCGCAAGACCGGGAAGGAAATCTGATGGCCGCTACTGCGACCGCCACGAAGAGCCTGCCGCGGCTGAAGGAGAAGTACCGCTCCGAGATCGCGCCGGCGCTCCACTCTGAGTTCGGCTACGACAACGTCATGCGAATCCCCGGTCTGGTGAAGATCGTGGTGAACATGGGTGTCGGTGAGGCGGCCCGTGACTCGAAGGTGATCGACGCCGCCGTGCGCGATCTCACCGCGATCACCGGGCAGAAGCCGACGGTGACCAAGGCCCGCAAGTCGATCGCGCAGTTCAAGCTGCGCGAAGGCATGCCGATCGGCTGCCACGTGACCCTGCGCGGCGACCGGATGTGGGAGTTCGCCGACCGGCTGCTCACCCTGGCGCTGCCCCGGATCCGTGACTTCCGCGGCCTGTCGGCCCGGCAGTTCGACGGCAAGGGCAACTACACCTTTGGTCTCACCGAGCAGGTCATGTTCCACGAGATCGACCAGGACCGGATCGACAAGCTGCGCGGCATGGACATCACGTTCGTGACCACGGCCACCACCGACGACGAGGGACGCGCCCTGCTGAAGGCGCTCGGCTTCCCGTTCAAGGCCCCGGCGGACGAGGCCGCGAAGGTCGTCCGCAAGCGTCCGGCGTTCACCGGCAAGAAGAAGAAGTGAGCTGAACCATGGCCAAGACCGCTCTGAAGGTGAAGCAGGCCCGCAAGCCGAAGTTCGCCGTCCGCGCCTACACCCGCTGCACCCGCTGCGGCCGGCCGAAGGCCGTGTTCCGCAAGTTCGGCCTGTGCCGGATCTGTGTCCGTGAGCTCGCCCACAAGGGTGAACTGCCCGGCGTGATCAAGTCCTCCTGGTGAGCATTCACCACCAGACCAACCACAACCCGCTGAAGGTCCGTCCGGCAAGGACGGAAACCGTGGCGAGAAAGAGACACCAGACGTCATGACCATGACCGATCCGATCGCGGACATGCTGACCCGGCTGCGGAACGCCAATCAGGCGTACCACGAGTCGACGTCCATGCCGCACAGCAAGATCAAGGTGGGCATCGCCGAGATCCTGACCAAGCAGGGCTACATCGCCGGCTACGAGGTGCTCGAACCGGGCACCGGCGAGGTCGGCAAGACCCTGCGGCTCACCCTCAAGTACGGCACGAACCGCGAGCGGTCCATTGCCGGGGTGCGCCGGATCTCCAAGCCCGGCCTGCGGGTCTACGCGAAGTCCACCGCCCTCCCGAAGGTTCTCGGCGGCATGGGCATCGCGATCATTTCCACCTCACAGGGTCTTCTGACCGACAAAGAGGCCAATTCTCGAAGCGTCGGCGGGGAAGTCCTCGCCTACGTGTGGTGAGCGAAAGGAGCTGAACAGATGTCACGCATTGGCAGGCTTCCGATCGCCATCCCGGCCGGGGTGGATGTCACCCTCGACGGCCAGACGGTGTCGGTGAAGGGCCCGAAGGGCTCTCTGCAGCACACCGTCAAGGAGCCGATCAAAGTCGCGCGCAACGAGGTCGGCGAGCTGGAGGTGTCGCGTCCTGACGACGAGCGCGTCAGCCGCTCGCTGCACGGCCTGACCCGGACCCTGGTGGCCAACATGGTCACCGGAGTCACGGCGGGTTATGAGAAGAAGCTCGAGATTGTGGGCGTCGGCTACCGGGTGATCTTCAAGAGCCCCGAGCAGCTGGAGTTCAACCTCGGCTTCTCGCACCCGGTGATCGTGAACGCCCCGGAGGGCATCACGTTCTCGGTGGAGAGCAACACGAGGTTCACCGTCTACGGGATCGACAAGCAGGCGGTGGGCGAGGTCGCAGCCAACATCCGCAAGATTCGCAAGCCCGAGCCGTACAAGGGCAAGGGCGTGCGTTACTCCGGCGAGAGGGTTCGCCGCAAGGTTGGAAAGGCGGGTAAGTGATGGCTATCTCACTGTCGACGAACAAGGGCACGGCGGACAAGGCAGCCTCGCGGCTGCGCCGCCAGGCCCGCGGTCGCAAGAAGATCGCCGGTACCCCCGACCGTCCGCGCCTGGTGGTGTTCCGGTCCAGCCGGCACATTGCCGCGCAGGTGATCGACGACACCGCCGGGGTGACCCTGGCGTCCGCGTCGTCGCTGGAACTGCGCGCCAAGGCTGGCGACAAGTCGGAGAAGGCGAAGGCGGTCGGCAAGCTGGTTGCCGAGCGGGCGAAGAACGCCGGCGTGGACGCCGTCGTGTTCGACCGCGCGGGCAACAAGTACCACGGACGGGTCGCGGCGCTGGCGGACAGTGCTCGCGAGGCCGGTCTCGGATTCTGACGGACTCGGAAAGGTAATACTCACGATGAATGGAACCCAGCGCCGCGGTGGCGGTGCCGGTGGTGAGCAGCGTCGCGGGGGTCGCGAGGACCGTCGGAACAGGGACGCCGCCGCCGAGAAGGAGAAGAGCAACTACCTGGAGCGGGTCGTCGCGATCAATCGCGTCGCCAAGGTCGTCCAGGGTGGTCGCCGGTTCAGCTTCACCGCGCTGGTCGTGGTGGGCGACGGTGACGGCACGGTCGGCGTCGGCTACGGCAAGGCCAAGGAGGTGCCCGCGGCGATCGCCAAGGGTGTCGAGGAAGCGAAGAAGCACTTCTTCCGCGTCCCGCGCATCCAGGGCACCATCCCGCACCCCGTCCAGGGTGAGAAGGCTGCGGGCGTGGTCATGCTTCGTCCGGCTTCGCCGGGTACCGGCGTGATCGCCGGCGGCTCGGCCCGCGCTGTGCTCGAGTGTGCGGGCGTGCACGACGTGCTCGCCAAGTCGCTCGGCTCGGACAACGCGATCAACGTGGTGCACGCCACGGTGGCGGCGCTGCAGAGCCTGGAGGAGCCGGAGTCGGTGGCCAAGCGCCGCGGCCTCTCGGTGGCCGAGGTGACCCCGGCCGCGATCCTTCGGGCCCGTGAGGAGGGTGCGCACTCATGAGCCGTTTCAAGGTGACCCAGATCAAGTCTGGGATCGGTGGCAAGCAGAATCAGCGCGACACCCTGCGTTCCCTGGGGCTGAAGCGCATCGGCGACGTCGTGGTGATCGAGGACCGGCCCGAGCTCGTGGGCATGGTCAAGGCGATCCCGCACCTCGTCGCCGTCGAGGAGGTCGAGTGACATGGCATTGAAGGTTCATCACCTGCGTCCGGCTCCGGGCGCGAAGACCGCGAAGACCCGTGTGGGCCGCGGTGAAGGCTCGAAGGGCAAGACCGCTGGTCGTGGCACCAAGGGCACCGGCGCGCGGAAGAACACCCCGGAGAACTTCGAGGGTGGCCAGATGCCGCTGCACATGAGGCTGCCGAAGCTGCGTGGTTTCGCCAACCCGTTCCGGGTGGAGTACCAGATTGTCAACGTGGCGCGGATCGCCGACCTGTTCCCCGAGGGCGGTGCGGTGACGCCGGCCGACCTCGTGGCCAAGGGCGCGGTTCGCGACGGTGAGCTGGTCAAGGTGCTCGGCAACGGAGAGATCTCCGTCGCCGTCCAGGTCAGCGCGCACGCGTTCTCCGCGTCCGCGAAGGCGAAGATCGAGAAGGCCGGCGGCACCGCCACCGAACTCTGATCGACCACAGCGCTGAGGGCCCCCGGCATCGAGCCGGGGGCCCTCGTGCGTCCGGCACCGGGGCCAGCACAACCCGTCGTCCCGACCCGGAGTCCGGGGAGGGCTCGCAGGGGAGCGGGTGGCGCGGACGGGCGCGGGCCCCGGGCGAGGCACGGGTCGGCGCCCCGATGCGGGAATCTCCCGCTGCGCTTGATAGAGTTCCACGGGTTGTCTGCGCAGTGCCGCGGCGACGGGACGGCGCTGTGCTCGCAGCGCCTCGAGGTAAGGAGTAGGTCCACTACATGCTCTCCGCATTCGCGAACGCGCTACGGACGCCTGACCTGCGCAGGAAGATCCTGTTCACGCTGATGATCCTGGCGGTCTTCCGGCTCGGCTCGACGATCCCCACACCCAACGTGAACATCGTCAACGTGAACCAGTGCCGCACCGAGGCAACCGCCGGTGACGCGGCCGGGCTGTACTCGATGATCCAGCTGTTCTCCGGTGGCGCCCTGCTCCAGTTGGCGATCTTCGCGCTGGGGATCATGCCCTACATCACCGCCAGCATCATCCTGCAGCTGCTCACCGTCGTGATCCCGCGGCTGGAGGCGCTGAAGAAGGAGGGTGCCTCGGGCACCCAGAAGATCACCCAGTACACGCGGTACCTGACGCTGGTGCTGGCCGTGCTCAACTCGACCGCCTTCGTCACCCTCGCCGTGAACGGCCAGCTGTTCCAGGGCTGCTCCCTCGACCTCGTCTACGACAAGAGCATCTTCCCGATCATCACGATGATCCTCACCATGACCGCCGGCACCGGCGTGATCATGTGGCTCGGCGAGCTGATCACCGACCGCGGCGTCGGCAACGGCATGTCGGTGATGATCTTCACCCAGATCGCCGCGCAGTTCCCCGCGTCGCTGTGGGCCATCAAGGAGAGCCGCGAAGGCGCGCAGGGCTGGTTCTACTTCATCATCGTGCTGATCATCGGCCTCGGCGTGATGGCGGGCGTGATCTTCATGGAGCAGGCGCAGCGGCGCATCCCCGTCCAGTACGCCAAGCGGATGGTCGGGCGCAGGCTGCTCGGCGGCTCCACCACCTACATCCCGATGAAGGTGAACCAGGCCGGCGTCATCCCGGTCATCTTCGCCTCGTCGATGCTCTACCTGCCGGTGCTCTACGCCCAGTTCCAGCCGAACAACCCGGTGTCGAGCTGGATCGCGGGGAACCTCACGACCGGCAGCTGGATCTACGAGTCGGTCTTCTTCATCCTGATCATCTTCTTCGCCTACTTCTACGTCTCGATCACCTTCGACCCGGTCGAGGTGAGCGACAACATGAAGAAGTACGGCGGCTTCATCCCGGGCGTGCGGGCCGGAGGGCCGACCGAGCGGTACCTGGCGCACGTGCTGTCGCGGCTGACCGCGCCCGGCTCGCTGTACCTGGCCCTGATCGCGCTGATCCCTGCGATCGCGTTCATCGTGATCGGCACGCACAACAAGTTCCCCTTCGGCGGTACCTCGATCCTGATCATCGTCGGAGTCGGTCTGGATACTGTGAAGCAGATCCAGAGCCAGTTGCAGCAACGAAACTACGAAGGATTCCTCAGATGAGACTGCTCATCATGGGCCCTCCCGGTGTCGGGAAGGGTACCCAGGCCACGGGCATCGCCGCCCACTACGGCATTCCTGCGATCTCCACCGGTGATATCTTCCGGGCCAACGTCAAGAACCAGACCCCGCTGGGCCAGGAGGTCTCGCGGATCATGGCCGAGGGCGGCTACGTGCCCGACGAGATCACCAACGCGATCGTCGCCGATCGGCTCACTGAGGCAGACGCTGCCTCCGGCTGGCTGCTGGACGGCTACCCGCGCACCGCGGGCCAGGTGGACGCGCTCGACGGCGAGCTCGCCAGGACCGGACAGGCGATCGACGCGGTGATCTCGCTGGTCGCCGACACCGACGTGCTGGTGGACCGGCTGCTGAAGCGCGCAGAGCTCGAAGGCCGCGCCGACGACAACGCCGAGACCATCCGCAACCGCATGGTGATCTACACCGAGGCGACCGATCCGCTGCTTGCGACCTACCGCGACCGCGACCTGCTGGTCGAGGTGGATGGCATCGGGACGATCGAAGAGGTCGCCGGACGGATCACGACGGCGCTCGACGCCAGGCTCGCCTGACCCGTGCCACGCCGGGCGTCCATCGGGGCGAAGTCGGCCGGGCAGATCCTCAAGATGCGTGCGGCCGGCCTCGTGGTCGGACGCACGCTGCAGGCGCTCCGTGAGGCCGCCCGACCCGGTGTGACCACTGCGGAGCTGGACCAGCTCGCCCGTGAGCGGATCGCCGAAGCCGGCGCCGTCTCGTCGTTCCTCGGCTACGGGGCAGGCTTCGGGCTGCCCCCGTTCCCCGCGGTGACCTGCATCTCGGTGAACTCCGAGATCGTGCACGGCATCCCCGGTGATCGCGTGCTCGTCGACGGTGACCTGGTCAGCGTGGACTTCGGCGTGTCCCTGGACGCCTGGCACGGTGACTCGGCGATCACGTTCGTCGTCGGCGCCGGCTCGGCGCCGGCCGAGGCGCTCAGCGAAGCCACCCGGCAGGCCATGTGGGCCGGCATCGCCGCCGCCCGGGTCGGCGGCCGCATCGGCGATATCGGCCACGCGGTCGAGACCTCGATCCGGTCGAACCCGGCGCGCTACGGGATCGTCTCCGAGTACACCGGGCACGGCATCGGAACGCAGATGCACGAGTCGCCCGACGTGCCCAACCTGGGGCGTCGCGGGCGCGGGGAACTGCTCGTGAAGGGCACCTGCATCGCGATCGAGCCGATGGTCACCCTCGGATCGGCGGCGAACGCCACGCTGGACGACGAGTGGACGGTCGTGACCCGCGACCACTCGCTGGCCGCACACTGGGAGCACACGATCGCCCTGACCGGCACCGGCGTCTGGGTACTCACCGCCGAGGACGGCGGCGAGGCTGAACTCACCGCCAGAGGCGTGAAGTTCGGACCGCTGGGGGAGTGATGGAGCGGGTAGCGCTCGTCGGTCTCGGGGCCATCGGCGCCGGCTACGCCAGCCGGTTCGTCGAGGCGGGCATCGACCTGCGCGTGCTCGCGGACGCCGGTCGCCGCGCCCGCTACGCAGGACAGCCGACGATCGTGAACGGGCGTCGGTACGACTTCGACTTCTCCGACGGCTCCGACGGGCCTGCCGACCTGGCCGTGGTTGCGGTGAAGCGGGCCGCGCTGGACGAGGCGATCGAGCTGCTGCGTCCGTGCGTGACCGGGCGGACGGTCGTGCTCAGCCTGCTCAACGGCATCGACAGCGAAGAAGTGCTCGCCGCCGCGTTCCCGCAGGCGACCGTCCTGCTGGCGGTGAGCGTGGGGATCGACGCGGTCCGGGAGAACCGGGAGGTGCGCTTCTCCTCGCTCGGCCGGATCGTGTTCGGCGAGCCGGCCAACCCCGGGCCGCACGCCGAAGCGGTGGCCGAGACCTCCGACCTGCTCGCCCGGGCGGGGATCGAGGCCGTCGTGCCGCAGGACATGGTGCACGAGCTGTGGTGGAAGTGGCTGATCAACGTCGGGGTGAACCAGGTCTCGGCCCTGATCCGGGCGCCCTACGGGGTGCTGCAGGACCGGGCGAACCCGGCGCGCGCGGTGATGATCGCCGCCCAGCGCGAGGTGATCGGGGTCGCCAACGCCCGCGGCGTCCGTCTCGACGAGACCGATCTCGACCGCTGGCTCGACGTGCTGGACACCCTCGGCCCGCAGAACTACACCTCGATGGCCCAGGACGCCCTTGCCGGACGCCCGACCGAGGTGGACAGCTTCGCCGGAACCATGGTGCGACTCGGCGCCGAACTCGGCGTGGACGTGCCCGTCAACACCGTGTTGTACGGACTGCTGAAGGGCGCGGAGGCGGTTCAGCCCTAGCCTGCGGATCCGGGGAGCCGGGCCTGTTCCTCGCCCGGCTGACGCCGGGCTCGTCGAGACTCTTCGTGTTCAGGTCGCTGACGCGACCGGAACGCTCCTCGTCTGCCAGGCGCCGTGGACCGAGTGCGGCCGGAATCCGAGCAGGTCGTTGATCGCCAGCATGTGGTCGTTCTCCCCGGCGTTCCAGGTGTCGAGGTGGCGGGTGTCCGGCTGGTCGCCGGCGAGCTGCTGCAGGTTCACGGCCTTCAGCAGCAGGCCGAGCCGGTGGCCCCGGTGCCCTGCGGCGACCACTGTCGTCCACTGTTCGGGCCGCTGTGGGTGGGAGTCGTGCACCTGAATCGTCGTGTAGCCCGCAGCCGAGCCGTCCGGGGCGATCGCGAGGGCCGTCACCGAGTGGCTGGACCGGTGGATCTGCTCGTCCAGGCCCCGGACGCGGTCGGCGTCCCAGTTCTCGGGCTGCCAGTCGACCTCCCCGCTGGGCGCGTCGGTGGACATCGTCCGGTTCATCGCCGCGAGCCGGTCCAGGTGCTCCTCCGGTGTCGGCCCGACCCAGGACACGATCCGGTAGGCGGGCAGGGCGCGCGCTTCGGCCAGGGCGCGCAACTCGGCGAGCCGCGCCGGCGGAACCGGGAGTTCGAGCCGGGACTGGCGCTCGACCTGGGCCAGGGACAGCCCGAGCGACCGGGCGAAGCGACTACCCCCGTCCAGCGGGATCCAGCCTTCCCCCGTGGGCGGTACGAGCCGTTCCGCGTCAGGATCGGCGGTGGCCAGGTTGTGCTCGCTCCAGCACAGGATCGTGTCCCGCCCGAACTCGCCGGCGATCCGGACCACCTCCCGCCACAGCGCCGTTCCGATCCCGGCGCGGCGCTGGTCGGCCCGGACCTCGAAGAAGCAGTCCTCCGCCAGGTGCCGGTTGTCCGCGGTCGGCAGCTCGAACTGGACCGCGCCGACCAACCCGACCGGCTCCGCAGGAGCGAGCGGCAGCCCGAATCGGCCCACAGGCGTCCGCTCCGGGGCGGGTCCGGGCACTGCGAGGAGAGCGGCCTTGATCGCCGAGACCTCGTTCGCGTAGCTGTGCCGCATCCAGTCGGCGGACGGGGCCAGGTCCTCCCCGTGCAGCTCGGTGGTGATCGCCACCTCGAAGTCGTGCAGGGCGTCCCAGGCCCAGTCGGTGCCGACGGCGATCTCACGGAGGTGGAAGGCCTGCATCGCCGCAGGATAGCGCCACCCGGGGTGTGCCGCGCAGGGCTCGGCAGGTGCGGCCGCTACCCTGTGCTGCGTGACCAGCACAGCGCAGCGTCGGCTCCGCGCGGGCCTGATCGACCTCGCCCTGATGCTGGTCTGGGCGCTCCTGGTGGGAGCCCTCGCCCTCGGCCTGCTGACATCCGGGGCGCTGGCAGGGGTGGGTCCGCTGGGGCTCAACCTGGCCGGGATGGCTGCGGTGGTGCTGCCGGTGACCATCGGGCTCACCGTGCTGGAGGCCGGACGCTACGAGGCCACTCCCGGCAAGCTGAAACTCGGCCTTCGGGTGCGGCGCGACCCCGGCGGTGAGCGAATCTCGTGGGGACGCTCGTTCGTGCGCAATCTGCTCAAGCTCGGCCTGCCGTGGCTGCTGCTGCACCTGGCCACGATCACGGCCACGATCGGCGCCGGTGGCGCGGCCGCCTGGGTGGGCGCCCTGCTCGCGGTCGCCGTTCCGGGCGCCTACGTCGGGTCGCTGTTGCGTGGCGACGGGCGAACGATCTACGACCACCTTGCCGGCACGATGGTGATCAGCACGGAGCCTGGCCGCCGGTTCGCCGCGGACTGACGACTGGCCTAGAATCCACAGGTGAACCAGCCAGAGGCCGACCAGATCCGCTTCGATGACCTCGGTCTCGACCCCCGCCTGCTGAAGGCGGTGCGCGAGCTGGGCTACGAGACCCCGACCGCGATCCAGGCCGCCACCATCCCGCCGCTCCTGGGTGGCCACGACGTCGTCGGCCGTGCGCAGACCGGCACCGGGAAGACGGCGGCGTTCGCCCTGCCCGTGCTCAGCCTGCTCAGCCACGCCCAGAAGGCGCCCGAGGCGCTGGTGCTGTGCCCGACGCGTGAGCTCGCGCTCCAGGTCTGCGAGGCGTTCACCAGCTACAGCGCCCACCTGCCCGGCGTCCACGTGCTGCCGGTGTACGGAGGGCAGGGCTACGGAGTCCAGCTCAGCGCCCTGCGTCGGGGCGTCCAGGTGGTCGTCGGCACTCCGGGTCGGGTGATCGACCACCTGGAGAAGGGCACCCTCGATCTCACCCAGCTGCGGTTCCTGGTCCTCGACGAGGCCGACGAGATGCTGAAGATGGGCTTCGCCGAGGACGTCGAGACGATCCTCGCCGACACCCCGTCCGACAAGCAGGTGGCGCTGTTCTCCGCCACCATGCCCGGCCCGATCCGCAAGATCGCGCAGCGCTACCTCAGCGACCCGGTCGAGGTGCACATCAAGACCAGGACCGCCACCGTCGGCACCACCGGCCAGCGGTACCTGAAGGTCTCCCACCCGCAGAAGCTGGACGCGCTGACCCGGATCCTCGAGGTGGAGAACTTCGAGGCGATGATCATCTTCGCGCGCACCAAGCAGGAGACCGAGCAGCTCGCCGAGCGGCTCCGGGCTCGCGGGTTCGCCGCGACCGCCCTCAACGGCGACGTCGCGCAGGCGCAGCGCGAGCGGATCATCAACCAGCTGAAGTCGGGCCGGCTCGACATCCTGGTCGCGACCGACGTCGCAGCCCGCGGCCTCGACGTCGAGCGGATCAGCCACGTCGTGAACTACGACATCCCGACCGACACCGAGTCCTACGTGCACCGGATCGGGCGCACGGGCCGGGCCGGCCGGGCCGGTGAGGCGATCTCGTTCGTCACGCCGAAGGAGTTCCGGCTGTTGAGGGCGATCGAGAAGGCCACCCGGCAGGAGGTCACCCCGATGCCCTTGCCGACCGTGGACGACGTGAACAGCACCCGGCTGAGCAAGTTCGACGACGCGATCACCGCCGCGCTGGGCTCGGAGTCGGTCGACTTCTTCCGCGACGTGGTCTCCCACTACGTGCGCGAGCACGAGGTGGCCGAGGTGGACGTGGCCGCGGCGCTGGCCATCGTGCTGCAGGGCGACACTCCGCTGCTGCTCGAGGCCGAGCCGGAGATTGCCCCGTCGGGGCACCCGGGGGAGAAGGGTCGGCGCGAGGAGACCGGACGCCGGCGGGCGGCGCAGGAACTGGCCACCTACCGGATCAGTGTCGGACGCAGGCACCGGATCCAGCCGCGTCAGATCGTCGGGGCGCTGGCCAACGAGGGTGGCCTCGGCAGGGACGACTTCGGTCACATCGACATCCGCGTCGACCACTCGCTGGTCGAACTGCCGGCCCAGCTCCCGGCCGGTGCCTGGGCCCGGCTCGCCGACACCCGGATCTCCGGCAAGCTGATCGAGCTGCGTCGCCTGGAGGAGCGCGGACCCCGGAAGAAGGAGCGCCACAAGCCGCAGAAGGGCTGAGCATCACGCTGGCCCGAGCGCCCGGCCCCTGCTCCGCCCGAACGCAGCGTCCTGGTGTCCGGCCCGATCGCCGCGGAGCCGGCCGCGCAATGTCGGCGGAGCCGTAACGGGCGCGTTTCGACATCTCCCTGAAACAACCGGGGATACCTTCGTGAAACACTCCCGGCCTAGTCTGGCCACGTGAGCCTGCTGTTTCGCGATTACGCCGGCACCCCCAAGGCCTTCGACGAGGTGGTGGGTGCCCAGGGCGTGCGGGTGGCCTACGGCTCGGTGCTGAGGCAGCTCGCCAAGCTGGACGCCGACGAGGTCCGCGCCCGCGCCGAGTACCTCAAGTCGACCTATCTGGACCAGGGCGTCACCTTCGACATCGGTGGGGAGGAGCGGCCGTTCCCGCTCGACATCGTGCCGCGCGTGCTGCTGGCCGAGGAGTGGGCGGAGGTGGAGGAGGGCGTGGCCCAGCGCGTCCGGGCGCTGGAGGCGTTCCTCTCCGACATCTACGGCGAGGGCCGGGCGTTCCGCGACCGCGTGATCCCGCGCCGCGTGGTGGTCACCTCGCCGCACTACCACCGGGTGGTCGCGGGGATCCGGATGCCGAACCGAGTGCGCTGCCACGTGGCGGGTATCGACCTCGTCCGGGACGAGGTGGGGCGGTTCCGCGTGCTGGAGGACAACGTCCGGGTCCCGTCCGGCGTCTCCTACGTGATGACCAACCGGCGGGCGATGTTCTCCGCGCTGCCGGAGGTCACGGCCCGGCACCGAATCCGTCCGGTCGAGGGCTACCCGCTGCAGTTGCTGGCCGCCCTGCGGGCTTCCGCGCCGAGCGGGGTGAGTGACCCGACCGTGGTCGTGCTCACCCCCGGCGTCTACAACTCGGCCTACTTCGAGCACGCGCTGCTGGCCCGGATGATGGGCGTCGAGCTGGTCGAGGGCCGCGACCTGGTCTGCCACAACGGACGCGTCTCCGTGCGCACCACGCAGGGGCTGCGGCCCGTCCACGTGATCTACCGGCGGGTGGACGACGAGTTCCTCGATCCGGCCCAGTTCCGTTCCGACTCGATGCTGGGCTGCGCGGGCCTGATCACTGCGGCCCGCGCGGGCAACGTGACCATCGCCAATGCGGTCGGCAACGGAGTCGCCGACGACAAGCTCGTCTACACCTACATTCCCGACCTGATCCGCTACTACCTGGGCGAGGAGCCGAAGCTGGCCAGCGTCGACACCTGGCGGCTGGAGGACGAGACCCATCGCGAGGAGGTGCTGGACCGGCTCGACGAGCTCGTGCTGAAGCCGGTGGACGGGTCCGGGGGCAAGGGCATCGTGATCGGACCCCGCGCCAACGCCAAGCAGCTGGACGCGCTGCGCGCCCGGATCCTGAAGGACCCGCGTGGCTGGATCGCCCAGCCGGTCGTGCAGCTGTCCACCGTGCCGACGATGATCGACGGCAAGATGGCGCCGAGGCATGTGGACCTGCGCCCGTTCGCAGTGAACTCCGGCGACAGCATCTACGTGCTGCCCGGCGGCCTGACCCGGGTGGCGCTGCCCGAGGGCGAGCTGATCGTGAACTCCAGCCAGGGCGGCGGGTCCAAGGACACCTGGGTGCTCGCCGAGGACGGCGTCCGCGGCCATCGCAGGCGTCGGCGTCCGCGCGAGCCGCTGGCCGGCGTGCCCCAGGGCGCACTCGGCGCGGAGTTGGTGCAGAAGCAGGCGCAGCAACAGCAGCAGACCCGGATCGGCGGTGCGTCGTGCTGAGCCGGATCGCGGAGTCACTGTTCTGGATCGGCCGGTATCTGGAGCGGGCCGAGGACACCACGCGGATCGTCGAGGTGCACCTCCAGTTGCTGCTCGACGACCCCACGGTCGACCAGGACGACGCGGCGGTGAACCTGCTCGAGGTGATGGGGGTGCCGGTGGGTGAGTCCGCCGACACCAACGAGGTGCTGCGCGCGCTGTGCTACGACCCGACCTCGCCGAGTTCGGTTGCCGCTGCGCTCGGCGGCGCCCGCGAGGCCGCCCGGCGGGCCCGGGAGACCGTCTCGATCGAGATGTGGGAGGCGATCAACACCACGTGGAACTCGGTCAAGGGCGGACGGCTGCAGCGGATGCGCCCCGCCTCGGCGTTCCGGCACGTCCGGGAGCGCTGTGCGGTCATCTCCGGCACCGCCGACCAGACGATGAGCCATGACGACGGGTGGCTGTTCCTCACGCTCGGCCGGAACATCGAGCGGATCGACATGACCGCCCGGCTGATCTCGACCGCGCACCTGATCTCGGGCAGCCAGGCCACCTGGAGCAACGTCCTGCGCGGATGTGGCGCCCACCACGCGTTCGTGCGCACCTACGGCGGGGTGACGACCGACACCGACGCGGCCGAATTCCTGCTGCTGGACCGGCTGTTCCCGCGTTCGGTCGTGCACAACCTGCGCGCTGCCCAGGCGGCCCTGGTGGAACTCGACCAGAAGGCGCGGCGGGCCGGATCGGACGAGGCGCAGCGACTGCTCGGCACCGCCCGGGCGGCGCTGGAGTACCGCGACCCGGGCATGCTGCTGGATGACCTGCCGCAGCGGATGACCGCCCTGCAGCAGATCTGCAATCACGTCAGCGAGGCGATCGCGCAGCGGTACTTCAGCGGTGCGACCGCTGCGACCTGGAGCGGAGGCAACTGATGGGCCGGCAGCTACGCGTCGTCCACCACACCGGCTACAAGTACACGGGCCGGGTCAGTGCGTCCCACAATGAGGCGCGGATGACGCCGCGGGCCACGCGCGAGCAGTTCGTCCTCGCCACCCGGATCGACATCACTCCGATGGCCTGGTCGCACTCGTTCGTCGACTACTGGGGCACTCCGGTGACCGCCTTCGAGATCGCCGAGCCGCACAGCGAGATGGACGTGGTCGCCACGTCCACCGTCGACGTCGGCGACCGGCTCGCCGTCGGTCCGGGGATCAGCTGGGAGGGTCTGGCCGACCCGTTCTTGTGCGACCAGCAGGTCGAGTTCCTGACCGGGTCGGATCATGTCGAGCCGCCTCCGGAACTGCGCCGGATTGCCGCGGAGGCCGCGAAGGATGCGAGCCGTCCCTCCGAGGCGGTGCGCGCAATCATCGGCCGGATCCGTGACCGGGTCGCCTACGAGCCGGGCTCGACCGAGGTGCACACCCGTGCCGTGAGCGTGTGGGAGGCGCGGGCCGGCGTCTGCCAGGATCTCGTGCACCTGGGCCTCGGCGCGCTGCGCAGCGTCGGCATCCCGGCCCGCTACGTGTCCGGCTACGTGATGCCCAACGCCACCGCGCAGGTCGGGGAGGCGACGACAGGGGAGTCGCACGCGTGGCTGCAGTACTGGGACGGTGCCTGGGTGGGCCTCGACCCGACGAACGACAGCGCGCCCGGCGACTTCCACGTCGAGGTCGGCGTGGGCCGCGACTACTTCGATGTGACGCCGCTGAAAGGCGTCTACTCGGGCTCGCAGTCCTCCGAACTGTTCGTCGAGGTGGAGATCACCGTCCTGGCCTGAGCGGGCAGGAGTCCTGGCCGAGCGGGGGTTGGCCGAAAAGGGGACGGTTCTCCTTTTCGGCCAAAGGGGGGTGGCCGAAAAGGAGAACCGTCCCCTTTTCGGCCAGACGGCGTTCAGCGTCGCGGCAGCGGCCCGGGCCGGTACTCCTTGTTGGTCGGACGCATGTCCTCGCCGGTCAGCTCCTCGTGCACCCGGTAGGCCGCCAGCGCGCCGGTGAGTACCTGCGCCCAGGCGTCCGGCCCACCCGGTGACCAGGCCGATGCCACGAGCACTCCCGGCCGCGCGGGCTGCAGCAGCGGCAGGTCGTACAGGGTGCGCCAGGACAGCCAGCGCGGACCGCCGGCCGGCGCACGGCGCAGTTGGCGCGCGACCCGGCCGTCCACCCGTTCCCGGGTCATGTCGGCATGGCTGAACGGGTCGATCGTGCTGATCACCGCCTCGGCCCGGACGGTTCCCGCGGCGGTGCGGAGTTCGTGGCCTCCGCCCTCGGCCGGCCGGATCGAGTGCACCTCCGTTTCCGTGCGGACCTGGACGCCGCGAGCAGCCAGCCGGTCGACCAGCAGCGGCACCAGGACGTCCGCAGGCCGTGCCTCGCCGTCGGTTCCGACCAGCTGCCAGCGTCCGAAGGTCCGTTCCACGGCGAGCCGGGCCGCGTGCCAGCCGGGGAGCCGGCGCGGCTCCTGGCCCAGGCGTGCCGCGATGTCCAGGACGACCTCGCTGAGCTCGGGGACGAGGGCGGCCACCGCGGCGAGGCTCCGCCGGGGGCGCAGCGCGGCGCGGTCGCCGGCGTCCAGCCGGCCGGTGAACTCCGCCTCCAGGCCGAGGTGGCGCAGCACCAGCCAGGTGTCGTCGAGCTGATCGAGGAGGTCGCGCCAGGCGGCGGCGGTCGCCTCGCCGAAGGTGGCGCCCAGAACCGCCCACTGCTCGCCCCGATCGGTCGGAAGGGCAAGGACGGTCCCATCGGCGAGGTGGTACTCGCGCGGCGGCGCCGGCACCAGGTCGAGGCCCGCGCGGGCGAGTTCGGCGTCCAGGCCACGGCCGGACTTGCGGAACAGGTCGCGCCAGGCGGCCGGCAGGCAGATCACGGTGCCGCCGGGCTCCGCGGAGACCGTGACGCCCGCCCCCGGCACCGGCTCACGCTCGAGGACAACGACCTCGTGGCCGGCCCGGGCGAGCCGGGCGGCGGCGGCGAGTCCGGCCAGGCCGCTGCCGACGATCGCGATCAACGGCTGGCCAGCCAGCTGCGGAAGACCGCCAGGCCCTTGCGGATCTGGGCCAGCAGCAGGATCGCCAGCGCGATCGTGCCGATCAGAAGGATGGCCGCGAGGATCGCGGCCTGCACCGGGTAGGTGATGGCCAGGGAGACCACGGTGATCAGGGCGGCGTCGCCCGCCAGTGACGCGCCGATGTTGCTGAGCGGCTCGGGCGAGGTGTTCACCGCCAGCCGGATGCCGGACTTCGCCGCGTGGCTGACCAGTGCCGTGACACCGCCGAGTGCCCCCATCGCCATCGGGAGCAGGTCGCCGCTCGCGCCGGCGAGCAGCGCGCCGATCAGGGCGCCCGCGACCGGCCGGATGAAGGTGGAGACCGCATCCCAGGCCGAGTCGAGGTAGGGGATCTTGTCGGCGAAGAACTCCACCAGGGCGAGGATGCCCATGATCACGAGCACGTCGGTGCGCTGGAAGCCTTCAGGGACGCCGGCCACGTGGCCGAAGCGGCCGATCATGCCGATCAGGAACACGGTGGCGTACGCGTTGATGCCGCTCGCCCAGCCACCGGCGAAGGTCAGCGCCGCCACGTCCATGCCGAAATCGTAGCCGGGAGGTCCGCATCGGATCCTCGCCGGGCTCTTGACGCACTGCCGGCGGAGGGTCGTATGATGGTGGGTATTCGAATGAATGTTCGATAACGCGAGAAGGGGAAGCTCGCGAGCCGGCGGCCCAAACCCCGTCCGGAACGGCCCCGGTGCCGATGTCCCCAGCGCCCGCCGGGAGTGGACTCGACCCCCGCTCCCGGCAGGTTGCGGGGCATTCGTGCCGGGGCCGAGCAGTCAGCAGAGGAGTACACCGATGGGCGACGACGGGCTCGGCCGGGCGAGGGCAGCCCTGGCCGGTGCGGAGGTCGCCGACGCAGCGGCGGAGCGCTACCTGCTCGCCCACCTGGCGGCGCTGCGGGTGGCGGCAGCGGTGCTGGAGGCGAGGGCGCATGCCACGCCGACGGGGCGGTTGCGGAACGTCTGGCAGCTTGTCGGGGAGGTGGCGCCGGAGTTCGCGGAGTGGGCTGGCTTCTTCGCCGCCACCCAGGCGAAGCGGCAGGCTGTCGCCGCGGGGGTCACGGCGATCGTCTCGCACCGCGAGGCTGACGACCTCGTCCGCGATGCGCGGGCGTTCCACGACGAGGTGGCGCGACGATTGGCCGGCGCGCGGCGGCGCTTGTGGCACTCGTCGGAGGCGGGATGAACGCGCGCGGTGAACCCGAAGCTCCACGGGTGGTGATGTGTGTCGACATGGACGCCTTCTACGCGTCCGTCGAGTTGCGACGGCACCCGGAGTGGCGGGACGTGCCGATCTCGCGGGGCGTGGTGCTCTCGGCGAACTACCCGGCTCGCGCCTACGGTGTGCGCGGCGGGATGTCCTCCGCGCAGGCCCGGCGGCTGTGTCCGCACGCGGTCTGCGCTCCGCCCGACTTCGACGCGTACTCGGAAGTGAGCGCGGGCATCGTGGCAATCCTGGAGACGTTCACCGCCCGGGTCGAGTGCGCGTCGATCGACGAGGCCTACCTCGACCTCACCGGTGCCGGGCGCACGGTCGGGCCACCCGCGCTGGTGGGCGAGCGCCTGCGTGCGATCGTGCACGACGAACAGGGCATCGCCTGCTCGGTGGGGATCGGGCCGAACCGGCTGGTCGCGAAGATGGCGACCAACTCCGCCAAACCGGATGGGCTGCTCGAGGTGCATCCGGAGGAGGTCCTGGCGTTCCTGCACCCACAGCCGGTCGAGCACCTCGTCGGGATCGGGGACAGCACGGCGGCGAAGTTGCGGCCGCTCGGCGTACGCACCGTGGCCGATCTCGCCGCGCTGCCCAGGAGTGCCCTGCAGCGCGATTTCGGGCTGCGTGCGGGCGCCCTCCTGCATGACCTCGCGTGGGGTCGGGACAGCAGCCGGGTGGTCGCGAAGCCGGGGGAGCGCGGGGTGGGCTGCCAGGAGACGTTCGGCCATGACCTGGCAGACGACGCCGGTGTGCTGGCCGAACTGCTGCGGGTGGTGGTCAAGGTGGCTTCCCGGATGCGCGCTGCGGGCGTGCTGGGCCGCACGATCACCCTCAACCTGCGCTACGCGGACTTCTCCACCGTGTCCCGCGCGCTCACCCTGGCCGCGCCGACAGACGTCACCGATGAGTTCTACGCGGCCGCGCGACGCCTGTACGCACAACTGCGGACGCCGAGCGCGCGGGTACGGCGGGTGGGTGTCCGGGTGACGGGATTGGTCGACCGGGCCCTGGTCTGCCTGCAACCGACGCTCGACGAGCCCGACTACGGCTGGCGGGATGCCGAACGGGCCGCCGACAACGTGATCCGGCGGTTCGGGCCGCAGGCCGTGCGCAGGGCCGCGCTGACCCGGCCAGTTCCGAAAAGGCCTGCGCCAGCCTAAACTGGCCTTGTCCGCAACGGACGGCTCGAGCAGGGAGGCAGCCATGGCGCTCTCGGAAGAGGAGCAGCGGCTTCTCGACCAGATGGAAGCTGCGCTCGCGGCTGAGGATCCAAAGCTCGCCAACACCCTGCGCGGAACCTCTCACCACTGGCAGCGTCGGCGTGCGGTGTACGCGGGCTTCGGCTTCCTCGTCGGCCTGGGCTGCCTGGTCGGCGGCATGCAGGTGCACCCGGCGTTGAGCGTGGTCGGTTTCGTGATCATGCTCGCATCCGCCGTGCTGGGCGTGATCGCCTGGCAGCAGTCGGGAACCGCGGGAGACTCCTCCGGCAATGGCGGCCGCTCAGGCGGGCCGTCGGAGACCATGGGTCACAGCGAGGATCGCTGGCACCGCGGCCAGGACGACAGCTTCTGATCGGCCGGGCCGGCAGTTCCCCGATTCCTCTCCCTGCCGCCGGCACCCCGGGCGGCTGATTCTGGTCAGGACCATCGCAGCGAACGTGGCCACCAGGTCCGGGCGGGCCTGCCCCACCGCCGTTCGATCGCCTCGGTGACCTGGTCCACCTGCGAGGCGAGGTCGCTCGCCGGCTCAGGTTCCCGGTCGTACCTCGCACGCTCCACCGTGTGGGCCAGGCCGTTCAGCGCCTCGCGTCCGGCGGGATCGAGGTCGGGACCCAGCGCGTCCGCCACCTGCCGGCTCGTCCCCTCCGGCCAGTCCCTGCCGCGATCCCGCACGACGGCCTCCAGTTCCGTCCAGGCTCGTTCGGCCGCTCGCCGCGGGTCGGGGTTCCCGGCGAGGCGGAATCGGCGCAGCACGGCGCGGGTGGCGCGCGGCCCGAAACCGCCCAGAATGAGCAGCGTGGCCGCCGCGGCCAGCCAGGGCGCAGGGTCGACCGGGCCGCCCCCGCCCGCCTGCGGGACCGGTACCACGGTGGGAGTCACCGACGATGGCCGGATGGTCGGCTCCTTGCTCGGTGTCGCCGAACGCGTGGAGCCGGGGCTCGTCGAGGGGTTGGGGTTGTCCACGGCGCCGGACGGCGTCGCGTCCACCGGGACCCAGCCGATCCCCTCGAAGTAGAGCTCGGTCCACGCGTGCATGTTGCGGGCGCTCACCTCCCACTGGCCATCGACCCGTTTGCCGGGCAGGAAGCCCACCACGACCCGGGACGGAATGCCTACCAGTCGGGCCAGGACCGCCATCGAGCCGGCGAATTGCTCGCAGTAGCCGATCCGGGAGCCGAGCAGGAAGTCGTCCAGGGTGCTCAGCGTGGTGCCGGGGGTGACCGCCGTGCTGTAGCTGAACCGGTCCGAGTGCAGGTATTCGAGCAGAGCCTGCGCCTTCGTCCCTGCCGTCGGCCGGCCACGCGTGATCTCCTCGGCGAGGGACCTGATCTGCGGGGAGAGCGCGGGCGGGACGGCCAGGGTGGTGCCGCCGTCCTGCGGGTCTCCGGCGCTCGCGAGCCCGGGCAGCAGTTCGTCGGCGTCGGTGAGCCACCGCGAGGTCGTCGAGTAGGAGAGATCCCGGGTCGCGCTGGTCCGGCCCACCCCCACGGCGACGACCGCGAGGGTCTTCGGGTCGTAGCGCCAGCTCGTCGTCGGCACATTCGCCGAGACCGGGAACCAGGGCATTGGCAGGTACTCGCTGGCGAGGTTGCCGACGGTGATCGTCGTGCTGATGCTCCGAGTGGCCTCCTCGGGCGGGCTCTCCTGGAACTGCAGCGGCACCAGGTCGGTGGCGGTGAGGTGGAAGCCGCGTTCGTCGAACGCCGGCAGCGCCGCCAGCCGCAGGTACTCCCCGCCCCCGTCGGAGGTGTGGTAGGTGAGCAGCACCTGGGCACTGTTCGAGTTCACGTTCCGGATCAGGTCCAGGCTCGGGTCGCCGAGCTGGACCGCCCCCGACCCGCTTGGTCCCGAACCCGTCCCCGAGCGCTCCGGGATCGGCAGGGAGACCAGGAGTGCGACGCTCAGCGCAAGAATGGTCGCCAGCGTCGCCGTTGCGGCGACTCCGCGCCGCCAGCCCGTCGACGTCGACTCGTCGGTTTCCGCCCTGGCGAGCGAGGTGGCCGTGGCTGTGGCCAGGACCAGCGCGTACGCGGCGGCGGTGAAGAAGAACAGGAACGGGCTGGTCTCGGTGTAGATGGCCAGCGACGGGACGACGTAGGGCAGCACGAGAACCGGGAAGGTCCAGGCCGGCGTCTCCAGGCCGATCGAGAGGCTCTCGGTGAGCAGGTAGACCACCCAGACGATCAGCGCACAGAACACGGCGAACCCTGCCTCGTAGGGCATCGGGGCGAACGCCACCTGAACGAAGGAGTAGGTCTGCTCGTACATCAGCACCGGGTGCCAGGCGTCCGGGATGAGCAGGGGGACGCTGACCACCGGAACCAGCTGCACGATCCGGACCAGGGACTCGGCCAGGCGCAACCGGCGCAGTCCGACGCCGATCACAGCGCTGGCGAGCATCAGCATCAGCGCGAGTAGCAGATACGACCGATCCTCGGTGAGCGGGACGAGCGGGACGCCGGCCAGCAGCGACGCGACCACAGCAGCCAGGCTGCGCCGGTCCGCCCCGGTCACCGGGACTCCTGCCCGAACTCGCGCCACGCCGCTGCCACCGGCGTCCCCGGACCGGCCACGACGCAGCGCCAGCCGGCCGTCCGGATGGTGGCCGCCTGCGCCGCGTCCAGTTGCGGCGAGCTGGCCAGCAAGATCGCCCAGCAGGATCGGCCATGGCGGCTGGCCTCGGCCAGCGCGGCGGCGTCGGTCTGGTCGACCCGGCTGAGGATGGCGACCTGCAGCTGGCCGTCCGCCCCCCGGTTGCAGGCTGCGAGGGCCTCGCGGAGTGTGTGCGCGCGATCCGGGACCAGCTCGGCCAGGTGGTCCAGCACCATCGCTTCGCGGCCGCTCCCGACCCGGTGCGGGCTGAGCACGTGGGCGTCGGCGGTCACGATGCTCAGGTCGAAGCCGTCGCCGAGCAGATGGAGCGCGATCGACGCCGCCGCGGAGACCGCCCATTCCAGCCGGTCGTCGTGGGTACGGGTCGAGTAGCCCCGGGCCCGGTTGTCGATCACGATGGTCGCGCTCGGGTCCCAGGCGCGCTCCTCGCGTCGCACCATCAGCTGTCCGGCGTGGGCGGTGGAACGCCAGTGGATCCGCCGGACGTCATCGCCCTGGTGGTACTCGCGGAGCAGCACGTCATCGGTGCCGCCGAGGCCGGTGCGGAGCAGGGTGGTGTCGGTCGCGAGTCCGACGCCCGAGGCGTCCCTCAGGTTCGACAGTGGCTCGACGGCAGGGGTGACGAGCAGCTCGGACTGGCCGGCGATCGTGGACGTCGACCGGGCCAGGCCGAGGCCGTCAGCGATGTTCCGGTCGAGCGGCCCGATCCGGTGTCGTCCGCGCCAGGCCGGGCGCAGCTCGTAGCTGATCGTCTGGCGCCACAACCCCAGGCCGGCGGCGAACCCGAACCAGCGGGCCTCGCCCAGTGCGGACGGCAACCGGTCACGGACCCTGGCGACACCGCCGAGGCTGATGCTGCGCGGATCCAGCTCGAGGTGCACCCGGACCTTCTCGCCGACGCTCACCCGGGTCGGCTCGAGCCGACGGACGACACTGACCCGCCCGGAGCCCGGGGCCAGCAGCAGCCGGCTCGCCACCGGCAACAGGACGAGGAACAGGCCGGGCCACCACAGGTCGCGCTGGCCGATCACCAGCGCGACCGCGCACCACGCGATCCCGCCGCCCAGGACGGCCCAGCCGCGGGCGGTGAGGCTCATCTCAGTGGCGTCCCGTGGGCACGGGGACCGCCTTCACCGCAGCGTGCACGAGGTCCGCTGCGCTCTGTCCGGCCAGCTGTGCCTGGGTGTTCAGCAGGACGCGGTGGGCCAGTGCAGGCACGGCGAGGTCGGCGATGTCGTCGGGAATCACGTAGGTCCGCCCGTCCATCGCGGCGCGTGCCCGCGCGGCGCGGAGCAGCTGCAGCCCTGCGCGTGGCGAGGCGCCGAGCCGGGTCTGCGGGAGCGCCCGGGTCTGGTTGAGGACCGCGACCAGGTACTCCTTCACTGCCGGGTGCACGAAGACCTTGCGGACGGACTCGATCGCGGCCATCACGGCCGCGGCGTCGGTCACCGGACGGAGGGGTTCGAGCGGGTCGGCGTCGCCGTGGTGGTCGAGCATCGCCACCTCGGCGTCGGCCCGGGGGTAGCCCATCGAGATCCGCAGCAGGAATCGGTCGCGCTGGGCCTCGGGCAGCGGGTAGGTGCCCTCCATCTCGATCGGGTTCTGGGTGGCGATCACCAGGAACGGCCGGGGCAGGGCGTGTGAGGTGCCGTCCATGCTGACGCGGCGTTCCTCCATCGCCTCGAGCAGGGCGGACTGCGTCTTCGGCGAGGCCCGGTTGATCTCGTCTCCGATGACCAGATGGGCGAAGATCCCGCCGGGCTTGAACTCGAACCGGCCGGAGGCCTGGTTGTACACCGAAACGCCGGTGATGTCGCTGGGCAGCAGGTCAGGGGTGAACTGGATCCGGCGCACCGTGCAGTCGATCGCGCGGGCCAGCGACTTGGCGAGCATGGTCTTGCCGACACCGGGCACGTCCTCGATCAGCAGGTGTCCCTCTGCGAGCAGCGCTGTGATCGCCAGGTCCACAGCCTCGGGCTTGCCCTCGATCACCTGGCTGACCGCGCCCCGCACGGCCTGCGCCAACGTGAGCACCTCGGTGATCCCACGCTCCCTGCTGGCGTCCACGCTGTCTCCCTCCCGCGCGCCCACCTTATGCGTCCACGCCAGTCCCTGGCAGCGGGCGGGAACTCCACGGGGGAGCGATTTGCCACCAAAAGGAGTGTCCAGTGGTGGAAAGTGGAGTATGGTGGCGCCAAGTGGAGGAAGGTGAAAGGGGAGTGGACCCGTGTTCCTGGGCACCTACACCCCCAAGCTCGACGAGAAAGGCCGGTTCTTCCTGCCCGCGAAGTTTCGCGATCAGTTGGCCGACGGACTCGTGATCACCCGCGCCCAGGACCGCTGCCTGGCGGTCTGGCCGACCGAGGCATTCATGGCCGAGGTTGCGAACAGCGCGAATGGTCCCTCCACGAACCGGGGAGTGCGGGACTACCAGCGCATGGTGGCCTCGGGCGCCTCGGACGAGTTGCCGGACAGTCAGGGTCGGGTCACCGTCCCGCTACCGCTGCGGGCCTATGCGGGCCTGTCGAAGGAGATCGTCGTGATCGGGGCGTTCAACCGCCTCGAGGTGTGGGACGCGGCGACCTGGGCGGAGTACGCGGCAGCACACGAAGAGGCCTTCGCGGCCATGGATGACGGAACACCCGCTGTGGGCTGACCACAGCACGCACCGGCTCGTGCGGTGCGGCTCCAGCCCGCGTCGCCGGTTCCTGGCGCACCTTCCCCGGTGCCAGGCGCCGAGCAACGCGGACTGGAACCACGACGCACGAGCCCCGTTGGTTCGGACGAGCGCAGACGAGGGTCGGGCATGGATTCTGCGGACGGTCGCACACCGGCCACCCACGTGCCGGTACTCGCCGCCCGGATCGTCGAGCTCCTCGCCCCGGCCCTCGACGCACCCGGCGCCACTTGCGTCGACGGCACCCTCGGACTCGGCGGCCACGCCGCGCTGGTGCTGGACGCGTGCCCGCAGGCGCGACTGGTCGGCATCGACCGCGACCCTGCAGCCCTCGCCATCGCGGGCGACCGGCTGGCCCGCTTCGGCGACCGGGTCCGGCTGTTCCGGGCGGTCTACCACGAGCTCCCCGACGTCCTGGCCGCGGCCGGGCTGGCGCGGGTCGAGGGGATCCTGCTCGACCTCGGCCTGTCTTCGCTGCAGATCGACCGGGCCGAACGCGGCTTCGCCTACGCAGTGGACGCGCCCCTGGACATGCGGATGGACCCCGACTCCGAACTCACCGCTGCCACCATCGTCAACACCTGGCCCGCCACAGAGCTCGCCCGGATCCTGCGTATCTACGGTGAGGAGCGCAACGCGCGCCGGATCGCCGGGGCGATCGTGGCGGCGCGCGAGGTGGAGCCGTTCACGTCCTCTGCCCGACTGGTCCGGCTGGTCGCGGACGCCATCCCGATCGCGCAGCGCAACAGCGGCGGGCATCCCGCCAAGCGCACCTTCCAGGCGCTGCGGATCGTGGTCAACGGCGAGCTGGACTCCCTTTCGGCCGTGCTGCCCGCGGCGCTCGACGCGCTGGCGCCGGGCGGGCGCCTGGCCGTGCTCGCCTACCACTCCGGCGAGGACCGGTTGGTCAAGCGCACCTTCGCCGAGGCGGCCAGGGACCACGTGCCGCCGGGCGTCCCCGACGTCCCGGCCGGGTACCGGGCGCGGTTCACCCTGCTCACCCGTGGCGCCGAACGACCGGACGCCGCCGAGGTCACCGTCAACCCCCGAGCCGCGTCGGCACGACTGCGTGGCATCACCCGCAACCAGGAGGACCCCCGATGACGGCCATGCCGGCACCCCGCCCGGAACGTCGCTCCGCTCCGGATCCGACGACCACCCCACGGCCGCGGCTGCGGCCGGTGCCGACGCGTCGCCGCCGGATGGCGACGGTCCCGTTCGCGATGGTCGTCGCCCTCGTCCTGGCCGCCGGCATGGTCGGCCTGCTGGTGCTCACCACCGCGCTGCAGAACCAGACGTTCGTCGTGCAGAAGAAGCAGGCCGAGGCCGACCAGCTCGCCGACCAGCTGGCCGCCCTCCAGGCCCAGGTCGCGGACGCCCGCTCGGTGCAGAACCTTGCCGTCGCGGCGCAGAAACTCGGGATGCGGCCGAACCCGTACGGCGCGCAGATCGTGCTGCCGGACGGGACCGTGGTCGGCACGGCGATCTCCGTCACCGGAGTCGAGATCCCGAGCGTCCGCTACCTCACGCCCGAACAGGCCGACGCCCAGATCAAGGCGCTGGCCAAGGCGGAGGCCGAGCGCAAGGCGAAGCTGAAGGCCGAGAAGAAGAAGGCCGAAGAGGCGGCGAAGAAGAAGGCGGAGGAGGCGGCCAGGAAGAAGGCTGAGGAGGCCGCGAAGAAGGGGGCGGGCCAGTGAGCAGGCCGCTGGATCGGTTCTTCGCCCCGAAGCCTGCCCGCAAGCGCAGGCCGAGGCTGCCGCTGGCGCGCTCGTCCTCCCGCCTGCGTGCCCTGCTGATCACGGTGGCAGTCGTGTTCTCCCTTGCCGCGGGCCGGGCCGTGCAGGTTCAGGCGATCGACGCCGGCAGCGTGGCGGAGCAGGCTGCGGACCAGATGACGGTGAGCCACGTGCTGCCGGCGATGCGCGGCACGATCACCGACCGCAACGGCGAGGTGCTCGCCGAGACCCAGGACACCGTCCGGATCCTCGCGGACGCGAAGCTGATCCGGACGAACGGACGCGGCAACGCGCCCATGACCGACTCCGACAAGGTCGCCGCCGCAGCAGCCCCGGACAAGATCGCCGCCATCCTCGTGCAGTACCTCGGCGGAACGGCGGACGACTACCTGCCGAAGCTGACCAAGACCGGGAAGGGCGAGTCGTACCAGGAGGTGGCGACCAGGGTTTCGGCCGCGACCTACCGGCAGATCCAGACCGCGATGAGCGCGGAGAAGCTCGTCGGGCTCTCGGACGAGAGCCAGCCGACCCGCGTCTACCCCAACCGGGCCGTTGCGGCGAATGTGATCGGCTTCGTCAAGGCGGACGGCACCGGCGGTGCCGGCCTGGAATACGCACAGAACTCCGTCCTCACCGGCAAGGACGGGAAGGAGGCCTACGAGGTCTCGCCGAACGGCCGCATCCCGCTCGGTGACAGCGCCCTGGTCGAACCGGTGGACGGACGGAGCATCCAGACCACCCTCGACTCCGGCCTGCAGTGGCAGGTCGACCAGATCCTCGGCGACCGGGTGCGCCAGGCCAACGGGAAGTACGGCATGGCGGTCGTGATGAACATCAAGACCGGCGAGGTGCTCGCACTCTCGCAGTACCCGAGCTTCGATCCCAACGACTACGGCAAGTCCAACCCCGACGACCTGTGGGTACGGGCCGTGACCACCCCGTACACCCCGGGCAGCGTGCAGAAGGTGCTCACCCTCTCCGCGCTGATCGACATGGGCCTGATCACGCCGACCACCGTGGTGAAGGTGCCCGCCCAACTCAAGTCCGGCGACCAGATGATCGGCGGCTCGGGGGTGCCGGACGGGACCAGGCTCTACGCCCGCGGGGTCCTGGCCAAGTCGTCCAACACCGGCACGATCCTGCTCGCCAGGAAGGCCGACCCGAACGCGCTGCGGCAGTACTACGTGAACTTCGGCCTCGGCGCCAGGACCGGGGTCGGGCTCCCCGGCGAGGTCACCGGAACGCTCGCCGGCGAGAACATGCCGGGCTACAGCCGAGACGGCACGGCCTTCGGCGGCAGCGCGGTCTCGGTGACGCTGCTGCAGGAGGCCGCAGCGATCGCGGGAGTCGCCAACGGCGGGGTCTACAACGCGCCCCGGCTGATCGAGTCGATCACCCAGCCGGACGGCAGCTCGGCCGAACCGGCCACGGCCGCGCCGCGCCGGGTGGTCTCCTCCGAGACCTCTGCCGACCTGATGTCGATGATGGAGACCATGGCGCAGCAGAGCGTCGGCCACACCTTCGACGTGCAGGGCTACCGGGTCGGGGCCAAGACCGGAACCTCCCGCAAGTACGTCCAGAGCTGCCACTGCTTCCGTGGTCTGGTCACCTCGGCGATCAGCGTGGCGCCGGTGGAGAACCCGCAGGTCCTGGTCTACGTGGTCGTGGACAGCGCGACCCGGGGCTCGGCCGGCGTCTCCGTGGCCGGCCCGGCGGTGCAGGACATGATGTCGATCGCGCTCACCCGCTACGGCGTCCCGCAGTCGACCGGCAAGGTGCCGCACCTGCCCATCGGACCGAAGCAGAAGAAGTTAAAGTAACCGGCCATGACCACCTCGCCCGCGGTGTTGCGACCCTCAGGCACCCGGGGGACGCTGCTTTCCGCGATCCTGCCCGGGGCAGCGGACGTACCCGTCACGGGCGTCAGCCTGGACTCGCGCGCCATCCGGCCCGGTGACCTCTACGTTGCGCTGCCCGGCCAGGCCACCCACGGCGCCCGCTTCGCCGCCCAGGCCGTTGCGGGCGGCGCGGCGGCAGTGCTCACCGACGCCGCCGGCGCGGGCCTGCTCGCGGGGCTCGGGGTTCCGGTCGTGGTCGTGGACGACCCGCGCAGCCGGATGGCCGGCCTCGCCGCGGAGGTGTACGGACGCCCGGGAGAGCGGCTGGCGCTGTACGGGGTGACCGGGACGGCGGGCAAGACCAGCACCACCTTCCTGCTCGCGGCCGGGCTCACCGCAGCGGGGCAGCGGGTCGGCACGATCGGCACCATCGGGTTCGCCCTCGCCGGGGAGCAGCTGGCATCCGGACGCACCACGGTGACCACCCCGGAGTCGCCCGACCTGCAGGCGCTGCTGGCCTTCCTCGTCGAGCACGGTGCGGACGCGGTCGCGATGGAGGTGTCCTCGCACGCGCTGGCGCTGAACCGGGTGGAAGGGCTGGTCTTCGACGTGGCGGGCTTCACCAACCTCGGCCGCGACCACCTCGACTTCCACGCCGACCAGGAGGACTACTTCCAGGCCAAGGCCAGCCTCTTCCGCGACGGTCGCTGCCGCACGGCAGTGGTGAACATCGACGACCCCTACGGGGCGCGGCTGGCCGAAGAACTGCGCGCCGGCAACGTGCCACTGGTCACGACGGGAGCGGCCGGCGACTACCGGCCGCTCGCCATCGACCTCGCCGCGGACGGCAGCAGCAGCGTCCGGCTGGGCACGCCGGCGGGGGAGCGGTCGTTCGCCCTCGGCCTGCTGGGCGAGTTCAACCTGCGCAACGCCGCCACGGCGGTCGCGATGCTCGAGGTGGGCGGCGTCGACCTCGACCGGGCGTTGCCCGGCTTCGCCGAGGCGTTCGTGCCAGGCCGGATGCAACGGGTCGACCTGGGCGCGGGCGCTCCGGGGGTCGTGGTGGACTTCGCGCACACGCCCGAGGCAGTGACGGCGGCCCTCGACGCCTTGCCCCCGGGCCGTCGGATCGCGGTGCTCGGCTGCGGCGGCGACCGGGACCAGGCCAAGCGCGGACCGATGGGGGCGGCCGCAGCGAACGGCGCGTCCGTCGTGGTGGTGACCGACGACAATCCGCGCAGCGAGGCGCCGGAAGCGATCCGTGCCGCCGTCCTGGCCGGGGCGAGGCAAGCCGCCGCCACCAGCGGCGCCCGAGTCGTGGACGGCGGCGCGCGTGCCGATGCCATCCGGCTGGCGCTGCGGCTGTCCGAACCGGGCGACTGGGTCGCTGTGCTGGGCAAGGGGCACGAAACGGGGCAGGAGTTGGCCGATCGCCGGGTCCCGTTCGACGATGTAGTCGTGGTGAGCCGAACCTGGGCCGACCTGAACGGAGGCGGCGATGCGCGCGCATGACAGCGGCCGGCTGGCCGCCCTCACCGGCGCCCGGCTGGTCGGGGACGCCGGTGCGAGCGTGGGCCCGGACGTGGTGATCGACTCCCGCGCCGTCACTCCCGGCTGCCTGTTCGTCGCCCTGCCGGGCGAGCACGCCGATGGTCACGACTTCGCCGACCGGGCGGTCGCGGCCGGCGCGGCGGCCGTGCTGGTGGCCAGGGAACTGGAGCTCCCCGTCCCGCAACTGGTGGTTCCCGACGTCGGAGCGGGGCTGGCAGCCCTCGGCTCCGCGATCGCAGCGGAGGGGACGGCCGCCGGAATGGTCACGATCGGCATCACCGGCTCCTCGGGCAAGACCAGTACCAAGGATCTGGTCGCGCAGGTGCTCGGCGTGGCCGGGGAGACCGTGGCCCCTGTCGGTTCGTTCAACAACGAGATCGGGGTGCCGCTGACCGCCACCCGCGTCACGCCCGACACCCGATTCCTGGTCAGTGAGATGGGCGCCCGCGGGCAGGGCCACATCACCTGGCTGTGCGAGATCGTGCCGCCGCAGGTCGGCGTGGTGATCAACGTGGGCCACGCCCACCTCGGCGAGTTCGGCTCGGTCGAGGCGATCGCGCAGGCGAAGGGCGAACTGGTGGAGGCCGTGTCCGCGGACGGCTGGGCCGTGCTGAACGCCGACGATCCGCTGGTCACCGCGATGCGGTCCCGCACCACGGCCCGCACCGCCGCGTTCAGCACGTCCGGCGAGCCGTCCTGGGGCGAGGAGCGGGTCTGGGCGTCCGGGGTCACGGCGGACGCGCTGCAGCGTCCCGCTTTCACCCTGCACGCCGGCGCCGCCCGTGCGCCCGTCCAGCTGCTCGTCTCCGGCGCCCATCAGGTCGGCAACGCCCTCGCCGCCGCGGCGGTTGGGCTGAGCCAGGGCATCCCGGTGGACGATGTCGCCGCGGCTCTCTCCACGGCCACCGCGCGGTCGCACTGGCGGATGGAGCTGACCGAACGGGCGGACGGCGTGCTGGTCGTGAACGACGCGTACAACGCCAACCCCGACTCGATGACCGCAGCGCTGCGCACCCTCGCGTCCCTGCGCCGGCCGGGCGGACGGCTGCTGGCGGTGCTGGGCGACATGCTCGAACTCGGTTCGGACGCCCCGGCCGAACACCGCGCGACCGGGACCCTGGCCGCGGAGCTCGGCGTCGACGCGCTGATCGTGATCGGTGCCCACTCACCGGACTTCGCCGCCGGGTACGGGCCCGCGACGATGTTCGCGCCCAGCCGCGAGATCGCTGTCGAGGCGGCGTCGGCGTGGCTGCGGCCGGCGGACGTGGTGTTGGTGAAGGCTTCCCGGGGATTAGCGTTGGAGACCGTGGCCGAACAGCTCTCAGCGGAGGACGGACGATGAGGAGCATCCTGCTCGCCGGCGGGATCGCCATGCTGGGCACCCTGCTGGGCACGCGGTACGCGATCAAGTTCCTGGTCAGCCGCGGCTACGGGCAGTTCATCCGCGACGACGGGCCGACCAGCCACCACACCAAGCGCGGCACGCCCACGATGGGCGGCATCGTGATCATCATCAGCGTGCTGTTCGCCTACACGGCCGCGCACCTGCTCACCAGCACTCCACCGACCGCGTCCGCCCTGCTCGCGCTCGGACTGTTCACCGGGCTCGGCCTGGTCGGGCTGGCGGACGACTGGATCAAGATCAGCAAGGCCCGGTCGCTCGGCCTGCACGCCTGGGCCAAGTTCGCCCTGCAGACGGCGGTGGCGGTGGCATTCGCCCTGCTCTCCTTCCAGTTCCCGGACGCCCGCGGCATCACGCCCGCCAGCGAGGCGATCTCGTTCCTGCGCAACTTCCCGTGGCTGCAGCTGCCGATCTGGGCGGCCGTGCTCTGGATCGTGTTCCTGATCGCCGCGTGGTCGAATGCGGCCAACCTGACCGACGGCCTCGACGGCCTGGCCACTGGCGCGAGCACCCTGGTGTTCGCCACCTACGGCTTCGTGAACGTGTGGCAGTACAACCAGTCCTGCGCCTGGGCGGACGCCGGTCCGCTGTGCTACGAGGTGCGCGACCCGCACGACCTGGCTGCGGTCTCGATCGCGCTCGCGGGTGCGTGCTTCGGCTTCCTGTGGTGGAACGCCAGCCCGGCGAAGATCTTCATGGGTGACACCGGTTCGCTGGCGATCGGCGGCGCGCTGGCCGCCCTGAGCGTGTTCACCCGCACGGAGCTGCTGATGGTCGTGATCGCAGGGCTGTTCGTGATCATCACGATGTCGGTGGTGCTGCAGGTCGGCTGGTTCAAGCTCTCCGGCGGTAAACGGCTGTTCAAGATGGCTCCGCTGCAGCACCACTTCGAACTGCTCGGCTGGGCGGAGGTCACGATCACGATCCGGTTCTGGATCATCTGCGGGTTGTGCGCGGCCGCGGGCCTGGGCCTGTTCTACGCCGAGTGGGTCGTCGGCTAGTGAAGGACTGGATCGCAGGCGCCGACCGCCTCTCGCCGTGGCCGCAGGCCACCGTCGTGGTCGCAGGGCTGGGCACGTCCGGTTTCGCCGCGGCGGACGGGTTGCTCGACCTCGGCGCGCGGGTGGTGGTGCTGGACGAGTCGGACAGCCCGGTCAACACCGAGAAGGCGACCGTGCTGGAGATGCTGGACGCCACCGTCCGGCTCGGGCCCGGGGCAACCGCGACGCTGCCGGCCGAGGCCGACCTGGTGGTCACCTCGCCCGGCTGGCGCCCGTCCGCGCCGCTGCTCGCCCAGGCTGCGCTGCGCGGGGTCCCGGTGTGGGGCGAGGTGGAACTGGCCTGGCGGATGAGCCTGCCCGACCGGCAGGTGCCGTGGCTGGCGGTGACCGGGACGAATGGCAAGACCACCACGGTCGGGATGCTCGAGTCGATGCTCACCGCCGCAGGGCTGCGTACGTCCGCGGTCGGCAACGTCGGCCGTCCGATCGTCGAGGCGGTGCTCGACGAGGTGACCTACGACGTCCTCGCCGTGGAGCTGTCGAGTTTCCAGCTGCACTGGACGAACAGCCTCTCCCTGCACTCCGCGGCCGTGCTGAACCTCGCGCCCGACCACCTGGAGTGGTACGCCGACGCTGCGGGCTGGCCGCCCGGGGTTACCGACCCGATGGCCGCCTACGCCGCCGACAAGGCCCGGATCTACTCCCGGGTCAGGAACTCCTGCGTCTACAACGTGGCCGACCTCGCCACCGAGCACATGGTCGAGGACGCCGAGGTGGTGGAGGGCGCCCGGGCGATCGGGTTCACGTTGGGCATCCCCGGCCCTTCCATGGTCGGGGTGGTGGACGACCTGCTGGTCGACCGGGCCTTCATCTCGCAGCGGCGCGACTCCGCCGTCGAGCTGGCCAAGCTGGCCGACGTCGTCCCCTACGCTCCGCATAACGTCGAGAACGCCCTGGCCGCAGCCGCCCTGGCCCGCTCGTTCGGGGTGCCGCCCCCGGCCGTCGCGCAGGGCCTGCAGCGGCTGCGGATCGGCGACCACCGGATCCAGACCGTCGCCGAGCGGGACGGCGTGCGCTACGTGGACGACTCCAAGGCGACGAACCCCCACGCCGCCGCCGCGTCCCTGGCTGCGTTCGACCACGTGGTGTGGATCGCCGGCGGCCAGGCCAAGGGGACCAGCTTCGACGACCTGGTCGCTGAGGTCGCCCCGAGGCTGCGGGCGGCGGTCCTGCTGGGCGTCGACCGCCACGTGATCGCGGACGCTCTGGCCCGACACGCACCGGAAGTACCCGTGAACGTGCTGGACACCGGCGATCATGGAGCGATGCAACAGGCTGTGGAGTGGGCGGCGTCCCGGGCAGTGCCCGGTGACGTGGTTCTGCTCGCCCCGGGTTGCGCGAGCAAGGACATGTACACCGACTACGCGGCCCGCGGTGATGCCTTCGCCGCTGCGGTCGCCAGGCTGAGCGGATAGGAGGCGAACGCGAGTGGCGATCCTGGCTTCCCCCATTGTGGATCGTCGCGGAACTGGGCCGAAGACCCCTGAAGAGGGCCGCCGGCGCAGTCTCGTGGTCGAATGGCTGGCGCATCCGCAGGCCAGCTTCTACCTCGTCCTGGTGCCGGCGGTACTGCTGCTGGCCCTCGGCGTGATGATGGTCCTCTCCGCGTCCAGCGTGTACGCGTTCGTCCGCTATGACGACGCGTACTACTTCGTGAAGCGGCAGGCACTGTTCCTGGTCGTGGGCGGCGTCCTCGCCTTCGTGCTCTCGCGGCGCTCGCCCAAGCAGTTGAAGGTGGTCGCGTGGGTGTTGGTGCTCGCGGCATTGGTGCTGCAGTTGCTCACCTTCACCCCGCTCGGCTTCTCAAACAATGGCAACACCAACTGGCTGCGGGTCGGGTCGATCTCCATCGGTCAGCCCTCTGAGCTGGCCAAGCTGGGAATCGTGCTGTGGGGTGCGGACATCTTCGCCCGCAAGCACAAGAGCCTGGCCGATCCACGGCACCTGCTGATCCCGTTCCTTCCGGTCTCACTGATCCTGATCGGCCTGGTCGCGCTGCAGTCCGACCTCGGCACAGCCATGATCATGGGCGCCCTGGTGCTCGCAGCCCTGTGGTACGTCGGGGCGAGCTGGAAGGTGATCGGTTCCATCCTCGGCGCGGTGGGGCTCGCGGTGGCCGCGCTGGTGATCACGACTCCCTACCGGATGACCCGGATCCTCGGCTTCTTCAACCAGGATCTCGACCCGCTCGGAGTCAACCACCAGCCGATCAAGGCGATCTTCGCGCTCGCTTCGGGAGGCTGGTGGGGTCTGGGACTAGGCGCCAGCCGGCAGAAGTGGGGCGGTCTGGTCGAGTCGCACACCGACTACATGCTGGCTGTGATCGGTGAGGAACTGGGGCTGGTCGGGACGCTGGTCGTGCTGTGCCTGTTCCTCGTCCTCGGCTACGCGGGCTTCCGGATCGCGATGCGCTCCGACATCCGGTTCTGCCGCTATGCCGCCGCGGGCATCACCAGCTGGTTCATGATCCAGGCACTGGTCAACATCGCGGTGGTGCTGCGGATGATGCCGGTGATGGGTGTGCCGCTGCCGCTGCTGTCCTACGGCGTGTCCGCACTCGTGGCCAATCTGATGGGGCTCGGCGTCCTTCTCTCCTGCGCCCGGCAGGAACCGGCGTCGCGTGCCTACCTGCGCCGTCGCCGGCGCAGGGCCGGACGCGCCCTGGTCACGACGGCGGGGGGCCGCGGGTGAGCCCGCTCCACGTGGTGCTGGCCGGCGGCGGCACCGCAGGGCACACCTCCCCCCTGATCGCCACCGCGCAGCAGTTGCAGGCGCAGGCCGACGTGGAGATCACCTGTGTCGGCACGCCGAAGGGGCTGGAGTCGCGGGTGATCCCTGAGGCCGGACTGTCGCTGGAGCTGATCCCGCCGGTGCCGTTGCCCCGGCGGCTCACGCCCGAGCTGCTCGCCGTGCCCGGCCGGCTGGTCGGGGCCGTGCGGGAAGCGGGCGCGATCCTGCGTAACCACTCCGCTCAGGTCGCGGTCGGCTTCGGCGGCTACGTGTCGCTCCCGGTGTACCTCGCCGCCCGGCTGGCCAAGGTGCCGCTGGTGCTGCACGAGGGCAATGCCGTGCCCGGTCTCGCCAACCGGATCGCTGCCCGGTTCACCCCGCACGTTGCCACCACCTTCCCCGACACGAAGCTGCCGCACGCCATCCACCTCGGGCTGCCCGTGCGGGCCGGCATCGCCACGCTCGACCGGCTCGCCCGGCGTCCGGCGGGCCGCGCGGCGTTCGGGCTGCCCGCGCAGGGTCGGGTGCTGCTGGTCAGTGGCGGTTCCCAGGGTGCCCGCAGCCTGAACCAGGCGACCATCGGCGCCACCGACCGGCTGCTCGCGTCCGGCATCTCGGTGCTGCACGTGCTGGGCCCGGCGAACCTCACCGAGGCGACCGTTCCGCGCACCGACCCCGGCACCGGCGCCGCCTATGTGCCGGTCGGCTACGTCGACGAGATGGGGGACGCCTACGCCGCGGCGGACCTGATGCTCGGCCGTTCCGGCGCCGGAACCGTGATGGAGACCGCGATGACCGGCCTGCCGGTGATCTTCGTCCCGCTGCCGCACGGCAACGGCGAGCAGGCCCGTAACGCGACCTTCCTGATCGAGGCGGGCGCGGGGGTGCTGGTCCCGGACGTCGAACTGGACGCCGACCGCGTGGTCGCCGAGGCCACCGGGCTGCTGGACGACGAGGACCGGATGGCGCGGATGTCGGCCACCTGCCGCGAGCTGGTGCCCGCGGACGCTTCGGCTGCGCTGGCCCGACTGGTGCTCGAGGTCGCCCGGCAGCGAGGATGAGCCCATGCTGATCGAACCCGTCGAGCTGGTGGGAGTCGCCGAGCTGGGCGCGGTGCACTTCATCGCCATCGGCGGCGCAGGGATGAGCCCGATCGCTGCGATGTACGCCGCGCTGGGCGTGCCGGTGAGCGGCAGCGACCAGGCCGACTCCCCGACGCTGGCCGGGCTGGCCGCGCTGGGCATCCGCACCCACGTCGGCCACGACGCCACCCAGCTCGGGGACGCTGCGACGGTGGTGGTCTCCTCGGCCATCAGGGAGACCAACCCGGAACTCGTCGAGGCCCGCCGTCGCGGCCTGCGGATCTGGCACCGCAGCACAGCGCTCGCCGCGTTGATGCTGGGCCGGACCGGCGTCGCGGTGACCGGCACCCACGGCAAGACCACCACCTCTGCCATGACGGCCGTGCTGCTCACCGGCGCCGGCGCCGATCCCGGCTACGTCGTGGGCTCGGCGCTGACCGCCACCGGCCGGGCCTGGCACCTGGGCGGAGGTGCCGCGTTCGTCGTGGAGGCGGACGAGAGCGACGGTTCCTTCCGGCAGTACCCGGCGGCCATCGCGGTCGTCACCAACGTCGAGGCCGACCACCTGGACAACTGGGGCACCCCGGCCGCCTACGCCGCCGGCTTCGTCGACTTCGCCACCGCGCCCGGCGTGGTCACGGTCGTGATCAGCGCGGACGATCCCGGGGCGGTCGCGTTGACCCCCGCGATCAGACGGGCCGGCAAGCACGTCGTCACGGTCGGCGAGTCTGCCGGCGCGGACGTACGATTGAGCGCGATCGAGTCCACCCAGGGCGGGTCGCGTGCGGTCCTGACGGCCGACGGCGACCGGGGCGACCTGGTCCTCGCGGTGCCCGGTCGCTACAACCTGCACAACGCCGCTGCCGCCTACGCCGTGGGCCGCGCCCTCGGCCTGCCGGGCGCAGCGCTGCGCGCGGCCGCGTCCGGCTTCTCGGGCACCTCGCGCCGGTTCGAGCCGGTCGCCGAGATCGCGGGAGTGCGGATCTTCGACGACTACGCGCACCACCCGACCGAGGTGGCGGCCACGCTGACCGCGGCCCGTGGCATGGTCGGCGGCGGGCGACTTGTCGCCTGCTTCCAGCCCCACCTGTTCACCCGGACCCGGGACTTCGCCGGTGAGTTCGGGCGGGCCCTCGCGCTGGCCGACGAGATCGTCGTGCTGGGGATCTACCCGGCAAGGGAGGATCCGCTTCCCGGCGTCACCGGACGGCTGGTCGCCGACGCGGCGCAGGCGCTGGCCACCGGCCCCGTTCACTACGTGGAGACCCTGGCCGGCGCCGCTCCCGCGCTGGCTGCGATCGTGCGTCCCGCCGACCTGGTGGTCACGCTCGGAGCCGGGGACGTGACTCGCGTCGGCCCGGAACTCGCCGGCCTCCTGGAGTCCATCGCATGAGCACCCCACGGAGCTCTTCTCCTCCGCTGCGCTCACCCGAACAACACCGCGGGGACCCCGGATGAGCCAGGTGAGGGATGCCACGGCACGGATCGCCGTGCGTCGGCGCGGCGACCGCAGGAGACGCTGGGTGCGCTGGCTGGTGGCAGGGCTGGTCGTGGTTGTGCTCGCCACCGCCGGCTGGGTGGTGGGCTTCTCCCCGGTGCTCGCGGCCCAGGCCGTGAGCGTGTCCGGGACGGACCTGCTCACCAGGAACGAGGTGCTGGCCGCGGCAGCGGTGCCGGTGGGCACGCCGATGGTGCAGATCGATACCGGCGCCGTCGCTGACCGGGTGGCGGGCCTGCCGCCGGTCGCAGGGGTCACCGTGACGCGCAGCTGGCCCGGCACGATCCGGATCGCCGTGGCCGAGCGCACCGCCCGGCTCGCCATCCCCGCGGGCGGGGGCTACCTGCTCGCCGACGGCACGGGGGTCGTGTTCGAGGCGGTGAAGGTCGCCCCGTCCGGGCTGGTCGTGGTGAACGCCGACCCCTCCGACCAGCAGGTACTGGTTGATGTCGGCACCGTCTTCTCCGCGCTCAGCCCGCGGACCCAGGCGAAGGTGTCCCGGCTGGCCGCGCCGAGCCGTGACGGCATCGAGTTGCGCCTGAAGGACGGCAGCCGCGTGATCTGGGGGAGCGTGGAGGACTCCGCGCTGAAGGCTGAGGTGCTGGACGCGCTGCTCCCGCTCGGAGGCACCGAGTTCAACGTCTCCGCGCCGGCCTTCCCGACCCGTCGTTGAGGGTGCCGGGGTAACCCTGAACCCCTACTTGAGGGACACGCCGAGCCGCTGCGCATTCTTGGACAGGCGCAGAAGGGGTTCCCTAGCCTTGAGCCCACGCCGAAGCAGTTGTCCTTCCCCGGTTCGCCCGCTTCGTCGAGCCATGCTGTCAACGCGGGATTAGTACGACAAGTAAGGGTGGGTTTCTGTGGGAACTGCGTCCCAGAACTACCTCGCCATCATCAAGGTGGTAGGGGTCGGCGGCGGTGGCGTGAACGCCGTGAACCGGATGATCGAAGCAGGGCTGCGAGGGGTCGAGTTCATTGCCGTGAACACCGACGCCCAGGCATTGCTGATGAGCGATGCCGACGTCAAGCTCGACATCGGTCGTGACCTCACCCGCGGGCTGGGCGCTGGCGCCGATCCCGCGAAGGGCCGTCAGGCCGCCGAGGACCACGCCGACGAGATCGAGGAGGTGCTCAAGGGCGCCGACATGGTCTTCGTCACCGCAGGCGAGGGCGGCGGCACCGGCACGGGTGGCGCACCCGTGGTGGCGCGGATCGCGCGTTCGCTCGGTGCACTGACCATCGGTGTGGTGACCCGCCCGTTCAGTTTCGAGGGACGCCGCCGCTCGACCCAGGCCGAGGACGGTATCGGCGCCCTCCGCGAAGAGGTCGACACCCTGATCGTCATCCCCAACGACAAGCTGCTGGAGATGACCGACCACCACGTTGCGATCCTCGATGCGTTCCGCCAGGCCGACCAGGTGCTGATGCAGGGTGTGTCCGGCATCACCGACCTGATCACCACGCCCGGCCTGATCAACCTCGACTTCGCCGACGTGAAGGCGGTCATGCAGAACGCCGGCTCTGCCCTGATGGGCATCGGTTCGGCGCGCGGCGAGGACCGTGCCCGCGCCGCGGCGGAGATGGCGGTCTCCTCTCCGCTGCTCGAGGCGAGCATCGACGGGGCGCACGGCGTCCTGCTCTCCATCGCCGGTGGCTCCGACCTGGGCCTGTTCGAGGTCTCGGCCGCCGCCAACCTGATCGAGGCTGCGGCGCACGAGGACGCGAACATCATCTTCGGCACGGTCATCGACGACGCCCTCGGCGACGAGGTGCGGGTGACGGTCATCGCCGCCGGTTTCGACGGCGGGCTGCCGCCGCGCAAGGTGATGTCGCGTCCGGAAGTGCGCAAACCCGAGCCGCTCGCTCCGCGTCCGGCCACGCCGGCTGCCGCGGTGCCGTTCGGCTCGGAGCCGAAGCCGGAGCCTGTGGAACCGGTGGTCAGGCCGGTGCCGAAGCCGGTCCCGCCCGAGCTGGGAGATGACGAGCTCGACGTACCGGACTTCCTGAAGTAGGACCCACCCGGTGGTCTTCAGCTACCGCAACGACCCCGGCGCAGACGGCGCCGGGGTCGTCTGCTGTGACGCGGTCGGTCCCGACGGCGGCGGCTTCGACCTGAGCCTGGTGGTGCCGGACGCCTGGCGCGCACCCGACTGGGACGTGCTGGAGGCCACGCTGGGGCTTCCCGCGCTGAACGTCCACCAGGTGCACGGCAACCGGGTGGTGCGGGTCGACGCGGACACCGACCCGCGTGCGCTCGCCGCAGAGCACGCCGACGCCCTGGTCACCAACGCGCGGGGAGTGGCGCTCGCCGTCCGGGCCGCCGACTGCCTTCCGGTGCTGTTCGCCGATCCGGACGCCGGCGTGGTCGGTGCCGCGCACGCCGGGCGGGCGGGCCTCGCCGCTGGGGTACTCCCGGCCACCCTCGCCCGGCTCGTCGAACTCGGGGCCGGCCGGGTGACGGCCTGGATCGGGCCGCACATCTGCGGTGCCTGCTACGAGGTTCCCGAGGCGATGCGGGACGCCTTCGGGGCCGACCACCCCGCCGCGGTGGCCACGACCAGCTGGGGCACGCCGTCGCTCGACCTGGGTGCTGCGGCGCAGGCGCAGCTCACTGCCCTCGGCTGCACGGTGCTGCGGGTCGGCGCGTGCACCCGCGAGACCCCGACCCTGCACTCCTACCGGCGGGACGGTGAGCGGTCCGGGCGCCAGGCCGGGCTGGTCTGGTTGCCCTGAGAGTGGGGTGTATCAGGGCGTGCCCTCCACGGCGCCGGGCCCCCGTCCGGTTAGCATCGTGTGGGACCGGTGAGACAAAAGGGGCAAACGATGGCTGATCGCTTCAAGAAGGCGGCCGTGTGGCTGGGCCTGGTGTCCGACAACGACTACGCCGAGGTCGAGCCGGCTTCCGACGAGGTCACCGAGCAGGTTCGCGAGGAGAGCCAGGAGGAGGCCGCCGTTCCGGCGACGGTCACCGAGCTGGAGACCCGTCGTCCGCCGCGCGAGCACCCGAGGGTCGCCGACATCAACCGGATCATCACCGTGCATCCGCGTACCTACAACGAGGCCCGCACGATCGGGGAGAACTTCCGTGACGGTATCCCGGTGATCATGAACCTCGGCGACATGGAGGAGGCGGACGCGAAGCGGCTGGTCGACTTCTCCGCCGGGCTGATCTTTGGCATGCGTGGCAGCATTGAACGCATCACCAGCAAGGTGTTCCTGCTCTCGCCACACAACGTGACCGTGGCGGCGGAGGACAAGGAGCGCCTCGCCGGGGGCTTCTACAACCAGTCCTGAGAGGCGAAGCACATGGCCCTGGTCGGCATCGTTCTGCACGGGGTCCTGCTGGTCTTCCTTGCCCTCCTGACGATCCGGGCGGTGTTCGGCTGGGTGCCGCTGTTCGTGCGTGACTGGGAGCCCCGTGGCGGCCTGAGGGTGGTCGCGGAACTCGTCGGCACCCTCACTGATCCACCGCTGCGTTTCCTGCGGCGGTTCCTGCCTCCGCTGCGCCTCGGCGGCATGACCGTCGACACCGCGTTCACCGTCCTGTTCATCGCGATTCTGGTGCTGCTGCGCTGGATCTGAAATGTCTTGACCTCGGGTTTACCCCTGCGGCGCGGCTGATTGGGCGTGCTTGGACTAGCGAAACCCGACGCACTAGCCTGAGAGCGCCCTGTCGGGGCCCGGTGGACCGGGCCCTGCAACCGAATCCGTGAGGTGAGCAATGACCCTGACCCTCGAGCAGGTCCGCCAGACCCGCTTCCACCTGGCCCGGCGGAACGGCTACGAGCCCGTAGACGTCGACAACTTCGTAGACAAGGTCGAGGCAACACTCTCCGCGCTCACGGAGGAGAACGCCACCCTCAAGCAGCAGATCGATGCGCTGGGTTCCAGCGAGCCGTCCAGCATCTTCGTGCCGGGTGACTCGGCCGAGGCCGACAAGCTCAAGGCCGACCTCCAGGGACGCCAGGCGGAACTGGACGGCGTGAAGGGCGAGCTCCAGGCGAAGGCTGACGAGGCCGCCCAGCGGGCGCACGAACTCGACCAGGCGAGGAGTGATCTCGCCGCGGCGCAGGCTCAGATCGAGCCTGTCGTGCACGACCTGGTCGCCGAAGCGATTGTCCAGCCCGGCGACTTCGATCACCGGCGCGTCGTTCAGAAGCTTCGAGACGCCGGCGATGTCGAGCGTCGCCGACATGACCAGCAGCTTCAGGTCAGGCCGCACC
>PHEV01000207.1 GCA_002843035.1 Actinobacteria bacterium HGW-Actinobacteria-5 | reverse complement strand
TCGGTCAGACGATGGCGTGCAGGATGCCGGCAAGGTCTCCCTCGGTCGCGGGGACGGGGTTGCCGGAGGTGCAGAAGTCCTTGCGGGCGGTGGCGGCGAGCGCCGGGATCGCCGCCCGGAACTCGTTGGGGTCGACGCCGGCATCGGTGATGGTGCCCGGCATCTCCAGCTCGCGACGCACCCGCTCGAGCCAGCCGACCAGACCGAACACCAGGTTGCGATCACTGGACGCGGACAGCCCCAGCGCCCGGGCCAGGGACACGTAGCGGCGGCCGACCTCGGAGACGTGGCTCGGACGGATCCCGAGCACGTCGGCGTTGTACTCGATCACGTGGGGCAGCAGGATCCCGTTCAGCCGTCCGTGCGCCACCGGGAACGATCCGCCGATCGAGTGCGACAACCCGTGCACGATGCCCAGGCCGGAGTTCTGGAAGGCGATCCCCGCCATCGTGGCGCCGGTGTGCTGGTGCTCGCGAGCCTTCAGGTCGGTGGTGCTGCGGAAGCTGCGCAGCAGGTAGGTGTCCGCGATCCGCAGCGCCTTCTCGGCCAACGCGTCGGAGAAGTCGTTGTGGCCGAGCGCGACATAGGCCTCGATCGCGTGGCTGATCGCGTCCATGCCCGAGTCCGCGATCAGCCGCGGCGGCGCGGTCGCCACGGCCGCCGGGTCGAGGATGGCCACGTCCGGCAGCATGTCGGACGAGCTCAGCGGCAGCTTCGCGTGGCTGTGCGGATCCGTGACCACGGCGAAGGAGGTGACCTCCGAGCCCGTGCCCGAAGTGGTCGGGATCACGTAGAAGCCGGCGTCCGTGCGATGCCCCTGCTCGAGGGCGAGCTTGCGGACGGCCTTCGCCGTGTCGATCGGGGAACCTCCGCCGAGGGCGACCAGCGCCTCCGGCTGGAACTCGAGGAACGCCCGCAGCCCTGCGGCGACAGCGGCCACATCGGGGTTCGGGATCACCTTGTCGAACACCTCGACGCTCGCCCGCGACAGTGCGTCCCGCACCTGCCCCATCAGTGGCGTGGTGGCCATGAAGCCATCGGTGATGACCAGCACCCGCCGCCCGTCCAGATCGGCCAGCGCCGACAGTGAGTCAGGCCCGTAGCAGAGGGTGGTGGTGAGTTGGAAGCGAAACACCGGCGGGTCTCCCGTCACGCGAAGAGAACTGGCGCCGGTACTCGCTGGGGGACACACCCGTGTGTGCCCGGAAGACCCGCGAGAAGTAGTTGACCTGGTTGAAGTCGAGCTCCGCAGCGATCTTCTGCACCGGCATCTGGGTGGAAGCTAACATCAGCTGCGCGCGGGAGATCCGCCAGGCCGTCACATACGACACGAATGTGTAGCCGGTGACGGATTTGAACAGTTTCGACAGGTGGCCGGGCGACCAGTGGGTGGCCGCGGCAGCCTCGGTGAGCGACAGCGCCCGGTTCGGGTGCCGCGCGATCTCGTTAAGCAGGTCACGCAGATCGCGACGCCGGTGCGGGCGCGAGCGCACGATCTCGTCGAGGATCATGCCCAGCAGCCGCTCGAAGTACAGCTGCGACTGGTAGCGGTTCGCGGACGCGGTGCGTCGGTCGCGCTGGCGCTGCACGACCTGGCTGAGGTGGGCTGCCAGCCGGGGCGCGCAGTCCCTGGTCACCGCCAGCACGACGTCCTCCAGGCTGGAGATGTGGTCGCGGACGTCGCCCGGCTTGGCGTAGGCGTCATCGAGCAACCGGCTCGTCTCGGCATAGGCGGTGGCGAGGTCCTCCGCATCCATCGCCTCGCGCAGCACCGGGTAGCCCTCGGGCGCATCGGCCGGGACGGCGGGCCGGGGGCCCTCCTCCCCCTCGGGACGGTGGTAGGGCACCAGGGTGAGCAGCGGCAGGCTCGGAGGGCTGGCCGGAGGCTCCGTGGAGGTGCGCGGACGCGTCCGGATACCGTCGATGCCCTGGCTGAGCCCCAGCAGGGTCTTGGCCGCGGCCGCGATCCGGCGCAGATTGGACGTCGGCACCTCGTCGTAGAGCCGGACCAACTCGCCGTCCTTGCGCCAGCCGGAACTGCTGGTCAGGAAGTCGGGCTGCTCCGCCTCCGGCACCCGCACCTGACCGCAGAGGATGGCACCCACGTACTTGTCGCCGTCGGTGACCGGGACGGAGAAGTCCACCAGCCCTGAATGGCAGCGATACGCCTGCGGAGACCCCTCGATCAGCGACTGGAGCCCGCCGTGGGCGTCGCAGCCGTGGCACAGCTTGTCGCGCATCGGGTCGGTGCGCATCATCTGGCAGAAGTCGGTGAAGGCGCACGCTGGCGTCACGGGTATCCCGCGGGTATCGACGGCGACCGTTGCCAGCCCCGTTGCCTCGGAGAAGTCCTCGAGCATCTTGTGAAGCTGGTCGAGGTCCAGCACTTCCCCAATCCCAAGCTCAGCCATTGCGCCTCCGGATGGATCGCCAAGGAGCCTAGTCCATGGAACCCGGACGAGGTAGGTGCTGGTTTCGTGCTACCCGCCTGCCGGACCGTCCACACACGGGGTAGAAATGCTCCCTTCCGCGGATTCCCCCGGCCCGCCGATTCGTCGCCGGTCCGTCCGGATCCTCGGGAAACTCGCGGGCGAGGTTCGCCAGATTCACCCCGGCCCTGGGCTACACTCCTCGGCAGGTGTTAATGCCAGTGGCAGTCCTTTAGGGATAGGGGACGCGGCCCCGCCTTCCATCCAGGGCGGGGCCTCACCAATTCCGGAGCCGGATCCTCGGCGGATCCGTTCCAGGGCTCCCGCAGAGGGCGCGACCCCCCAAGCCGACTGAGCCCCGCCAACCCGAGCGAGCCCGGCCAATCCGACCCTTGCCCGGCCGGGCGGCGGGCCTGCGTCCGAAGCCATCGGGTGGAAGATGGGCATCGACACGAGGAGGTCCCGATGGAAGCCGCTGAGATCCGGAAGGTCCTGGTGGTCGGCGCCGGGACGATGGGCCAGCAGATCGCTCTGCAGTGCGCCACCCACGGCTTCGAGGTGGTGCTCCTCGACCAGTCCGAGGACGCGCTCGAGGTGGCCGCCGCGCGGCTGGCCGGCCTCGCTCGCCAGGTGGCCGACGACCCCGCCTTCGCGGAAGTCGACCTGGCCGCCGCCGCGGCAGGGATCGCCCGCACCACCGAGGTCGCGGAGGCCGCCGCGGAGGCGGATCTCGTGTCCGAGTCCGTGCCGGAGGATCCCGAACTGAAGGGCCGCGTGTTCGCCGAGCTCGACCGGTACTGCCCGGAGCGCACCATCTTCGCCACGAACACCTCCTCTCTGCTGCCCTCGATGTACGCGGACGCCACCGGGCGGCCGGACCGCCTCGCCGCGCTCCACTTCCACCAGCCGGTCTGGTCGGCCACCATCGTCGACGTGATGCCGCACCCGGGCACGTCCGAGGCGACCGTGGAGACACTGCTCGGCTTCGCCGCCCGGATCGGTCAGGTGCCGATCCGGCTCCACCGCGAAAGCCCCGGCTACGTGTTCAACGCGATGTACAACGCCCTGAACGGCGCAGCGATCACCCTCGCCGCCAACGAGGTCGCCAGCATCGAGGACGTCGACCTCGCCTGGACGACGGTGACGAAAATGCCCAACGGGCCGTTCGCCATGCTCGACTACGTGGGCATCGACACGGCGTGGCACATCACCGATTACTGGGCCCGCGCCACCGGCGACGCCCAGCTCACCCGGAACGCCGCCTTCCTGAAGGGTTATCTCGATCAGGGCCGCGCCGGCGCCAAGACCGGCAAGGGCTTCTACGACTATGGCGGCTGATCCGGACCAGATCGGGGACGGTTCCGAACTCGGTCCAGATCGGGGACGGTTCCGAACTCGGTCCAGATCGGGGACGGTTCCGAACTCGGTCCGACTTGTCCACAGGGCCCGGATCCGGGCCGAAACTGTGGAAAAGCCGGACCGTCGGGAACCGTCCCCGGCTGTCGGCGGGGCTGCGTAGGGTGCGGATCATGGCCACCACGGACGAACGGGACGGACCAGACGCCCCGCGGCTGCACCCACCCACCCTCGGCATGCTGGTGGCCGTGCCGGACGCGGTCGCGCTGGACGGCGACGACGACCTCGACGAGGTGGCGATCCGCGACCTCACCGCCGACGAACTGGTCTGGACGGGCCGCCGACGTTTCGGCGCGTCCCTGCTGTCGGGCGTGACCGCACGGTCCTGGGCCGCGCCCGGAGCGTCCGTGGTGGGCTCGGTGATCGAGCGGCTGGAAGTGGTGGCGCTGAGCGCGCCCGAATCGGGTTGGTGGAACGTCGAGGTGCAGCAGAGCCGGATCGGATCCGCGGAGCTGTACGACTCGAACTGGCGCGGTGTCCGGTTCAACCGGTGCAAGCTCGGCTACCTGAACCTGCGTGGCGCCCACCTCACCGACGTCGTCTTCGCCGACTGCCAGATCACCGACCTCGACCTGGGCCACGCCACGGCGAGCCGACTGGCGTTTCCCGGCACCCGGGTCGACCGGCTCGACTGCTCCGGCTCCCGGCTTGCCGATGTCGACCTCCGCGGCGCCCGGCTCGCCGACATCGGTGACATCGAGGGCCTGCGTGGGGCGAGCATCAGCCTCGAGCAGCTCCTCGACCTTGCGCCCGCCCTGGCCCAGCGACTCGGCATCCGGCTCGACTGAGCCGCGCGCCTCGGGTA
>PHEV01000206.1 GCA_002843035.1 Actinobacteria bacterium HGW-Actinobacteria-5 | reverse complement strand
TCGGCTGGGAGTAGCTACGCAGTAGTCCGGGCGCGCGGACGGCACAGCCGACGGAATAATGACCCACCAGGAGGACGCATGTCACAGCTGCACGAGGCGCTCGACGCCGCACACCGGTACGCGCTCGATTGGCTCGACTCGCTGCCCACCCGGGACATTCCGGGGCGGGCCGCCGTCGAGGACGTGGCCGCCCTGCTGGGCGACCTGCCGGACAGTCCCCAGCCGGCTGCGCAGGTCATCCAGCACCTGGCGGACGCGGTGGAGCCCGGACTCACCGCGATGCCGTCCGGACGCTGGTTCGGCATGGTGATCGGAGGGACACACCCGGCCGGTCTGGCCGCCGACTGGCTGGCGTCTGCCTGGGACCAGAACAGCGCCCTGGCCGCCGCGACGCCCGGCACGGTCGCCGTGGAGGCTGTCGCCGACCGCTGGCTGCTGGACCTGCTCGGGCTGCCCGCCACCGCCGGCGTCGGCATGGTCACCGGCGCGACCATGTCGAACTGGACCTGCCTGGTCACTGCGCGCGACGCGGTGCTGCGCCAGGCCGACTGGGATGTGGCCGGTCGCGGCCTGGCGGGTTCGCCCGGCGTCCGCGTCCTTGTCGGCGACGAACGCCACGACTCGGTCGACTCCGCGCTGCGGTTCGCCGGGCTGGGCCGGCCCGAGCCGGTGGCGTCCGACGACCAGGGGCGCATCGACGTCGAGGCACTGGAGTGGTACCTCAGCCAGGACCAGGGCAGGCCGACCATCGTCGTGCTGCAGGCCGGCAACGTGCATTCGGGAGCTTTCGACGACTTCCCGGCGGCGATCGCAGCCGCGCACCGGGCGGGCGCCTGGGTGCACGTGGACGGGGCCTTCGGCCTGTTCGCGGCCGCGTCGCCGAAGCTGCGCCATCTCACCGAGGGTTACGAGGCGGCGGACTCCTGGACGACGGACGCGCACAAGACCCTGAACGTGCCCTACGACTGCGGGGTGGCGATCGTGCGCGACGACGCCGCGCTGCGGGCTGCGATGAGCATGCACGGCGAGTACCTGATCCAGGATTCCGGGGGCGGGGACCCGTTCGACCGGGTGCCGGAGATGTCGCGCAGGGCGAGGGCGGTGCCGGTGTGGGCGGTGCTGGCGGCGCTGGGACGCAGCGGTGTCGCCGAACTGGTCGAGCGCTACAGCCGGCACGCGCAGCTGTTCGCCGACGGCATCCGGGCCATTCCTGGCGGCGAGGTGCTCAACGACGTGGTGTTCACCCAGGTCTGCGCGCGATTCGGCGACGACCAGCACACCCGCGAAGTGGTGCGCCGGATGCTCGCCGACGGGACGGCGTGGACGTCGGGCTCGCGGTGGCATGATCACGCCGTGCTGAGGGTGGCGTTGTGCAACTGGTCGACCACCGACGACGACGTCGAGGCGACCCTGGCCGCGCTCCGCCGGGCGGCGGTCTGATTCGTGGAGGTCGTGGCAGCGGTCTTCACCGACGGCGAGCGGGTGCTCGCCTGTCGTCGTCGCGCCCACCTGCAGGCCGGCGGACGCTGGGAGTTTCCCGGAGGCAAGAGTGAGCGGTGGGAGTCCCCGGACACGGCGCTCAAACGCGAGATCGGCGAGGAGCTCGGGGTGGAGATCGAGGTCGGCGAGCTGCTCGACCATTCCACGACGATGGTGGCGGGCGTGCCGATCACCCTCGCGACCTACTTCGTCCGCCCGCTCGGCGAGCCGCCTGCCTCCAGCACCGATCACGACCAGGTCTGCTGGTTCGCCCGCAACCGCCTGCCCTGGCTGCACTGGGCTTACCCGGACCTGCCCGCTGTCCGCCGGCTCGTGGCGGCAGCGGCCGGTTGAGCCTGTCGAAACCTGGCCACCACAATGGCTCCATGGCACTCTTCGGACGCACCACCATTGACGACCCGGCCTTGATGAAGCTGGTCGGCGGGCGGCGTGTCCTCGCGTCCGGACGCAGCCCGGTGGGCCAGGTGCTGGGGCTGGCGGACGCCCTGGCGTACACCGACGGCGCGGCCTGCCACGAGGTGGCCTGGCACGACGTGGACCGCGGCGGCTGGGACCACGCGTCGAGGATGCTGCGCTGGACCACTGTGGACGGCCGCTCGGACGACCTGGAGCTCATCGAGACCGGGCGGCTGCCCGACCTGTTCAACGAGCGGGTCACGGCGAGCATCGCCTGCGTCCGCACGGTCACCCTCGCCGACCGGGGCACCGCCGTGATCACCGCGCGCCGCAACTTGGCCGATCCGACGTCCGCCCTGATCTGGCGTGTGGCGCCTGGCAAGGGGATTCAGTCCGAAGAGCTCCTCCGCGACCCGCTCGTCGCGCTTGAGTTGGAGCGCCTCCGCGCCGAGTACGACGTTCGCTGAAGTTCTGGTAACGTACCTACTCGCGCCCAGCGCGGTCCCCTGTAGCTCAATTGGCAGAGCATCTGACTGTTAATCAGAGGGTTCCTGGTTCGAGTCCAGGCGGGGGAGCCACTGCTTCTCCCTCGTTGGCCACGAGTAACACTTCACTTCACTGGTCCAGGTCCGCCCATCGGGCGGCAGCTGGGCGGGCCCGCGCGGTTCGGCCTGCCGGCGGCCCAACCCAGCCCGGGCGGCTCCGATTCGGGTACTCACAACCTCACGCGCCCACGTCACGGGTTCGTTGCATGGTGCTGAGTGCCGCCAAGGTCGCCTCCGCGCCGGAACCGCCCGGCTGGGCAGTGAGCAGGAGCGCGTCGTTCGCGATTCCGGTCTCTGGGTCATAGACCCGCACGCCGAGGTCATTCATCCCGAGAAACCACTTCCAGGCCAGCCAGACTCCCCGTCGCCAGTGGAGGTCGCCAGTGACAGCAAAGGCATGCGCGCAGGCATCGGCGATCGCGGCGACGTCCGCGGGCCGCTGTCTTCCGCAGGGGCCACTGTCGTGAGCCGATCTTCCCAGGTCGCCCGTGGGCGAGAGATGACCGCGCTCACTGGTCTCGGTCTCCATCAGCATGGTCAGCATCGAAAGGCCCTGCCGAATCGGCACTGCTCGGCCCAAGGCTGCGCCACCGACGATCAGTGCGTCGCACAGCGCCGCGTTGTTGTGGACGAGGCGCTCCTCCGGCCACGCCCAGCCCGGCTTCGGCTGGCGTGGGATGACGTCCAGGCAGTCGGAGAGGAGCGATCGTGCGACGCCGGACGCGTCAGTCCGCGAGCGCACGAGAGCGACCGCGCCGAGCGCCGCCAGCGCGGCAGCACGGGCATCGGACGGGCGAGCCTTGGCCGCGCGGAGAAACGCCTTGATCGCCCGATCCCGAGTGACCTTCGAGGTCCCCATCCTCGCCGCCGTGCCGAGCGCGGCCACGCATCGGCCCCAGACTTCGGTGCGGTCGGGCTTGTCTGACCAGTGCCGATGGGGAGTCAAGCGCTCGTACGCGAGCCCGTCCGGGCCCACTGCCTGCTCCAGGAAGGCCAGGTAGGTGACCGAGGTCAAGGCGATCCGGGGCGAGTCCAGATACTCGTGGAGCACCAGGATCAGGGCACGGGCGGCATCCGTGGTGCGGTAGCCGGGTGCCGCGAATCCGCCCACCTCGGGACGTTCGCGCACCCCGCCAGGATCGGTGAGCCGCGCGAGATGCGCGAAGCCCCCGCGCCCGGAGGGCGGTGGGCCCTCTGCGACGACCGCGTCCGACGATGGAGAGTGACCCGGGTTCGGGTCGGTGAGATCCATAAGGCGTCCACCGCCTCTCGCGGTAGCGACGTGGGACCGTCTCAGCAGCCGGGTGCTCCCGACGTCAGGGACGCCCCATCGCTCCGGCTGTCGGGCAGCGGAAGGCTCGCGAAGCCGCGAGGCCGACCTCGTTCATGTGGCTCACCACGATCGCCAGTGCCTCGTGCAGCGAGGTTTCGGTGTAGCTCACGCCGTGTTCGCGGCAGTGCCTGCGAACGAGCCTGCGCGCCTGGCTCAAGTGAGGCCTCGGCATGCTGGGGAACAAGTGGTGCTCGATCTGGTAGTTGAGCCCTCCCATCAGGGCCGTCATCCACCAACCGCCGGACACGTTGCGGGAGGTGAGCACCTGCTTGTCGAGGAAGTCGAGCCGGACATCGGCCGGCACGATCGGCATGCCGATGTGGTTGGGAGCGAAGCTCGCCCCCATGTACACCCCGAAGACACCCAGCTGCACCCCGAGGAAGGCGAACGCCATGCCCGGGGGCAGCAGCCAGAACAGCGCACCCAGGTAGAGCGTGGACCGCGCGGCGAGGAGCGCGATCTCCAGCCCACGTCCCTGTATGGGCCGCCGGGCGAAGAGGCTGCGAATCGACCTCTGATGGAGATCGATCCCGACCAGCGGAAGCAGCGGGACGAACAGCCAGCCCTGGCGACGAACCAGCCACCGGTGCAAGCCGGTGCTGGCCGCCGCGTCCTCGGCGGTGAACACGACAGTTCCCGGGGCGATGTCCGGGTCCTTGCCGGCCCGGTTCGGGTTCCCGTGATGACGAGTGTGCTTGGTCATCCACCAGGAGTAGCTGATCCCGACGAAGAGAGTGGACAGCACGCGTCCGACGTGGTCGTTGGCCGGACCTGACGCGAGCACCTGGCGGTGCGATGCCTCGTGTCCGAGGAACGCGAACTGGGTGAAGATCACGCCGAGAGCCGCCGCGATCAGCAGCTGGAACCACGAGTCCCGCAGCAG
>PHEV01000205.1 GCA_002843035.1 Actinobacteria bacterium HGW-Actinobacteria-5 | reverse complement strand
GCGTGCGACCCGGTGTCGGCCTACGGGGGCGTGATCGCGGCGAACCGTCCGATCAGCGTGCTGCCCGTGCGCCAGTGACTGGTGAACACGATCGCGAGCCCGACCGCCACGCCGAGAAGCACGGAGGCCAGCGGCCATTGGCCGAGAACCTGCTGCACGAAGTTCTTCGGGGGTCGCTCGTCGGGCTGCATGGTCATCGGAGGAGCGCCTCTGCCCGGTCGACGACGTTGGACAGCAGCATCGCGCGGGTCATCGGCCCGACCCCGCCGGGGTTCGGCGCCACCCACGACGCCTTGTCGACCACGTCCGGGGCCACGTCGCCGGTCAGCGTGCCGTCCACCCGGCTGACGCCGACGTCGAGCACGACCGCGCCGTCGGCGATCAGGTCCGCGGTGATCAGGTGCGGCACCCCGGCTGCGGCCACGACGATGTCCGCCGATCGGGTGTGGGCGGCCAGGTCACGGGTGCCGGTGTGGCACAGGGTGACGGTGCAGTTCTCGCTGCGCCGGGTCAGGATCAACCCGAGCGGACGGCCGACGGTGATCCCCCGGCCGACGACGCACACCTCGGCACCGGCCAGCGGCACGTCGTGGCGGCGCAGGAGCTCGACGATGCCGCGCGGCGTGCACGGCAGCGGCGCCGGCTCGTTCAGGACGAGCTTGCCGAGATTGGTCGGGTGCAGGCCGTCCGCGTCCTTCGCCGGGTCGACGAGCTCCAGCATCGCGTTCTCGTCGATGTGCCGGGGCAGCGGCAACTGCACGATGTAGCCGGTGCAGGCTGGGTCAGCGTTCAGCCCCGCGATAGCCTGGGCGACCATCTCCGCCGACGCGTCCGCGGGGAGATCCACCCGGATCGAGGTGATCCCGACCTCGGCGCAGTCGCGGTGCTTCATCCGGACGTAGCTGTGGCTGCCCGGATCGTCCCCGACCAGCACCGTGCCCAGCCCCGGACGCACACCGCGCGCGGCGAGCGCCTGCACCCGGACGGCCAGTTCGGCCTTGATCGTGGCCAGGACGGCCTTGCCGTCGAGGAGCTGCGCAGTCATGGGGCCTCTCAGTGGAAGAAGTGGCGGGTACCCGTGAAGTACATGGTGATCCCTGCGGCCGCCGCCGCTTCGATCGTTTCGTCGTCGTGGATGGAGCCACCCGGCTGCACGATCGCCTTCACCCCGGCTTCGATCAGGATCCTGGGTCCGTCGCTGAACGGGAAGAAGGCGTCCGAGGCGGCCACCGAACCAGCCGCCCGCTCGCCGGCCCGCTCGACCGCGAGTTTGCAGGAGTCGACCCGGTTGACCTGGCCCATGCCGACGCCCACGGACGCGCCGTCCGACGCCAGCAGGATCGCGTTGCTCTTCACCGCCCGGCAGGACCGCCAGGCGAACTCGAGGTCGGCCAGCGTGGCGGCGTCCGCCGCCTCTCCGGTGACCAGCCGCCAGTTCGCGGGATCGTCACCGTCCGCGTCGATCCGGTCCGCAGCCTGCAACAGCGCGCCGCCGCTGATCGGCTTCAGCTCCACCCGGCCCGCCGGGTACGGCCCGGCGACCAGCAACCGGACGTTCTTCTTGGCAGTGAGCACTTCCAGCGCGCCGTCCTCGTACGCGGGCGCGATCACCACCTCGGTGAAGATCCCCGCGATCTGGCGCGCGGCCTCGACGCTGATCGGACGGTTCGCCGCGATCACGCCCCCGTAGGCCGACACCGGGTCGCACGCGTGGGCCTTCCGGTGCGCCTCGGCGATGTCGGCCCCCACCGCGATGCCGCACGGGTTGGCGTGCTTGACCACGGCGACGGCCGGCTCGGCGAAGTCGTAGGCGGCCCGGTAGGCGGCGTCCCCGTCGGTGTAGTTGTTGTAGCTCATCTCCTTGCCGTGCAGCTGCTGCGCGGTCGCCAGCCCCCCGGACCCCTTGCCGCTGCGGTACAGGGCCGCGCGCTGGTGGGAGTTCTCGCCGTAGCGCAGGGTGCCGAGCTTGTCCCAGGTGCCGCCCAGCCAGGACGGGAACCCGTCGCCCCCGGAGGAGTCGGTGAGCACCGAGCCCATCCAGGAGGCCACCGCCACGTCGTAGGTGGCGGTGTGCACGAACGCCGCGGCGGCGAGGGCCTTGCGCTGGGCAAGGGTGAACCCGCCCACGGCAAGGGCCTCGATCAGCGCCGGGTACTGCTCGGGCGAGGTCACGATCGCCACGGACGGGTGGTTCTTCGCTGCAGCGCGCACCATCGACGGGCCGCCGATGTCGATCTGCTCCACGCACTCGTCCTCGCCCGCCCCGGACGCGACGGTCTGCGTGAACGGGTACAGGTTCGACACGACCAGGTCGAACGGGGCCACGCCCAGCTCGTCCAGCTGCGCCCGGTGGGACTCCAGGCGCCGGTCGGCGAGGATGCCCGCGTGGATGTGCGGGTGCAGGGTCTTCACCCTGCCGTCCAGGCACTCGGGAAAGCCGGTCACCTCTTCCACGGGCGTCACCGGCAGCCCGGCGCCGGCCAGCGTCGCCGCCGTCGAGCCGGTGGACACCAGCTCCACCCCGGCCCCGACCAGGGCGCGGCCGAGCTCGATCAGTCCGGTCTTGTCGTAGGTGGACACCAGGGCACGGCGGATGGGCAGCAGGTCGGTCATATCTTCCCTCGACTGAGTTCGTTGACGGTGTCGACCAGCAGCTGCCGCTCGACGATCTTGATGCGTTCGTGCAGGGTCTCGACGTCGTCGCCGGGAAGGACCCGCACCGGCTCCTGCGCGATGATCCGGCCCGAATCCACGCCGGCGTCGACGGCGAAGATGGTCGCCCCGGTCACGGCCACTCCGTGCGCGAGCGCGTCGCGGACGGCGTGCGTGCCGGGGAAGGACGGCAGCAACGCCGGGTGGCTGTTGATCATCCGGCCACCGAACCGGGCCAGGAATGCCGGGCCGACGAGCTTCATGAAACCGGCGCTGACCACCAGGTCGGGGTCGTAGGCCGCGACCAGGTCGGTGAGTTCGGCGTCCCAGGCCGCCCGATCGGCGCCCGCTGCCAAGGGGTGGACGAAGGTGGGCACCCCGGCGCTCTCGGCGCGGGCCAGTCCCAGGGCGTCGGGACGGTCGGAGCCGACGGCGACCACACGGGCGGCCAGTTCTCCGGACGCGGACGCGTCCAGCAACGCCTGCAGCAGGGTGCCAGAGCCCGATACCAGGACCACCAGGCGCATCGGCATGGCCCGACCCTACCGAACCAGCCCCGGGATCAGGACGCGGTCCTGCGACGGCGGACGAACCAGGTGGCCAGGCCGCCGAGCAGCGCGCTGAACAGCAGCAGCGGAACGCCGATCAGCAGCGACTCCGGCAGCCGCGGGCCCAGGTCGACCAGCCGCAGGCTGCCCAGCGCCCCTCGGCTGGCCGCGGCCCAGCCGAGGTATCCGAGCCCCGCCAGCAGCCCCGCCACTGCTCCCCCGGCCAGTGACCCGAGCACGCCCGGGTGCCCGCCGCGCGCGGCGACCACTCCGGCGAGAACCCCTGCCGCCACCCCGGCGACGAGCCACGCCTGCAGCCAGGGGTCGGCGACTCCTGCGGTCGGCAGCGCGCCGAACACCGGGAGCGCCGGCATCATGCCGAGCTGGGTGCCGGTGAGCGCCACCAGCGAGCCGGTGCCGACGGTGAAGCCGGCACCGAGCAGCCAGGCCACGGTCCAGCCGAGCAGGTTGGGCAGGTAGGCGAGCGCCGCGAGCGACCAGACGAACGTCCCCGGGCCGTCGAACTGCAGCGCGTCCTCCAGTGTCCCGATCCGCGCCTCACCGAGCACGACCGCCGTGCCGAGCGCGACCGCGCCGACCACGACCAGGCCGAGGACGCCGGCCGCGGCCCCCCGCAGCCCACGGCGCAGCCAGTCCGGGCCGAGGGACCCGAGCCGATACCCGGCCGCACGGACGGCACCCACGCCGCTCCCGGCAAGGCTGACCAGGAGCGCGCCCAGGGCCGGACGCCAGAGCGCCACCGGACCGTCCACCGCCCAGGCGAGCACGACCGCGAACACGGTGTAGCCGGCCGCCACCTGCCCGATGGAGCCGAGCAGGAGCCAGCGGCGTGCGGCGCCGTCGAGATCTCCCGGGCGGGCCTGGCGTCCCTGCCGGTACGCGAACCCCCCCGCGGAGGAACACAGGGCGCCGAAAGCGAGGGTGAGTCCCAGCGGGACCACGGTGACCTCGTCCTGCCCGATGGCCAGCGGGCCGCCGTGGGCGAGCAGCCAGACCTGGGCCGCGAAGGCCAGCACAACGGGCAACGCGATCGCGATCGCACTCAGCCAGGCGACCAGCATCACGCCGGCCACCAGCAGCGCACCGGTGAGCGCTGCGAGGGCCCCGCCGCCCAGCGCCGCCACGGGCCAGGGAAACAGCGGCGGACCGTCCGGCGTCCGTGACAACCGGACGGTGCGGGCCGTCGAGACAGTGAGCTTGAGCCGATCAGGATCCCGGAATCTGGGCATGGGCATGGTGGCTCCATGCTGGCGCAGGCTGACGCGCCTTCTCGTGGGGACACGCCCGCCGTCGCTACACTGGCTCGGACATCCGCATCGATCGGCAAGGGACCGCAGTGGCAGAAGAGGGTTCGCCCACCCCGCGCAGGGCACTCGGCCCGCTCCCTGACCAGCCGGAGGACACGCCGGACGGGGGGGGCTACGGCCACGCGCTCCCGCCAGAA
>PHEV01000204.1 GCA_002843035.1 Actinobacteria bacterium HGW-Actinobacteria-5 | reverse complement strand
ATCCGCGAGGAGGCCAGGACCCAGGCCGTGACCCTCGCCGCGGAGATCCGCGAGCAGGCGCAGGCCGACTCGGCACGACTGCTGGCCTCGGCGAAGGCCCAGATCGAGGCCGAGCGGGCGCAGGTGATCAGCCAGCTCCGCTCCGAGGTGGGCGGCCTGGCCACCGAGCTCGCCGGACGGATCGTCGGGGAGTCCCTCGAGGACGACGAGCGTGCCCGCCGCAGTGTTGAGCGCTTCATCGCCGAACTCGAGGCCGAACCCGTGCCGGAGAAGGCATGACCACCCCACGGAGTTCTTCTCCTCCGCTGCGCTCCCCCGAGCAACTCCGCGGGGGCCCCGAATGAGCGCCGCTGCCGAGGCCCGGCTGTCCGAACTCGACCGGGCGCTGGACGTCCAGAAGTCGAGTCCGGAACTCGCGGCCGAGCTCTTCGCGGCGGCGGACCTGCTCGGGGTGCAGGTCTCGCTGCGCAACGCTCTGGCCGACCCGACGGTGCCGGACGACCGGCGCCGCGAGCTCGCCGACCGGGTGTTCGGCCAGCGGCTGGGCAAGGCCGCGTCCGCGGTGGTCGCATCGGCGTCCGGCCTGCGCTGGGGGACGGCGTCCGGGCTGACCGCAGCGATCGACCGCCAGGGCGTGCGGGCACTGTTCGCGCATGCCCTCGAGGCCGGCACGCTGGACACGGTGGAGGAGCAGCTCTTCCGGTTCGTTCGCACGGTGGTCGGGGACACTGCCCTGCGGCAGGTTCTGGACGACCGGGCGGCGCCGGTGCCGGCCCGCCAGCAGGTGGTCGAGGACCTGCTCGTCGGCAGGGCGGACGCCGACACGGTGGCGCTCGCCCGACGCGCAGTGGCCCGGGCCACGGTCTCGTTCGAGGCCACCGCCGAGGGCTACCTCGGCCTGGCTGCGGCGATCCGGAATCGTGCGGTCGCCACGGTGACGGTTGCACAGCCCCTCACCGATGAGCACAAGCAGCGGCTGCAGGCCGCGATCGAGCGGCAGCTGGGCCGGCAGGTGAGCCTGCAGGTCGTCGTGGACCCCGCGGTCCTCGGCGGTGCCCGGGTGCAGGTCGGCGACGAGGTGATCGAGGGCACCGTCGCCGGACGCCTGGCCGCAGCAAGCAAGCAACTGACCCAGTAGATCGAAAGCAGAAGGTGCACAAATGGCGGAACTGACCATCAGCCCCGACGAGATCCGGGACGCGCTGGAGACGTTCGTGTCCAACTTCAAGCCCGACGCCGCAGCGAGGGATGAGGTGGGCACCGTGGTGACCTCCGGCGACGGCATCGCCCGCGTCGAGGGCCTGCCCTCGGCCATGGCGAACGAGTTGCTGGAGTTTGCCAACGGCACGCTCGGCATCGCGCTGAACCTCGACGTTCGCGAGATCGGCGTTGTCGTGCTGGGCGAGTCTGAAGGCATCGACGAAGGCTCGATCGTCAAGCGGACCGGCGAGGTGCTCAGTGTGCCGGTGGGCGATGGCTACCTCGGTCGCGTGGTGGACGCGATGGGCAACCCGATCGACGGACTCGGCGACCTCAAGGACATGACCGAGCATCGCGAGCTGGAACTGCAGGCGGCCGGTGTGATGGACCGGCAGAGCGTCAACGAGCCGCTGCAGACCGGTATCAAGGCGATCGACTCGATGACCCCGATCGGCCGCGGCCAGCGGCAGCTGATCATCGGCGACCGCAAGACCGGCAAGACCGCGATCGCCATCGACACGATCATCAATCAGAAGGCCAACTGGGCCACCGGCGACCCGAAGAAGCAGGTCCGCTGCATCTACGTCGCCATCGGCCAGAAGGGTTCGACCATCGCGGCGCTGCACACCGTCCTGGAAGAGGCCGGCGCCATGGAATACACGACCATCGTGCACGCGCCCGCCTCAGACCCGGCCGGATTCAAGTACATCGCCCCGTACACCGGCTCGGCGATCGGCCAGCACTGGATGTATGCCGGCAAGCATGTTCTGATCGTGTTCGACGACCTCACCAAGCAGGCCGAGGCGTATCGCTCGATGTCGCTGCTGCTGCGCCGGCCTCCGGGCCGCGAGGCATACCCGGGCGACGTCTTCTACCTGCACAGCCGCTTGCTGGAGCGCTGCGCGAAGCTGTCCGACGCGCTCGGCGGGGGCTCGATGACCGGCCTGCCGATCATCGAGACGAAGGCCAACGACGTCTCGGCCTACATCCCGACCAACGTGATCTCGATCACCGACGGCCAGATCTTCCTGCAGTCCGACCTGTTCAACGCGAACCAGCGTCCGGCGATCGACGTGGGCATCTCGGTGTCCCGGGTCGGTGGCGCCGCGCAGATCAAGGCGATGAAGAGCGTGGCCGGCACGCTGAAGATCGGCCTGGCCCAGTACCGCGACATGGAGGCGTTCGCCATGTTCGCCTCCGACCTGGACGCCGCGTCCCGCCGCCAGCTCGATCGCGGCGCGCGGCTCGTCGAACTGCTCCGCCAGCCGCAGTACAGCCCCTACCCGGTCGCCGAACAGGTGATCAGCGTGTGGGGCGGCACTACCGGCAAGTTCGACAACGTCCCGGTGAGCGACGTGCTGCGCTACGAACGTGAGTTCCTCGACTACCTGCGCCACAACACCAAGGTGCTCGACACCATCGCGGAGACGGGCCAGTTCACCGCGGACACCGAGCAGGTCGTGCTGGAGGCGATGGAGGGCTTCAGGGCCCAGTTCGTGAGTGGCGACGGCAAGCCGCTGGCCACCGGCGACCCCGTCTCGGCGCCGATCGCGGACGAGGACCTCGACCACGAGCAGATCGTGGTGAAGAAGATCCCGACGAAGAAGCGGGGTTGATCGGATGCCAGCCAGCCTGCGGGAGCTGCGACAGCGCCGGAAGTCGGTGAGCGCGACCAAGAAGATCACCAGGGCGATGGAGTTGATCGCGTCCTCGAGGATCATCCGGGCGCAGCAGGCCGCTGCCCGGGCGCTGCCGTACACCCGCGAGCTGAACCGGGCGGTGTCGGCGGTGGCGAACAAGTCGCGCCTGGACCACCCGCTGACTCGTGACGTCGAGAATCCCCAGCGCGTCGCGGTGCTGTTCATCACCTCCGACCGGGGCATGAACGGCGCCTACTCCTCCAACGTGATCAAGACGGTCGCGGCCTTCCGCCAGCGCGAGGAGGAGCAGGAGGGCAGGGAGATCGTCCGTTACGTCGTGGGACGCAAGGGCATCGGCTACCTGAAGTACCGCAACATTCCGATCCACGCCCAGTGGGAGGGGTTCTCCGACGCCCCGACCTACGACCGCGCCGTCGAGATCGCCAACACGCTGCTGGACGACTTCCTCAGGCCCACCGAAGAGGGTGGCGTGGACGAGATCTGGGCGGTGTACACCAGGATGGAGTCGATGCTCACCCAGACCCCGCGGATCCGGCGGCTCCTTCCGCTGGAAGTCGTGGAGGGCGTGCAGGAGCCCGATCCGGAGCACCCGGACGCGCTCTACCTGTTCGAGCCCGACCCGGACGACGTCCTCAACGCCTTGCTGCCGCTGTACGTGCGCAGCCGGGTGTGGTTCTACCTGTTGCAGTCGGCTGCGTCCCAGCTGGCCAGCCAGCAGCGAGCCATGAAGTCGGCGACCGACAACGCCCAGCAACTGATCGAGCGGCTCACCCGGGAGGCCAACCAGGCCCGGCAGGCCGAGATCACCCAGGAAATCAGCGAGATCGTCGGCGGCGCGAGCGCGCTTGCCGACCTGACCGAGAACGAGTAGGCGAGGCAGACAATGACCGTGACGCAGACCCCGACCGAGGCCGCACCGGCCGCTGTGACCGGGCGGGTTGCCCGGGTGATCGGACCCGTGGTGGACGTGGAGTTCGCCGCCGGCCAGATGCCCGAGATCTACAACAAGCTGCTGATCGAGATCGAGGACGGCGAGCACACCCGCACGATCGCGGCCGAGGTGGCGCTGCATGTGGGCGACAACATCGTCCGGGCGATCTCGCTGAAGCCGACCGACGGCATGCGGCGCGGCGGCCTGGTCATCGACACTGGCGCGCCGATCAGCGTGCCTGTCGGCGACGTGACCAAGGGCAAGGTGTGGAACGTCACCGGCGAGTGCCTGAGCGAGGACATCTCGAAGCTGGAGATCACCGACCGCTGGCCCATCCACCGCTCGGCGCCCGCCTTCGACACCCTGGAGCCGCGGACCCAGATGCTGGAGACCGGCATCAAGGTGCTCGACCTGCTCACCCCGTATGTGCAGGGCGGCAAGATCGGCCTGTTCGGTGGCGCGGGCGTGGGCAAGACGGTGCTGATCCAGGAAATGATCTACCGGATCGCGCACAACTTCGGCGGCACCTCGGTGTTCGCCGGCGTGGGGGAGCGCACCCGCGAGGGCAACGACCTGATCGAGGAGATGATCGACGCCGGCGTCATGAAGGACACCGCGCTCGTCTTCGGCCAAATGGACGAGCCGCCGGGCACGCGCCTGCGGGTCGCGCTGTCGGCGCTGACCATGGCCGAGTACTTCCGTGACGTGCAGAACCAGGACGTGCTGCTGTTCATCGACAACATCTTCCGGTTCACCCAGGCCGGCTCGGAGGTGTCCACGCTGCTGGGCCGGATGCCGTCCGCCGTGGGCTACCAGCCGAACCTGGCCGACGAGATGGGCCAGCTGCAGGAGCGGATCACGTCCACCAGGGGCCACTCGATCACCTCGATGCAGGCGATCTACGTGCCGGCCGACGACTACACCGACCCGGCGCCGGCGA
>PHEV01000203.1 GCA_002843035.1 Actinobacteria bacterium HGW-Actinobacteria-5 | reverse complement strand
CGTTCCTAGACACGCGTGAGGGCTCCAGCCGAAACACCGTCCTGCGGTACCCAACCCGCGAATATCAGACTGACGACGCCGTCGACCACGACACGCTCACCCAGCCGAACACCCCTTGCCAGGGCAACAAGAAAAGAGGCGCCGCCCGGCACCCAGCCCGGCGGCGCCTCCCCACGCCCTCTTGACAACAACCCGCTACATATCAGGTGTTCTCGCCGGCCGGCGTTGCCGTGGACGGCGACGACCACCTCGGACCCTCGTCGGCACCAAGGGGTGCAACTGGTCAGCATCTGATCGCTGCCGGACCGGGTCCTCGGAGTCGACTCTGGTCTCGATCTGGCGCCAGGACTTCCGGGTCGGCATGACCGCCGAGCGTGTCCTCGGCCCGCGGGCAGTGACCGGTCCGGAGAAGCCCGGTGGAGCCTGGCCAAGGCTGCCCGACCTCGGGACGCCGTCGCGCTCGACGTGCTCGTTGGGGTGGCCGCGGGCTGGCCGCCGCGTCCAATGTTCGGGAGCCACAGGGCCGCGCGTGGGAGAGCGAAACATCGAGCGACCCAGCGGGAGGGTCCGTCCCAGTCCTGTGAGGTCGTCGCTTCCGACGCAGGGTCGTTGAAATCCTGCCCCACGTTTGCCCCACGAAGCTCGGAGAGGCGAGGAAGAGCTGCACATAATTCCTAGTCCAAAGCATGTTGAGTCGCGCCCCAGGGGAGGTTCAACTCCTCTCTCGCGCACCTATTGGTGTAAGGCCCCTGATCAGGGTAAACGGCATCTGACTACTGGTTTTGGCCTGATTCGGCCCCGATCAGATGTACCCAAGAAGTGCCATCGAGGACCTTCGCCGCCCCTCGGAAACTGCTTGAAGGATATACCCAAGGGGGTACGCCGCGTGTTACCGCTCTCGTGCTGCAAGCCCCTGGGTCTCAACGTGGTCGACGGCCTTCCTGGTCAGCGACCGGTGTCGTCGGTCTAGCAGGCCGGACTCCCGTCGTCGGCCTGGACCGCCAGGAATTGTGCCCGCAGGGGCAGGTCGGCAGGGACGATGACGCCACGGGGTTGACATTTGTTCATTCGAGTGTCATCTTGATGGCAGCTTTCACAGACATGTGACCGGTCATGCGGGCAGGATCTGATGGTTGCACCACTTGGGTGGTGTTTCCCTCAGGTCCTTTTTTTGTTGCCCGAGAACGGCCGCACCGACCGATAGGAAGTCCAACGATGGATTACAAGAAGACCGCGGCCGACATTCTCGGCGCCGTGGGCGGGCCGGCGAACGTGACGCACGTGGAGCACTGCTCGACCCGCCTGCGGTTCACCCTCGCTGATCCGGGCAAGGCCGACCAGGCCCGGCTCAAGGCCGTCCCCGGCGTGATGGGCGTCGTGGGCGCGCAGCCCCAAGTGGTCATCGGCAACGATGTCGTCGAGGTGCATGAGGCGCTGAACGACCTTCTGGGAACGGGACGGCTGGCCGCGCCAGCGGCGAACCCTGGCGGCCCGGTGACGAAGGTGAGCTGGGGAGCCAAGCTGCTCGACTTCATCGTCGGCGTCTTCCAGCCGCTGATCCCGGCGATCGCCGGGGCAGGTGTGCTGAAGTCGATGATGCTGCTTCTGGCGATGTTCGGGCTCTCCAGACAGGACCCGACCTTCACCACACTGGTCGCGATCAGCGATGCAACGTTCTACTTCCTGCCACTCCTGGTTGCCGTGACCACCGCTACGAAGTTGAATTCGAACCGCCTGGTGGCCATCGCCGCCGTATCGGTTCTGTTGCTTCCGTCCATGACCGCGGCAATGGCAAAGGGCACCTCGGTCTTCGGGATTCCCATTCCGAATATCAACTACGCCTCCCAGGTATTCCCTGCGATCCTCAGCGTCCTGCTGCTTGGAAGCCTCGAACGCGTGCTCACCAAGGTGACTCCCAAGCCGATCCGGATCTTCTTCGTCCCGATGATCGCCCTCCTGATCACCGTTCCTGCGACCCTGCTGTTCCTCGGCCCACTCGGATTCTGGGCAGGCACGTACTTCACCACCGGTGTGCTGTGGGTGTACAGCACCCTCGGCTGGGTCGCGCTTCCTCTGCTGGCCATTGCCCTGCCGTTCATCATCTCTGTCGGGATGCACAAGGCGTTCATCCCCTACGTGGTGAACCAGCTGAGCACCGCCGGTTACGAGTCGCTGTACAACCCTGCGTCGCTTGCCCACAACATTGCCGAGTCGGGAGCAAGCTTCGCCGTCGCGCTGCGCACCAAGGACACGGAGATGCGTTCCACGGCAGTTTCGGCGGGGATCTCCGCACTGTTCGGCATCACCGAGCCCGCCCTGTACGGCATCACGATCCAGAACAAGCGCGCCCTGTGGAGCGTCCTTACCGGGGCCGTGGCCGGTGCCACCTGGCTGGGCATCACGCAGGTCACCTCGTACGTCGCGGTGGGCCCGGGCCTGGCGAGCATGTCGATGTTCATCAACCCGGACGACCCGCGCAACATCATCAATGCCATCCTCGGCGCCGTGATCGCCTTCGGTGCCGCGTTCGTCGCGTCCTTCTTCCTGTGGAGCGACGCGGCCTCCGCCACCCTGAAGGCGCGCGGTGTGGCTCCGCTGGAGAACGTGCTGCCCGGTGACGTGCTCAGCCCCGTGGACGGTGAGGTTGTGGCCCTGACCGACGTTCCCGACAAGGTCTTCGCCGGCGGTCTGCTCGGCCAGGGCTGCGCGGTGCGCCCTGCGTCCGGTGAGTTTCGCAGCCCGGTCGCGGGCCGGGTATCCATGCTGTTCGACACCCACCACGCCCTTGGGCTCACCACCGATGAGGGCGTCGAGCTCCTGCTCCACGTCGGTCTGGACACCGTGCGCCTGGGCGGCAAGCATTTTGCGGTGCACGTCAGCAAGGACGATCGTGTCGAGGCTGGCCAGCTCCTGCTGACCGCGGACCTTGTCGCGATCACTGCGGCCGGCTTCGACACCACGACCCCGCTCGTCGTGACGAACGCCCGCGACGTCGAGGTGACGGGCGTGGCGACCGGCGCGATGGCCAAGCACGGTGACCCGCTGTTCCACGTCGCGAAGAAGGTGGCCACCAGTGGCTCCGTTTCCTGACGGGTTCCTGTGGGGAGGCGCCCTCGCCGCCAACCAGTGCGAGGGCGCCTGGGACGTCGACGGACGCGGCCCTTCGGTCGCCGACGTCGCCGCCTACCGGCCCAACTTGTCCAACACCGAGTACGCCGCGCACCACGCGGTGAGTCTGGCCAGCATCGCCGACGCGATGGCGACCACAGACTCCACCTACTACCCCAAGCGGAGAGGCATCGACTTCTACCACCGCTGGCCGGGTGATCTGGACCTGTTCGCCGAGCTGGGCTTCCGGGTGCTGCGGGTGTCCATCTCCTGGAGTCGGTTGTACCCGACGGGGTTCGAACGTGATCCGAACCCCGCCGGGGTCCGGTTCTACCGGGAGTTGTTCGAGGGCATGCGGCAGCGGGGGATCGAACCCCTGGTGACCTTGTCGCACTACGAGATGCCGCTGGAGTTGGCGACCCGCCTCAACGGGTGGGCCGACCGCCAGGTGGTCGGTCTCTTCGTTCGTTTCGCCCACACCTGTTTCGCCGAATATGGCGATCTGGTGCGGCTGTGGCTCAGCTTCAACGAGATCGATTCGGTGATTCGCCACCCGTTCACCTCGGGTGGGGTGATCGAGGAGCTGTGCCCGGACGGACTGGAGGCGGCGTGCTATCGCGCGGCGCACCACCAGTTCGTGGCGTCCGCGCTGGCGACCCGAGACCTGCGAGAACTCGTCCCGGATGCCCGGATGGGGTGCATGCTCACCAAGCTGACCACCTACCCGCGCACCTGTCACCCCGACGACGTGGCCGCGACCCTGGCGAAGAACCTGAACAACTACTTCTTCGCCGACGTCCAAGCCTTCGGGGAGTATCCGGCCATCGAGCTCGCGTCGCTGGCGAGCAGGGGGATCGAGGTTCCCTGGCAGGACGGTGACCGCGAGCTCCTCAAGGCCCACCCGGTGGACTTCGTGTCGTTCAGCTACTACCAGTCCTCGACCGAATCGGTGGACCCGGACGCCGAACGCACCCCGGGCAACACCATCCTGGGCGTGAAGAACCCCTACCTCGCCAGCAGCGAATGGGGCTGGCAGATCGACCCGGTCGGCCTCCGGATCTCCCTGATCGAGCTGTACGACCGGTACCGCAAGCCGCTGTTCATCGTGGAGAACGGGCTCGGCTACGCCGACGTGGTCCAATCCGACGGGTCGATCCACGATCCTTATCGGGTGGAGTACTTCCGGGCTCACTTCGAGCAGATGGCCCTGGCCATCGAGGCCGGGGTGGACCTGATGGGCTACACCTGCTGGGCGCCGATCGACGTGGTCAGCGCGTCCTCCTCACAGATGTCCAAGCGCTACGGGTTCATCTACGTCGACCAGGACGACCTCGGGAACGGCACCCTCGACCGCTCACGGAAGGATTCCTTCACCTGGCTGAGGAAAGTCATTGCAGGCAACGGCCGTGACCTCACCGATCCCTGAGCCGGCCACAGCCATGTCGCAATCGCAGCGCATCACCAAGGTGCTCAACTCCAGCGTCGTGCTCGCCGCCGACGACGCGGGCCGGGAGTCGATCCTGCTCGGACGCGGGATCGGCTACGGCCGCAAGGCCGGCGAGGAGCTCAGCGAAGAGGCCGTCGACCGGGTGTTCCTCCCGGTCGACGACCCCGACTCCCGAGCGCTCGTGGACCTCCTGGGGTCAA
>PHEV01000202.1 GCA_002843035.1 Actinobacteria bacterium HGW-Actinobacteria-5 | reverse complement strand
ATCGTTGATGGCCATCGCCTCGTTGATCACCCGATCCACGTCCTCGAGGGTCTCGGCCCGCAGCCCGACCGCGCCCATGGCCTCGGCCAGCTTCGGGAAGTCCGGGACAAGGTGGGTCTTCAGGTTGGTGTTGGAGTAGCGCTCCCCGTAGAACAGGGTCTGCCACTGCCGCACCATGCCCAGGCTGCGGTTGTTGATCACAGCGATCTTGATCGGAATGTCGTTCAGGGCGCAGGTGACCAGCTCCTGGTTGGTCATCTGGAAGCAGCCGTCGCCGTCTATGCCCCAGACCACGGCATCCGGGCGTCCCACCTTGGCTCCCATCGCGGCCGGGACGCAGTAGCCCATCGTTCCGGCCCCGCCGGAGTTCAGCCAACGGCCCGGACGCTCGTGCGGCAACAGGTGCGCGGACCACATCTGGTGCTGGCCCACGCCGGTGACGAAGGTGGCGTCCGGACCGGCGATCTCGCCGATCCGCTTGATCACGTACTCGGGGCTCAGCAACTCCTCCTGCAGCGGCTCCGGGTCGAGCGCGTACTTCGCCTTCAGCCCCTTCAGGTAGCGCCCCCACTCGCCGTAGTCGGGCAGGTCCGCGGTGCGCAGCAGGCTGTTCAGCTCGGCGATCACCTCGGAGAGGTGGCCGACGATCGGGACGTCCGCGACGCGATTCTTGGAGATCTCCGCCGGGTCGATGTCGGCGTGGATCACCTTCGCATCCGGGGCGAAGGAGTCCAGCTTGCCCGTGACCCGGTCATCGAAGCGGGCGCCCAGGGTGATCAGCAGGTCCGAGCGCTGCAGCGCCCCCACCGCGGCCACGGTGCCGTGCATTCCCGGCATGCCCATGTTCAACTCGTGGCTGTCGGGGAACGCTCCGCGCGCCATCAGCGTGGTCACGACCGGGATCCGGGTGATCCGGACGAGTTCGGCCAGCGCGTCGTAGGCCTGCGCCTTCACCACTCCGCCACCCACATAGAGGACGGGGCGCTTCGCCTCGCCGATCAACCGGGCAGCCTCGCGCAACTGCTTGCTGTGCGGCTTGGCGACCGGGTGGTAGCCAGGCAGGTCCAGTTCCTCGGGCCAGACGAACTCGGCCGTCGACGAGAGCGCATCCTTGGCGATGTCCACCAGCACCGGGCCCGGACGGCCGGTCGCGGCGAGATGGAACGCCGCCGCGATCGCATGCGGGATGCCCGTGGTCTCGGTGACGAGGAAGCTGTGCTTCGTGATCGGCATCGTGATGCCGCGGATGTCGGCCTCCTGGAACGCATCCGTACCGATCGCCTTGCTCGCCACCTGGCCCGTGATCGCGACGATCGGCACCGAGTCCATGTAGGCGTCGGCGATCGCCGTGACGAGGTTGGTCGCACCGGGCCCGGAGGTGGCGATGCACACCCCCACGCGGCCGGTGACCATCGCGTAGCCCTCGGCGGCGTGGCCGGCGCCCTGCTCGTGGCGGACCAGGATGTGCCGCACCTTCGAGTCGTAGAGCGGGTCGTAGGCAGGCAGGATCGCGCCGCCTGGGATGCCGAAGACGACATCGACGCCGACCCGCTCCAGTGACTCCACCAGGGCCTGGGCCCCGGTCAGGATTGTCGGTGACTCCCCGGGCATCTCTACCTCTCTTCGTTGACGGTTGGCGTACGGACGCAGAAAAAAACCCCCGCTGCTGACGCAGGCGAGGGAGCGTGTCGGTTGATGAACGCTGGGCTCAGCCGACACGCTGGCTAACTACGAGAAGGGACTTCCGCACGGGACAAGCGTGACTGCCGGAGCCGGCAATGTCAACACATGAGCGCGGCGTTTCACATCGTGGTCCGGCAATGGCGATCGGTGGGCGAAGGCTCAACCCGTGCCTTCGACTTCGGCACCAATTCTGAAGAATTCTCAGCCTCGGGGTGGATGCGGCGTCCGCGCTGGGCGACGATGGTAACCAGCTCGCAGATCGAAGGGACCCCCCGATGTTCACCAACGCTGCGCACCTCACGTTCGCGCGTGCCGCCGTCGCAACGTCAGCGACGGCTGCCCTCCTGCTCGGGCTGGGCGGATTCGGCAGCCCGGCCCGCGCGGACACCGCGGTCACACCACAGAGCGGATCGGTCACGATCAGTGGTGCGGGCTGGGGCCACGGCAAGGGCATGTCGCAGTGGGGCGCCTACGGTGCCGCCAGCAAGGGCCTGGACTACTCCGAGATCGTCGGCTTCTACTACCCCGGCACGACGCTGGACACGCTGGCGTCGAAGACCATCCGGGTGTGGATCAGCGGCGACAACGACAACGGCGTCCACTTCCGCCCGATCAAGGGCCAGACCGTCACCGACTCCGCGGGCAAGAAGCTGACCCTGCCGTACGGGTCGAAGTACACCAAGTGGCGGATCCGCCGCTCCGGCAGTTCCCGCGTCCTCTACTACCGCAACACCTCCGGCACCTACGTGAAGTACGCCACCAAGCTCAACCCGAAGCGGGTCTGGTACGTGGCGAGCCCGACCGGCATCGTCAAGCTCGCCATGCCGGACGGCGCCACGCGCAGCTACCGGGGCAAGCTTGGCGCACGATTCTCCGGCTCGGGCCTGAAGACGGTGAACTACCTCTCGATCGAGGACTACCTGCGTTCCGTGGTGCCGGCGGAGATGCCGGGCGGCTGGTCCACCGAGGCGCTCAAGGCGCAGGCCGTGGCCGCCCGCACCTACGCGGCCTACCTGCGTGCCCACAGCACCGCGGGCATCTATGACCTGTGCGACACCTCGGCCTGCCAGGTCTACAAGGGCACGTCTTCGGAGTACAGCGCCACCGACAAGGCGGTCAGCGCGACCGCAGGCAAGGTGGTCGAGTACAAGGGCAACCTCGCCCTGACCATGTTCTCCGCGTCCAACGGCGGCTGGTCCGCCTCCGGAGGCTCGGGCTACCCGTACCTGAAGGCCCAGAAGGACCCCTACGACGGCGTGAAGCGGGACCAGTCCTGGACGGTGACGCTCAGCTCGTCGAAGGTCCAGAAGGCCTATTCGAGCATCGGCACCCTGAAGACCGTCCAGGTCACCGCCAGGGACGGGGACGGGACCTACGGGGGCCGCGTCGACCAACTGAAGATCAGCGGGTCGAAGGGCTCGGTGACCGTGAGCGGCTCCTCCTTCAAGAGCACCTTCGGCCTCAAGGAACGGCTGTTCACCGTGCTGGGTGGAGGCGGAACGACGTCCGCGACCAGCACGGCGACGACCACGGCGTCCGGCACCGCCACCAGCACGGCTTCCGCGTCCAGCACCGCGAGCTCCACCGCTTCCAGCACCGCGAGCTCCACCGCTTCCAGCACCGCGACGGCCACCGCCACGAGCACGGGGACCAGCGCCACGGGGGGCGCGGCCACCACCCTGACCGGCGACGTGGCGAAGGCCTACGACGCGCTCAGTGCCAGCCAGGCGAGCACGCTCGGCGAGCCGAAGACCGGGGTGGTGAAGACCTCCACCGGAACCTATGCCGACTTCGCGCTCGGCAGGATCACCTGCCCGACCGGGAAGGACTGCATCGTCAGCTTCGGCTGACCTCTCCAAGCCGCGACAGTCACCGGCTGGTCAGTGCTCGCCAACGATCTGGTGGTGCACCCGGTCGAGGTCGATCCCCTGCTCCTTCACCATCAGCTCGCGCAACCCGGGACGGTGGGCGTAACGCGGCACCAGGTGCACGTGCAAGTGGAACACCTCCTGGCCGGCGGAGATACCACTGCTGCTGAGCAGGTTCAGACCGTCCGCAGCGAGCCGATCGACGAGCAGCCGGCTCACCGCGCTGATCGCGGGCGCGATCTCGGTGAGCGCCTCCGGCTTGCCGAGCAGGTCGTCGACGTGCCGGCGCGGCACGACCAGGGTGTGCCCGACATGCCACGGGTTGATGTCGAGGAACGCGACCGCGTGCTCATCGGCGTAGACCTGCCGGGCGGGGATCTCGCCGGCGACGATCCGGCAGAACAGACACTCCATGGAGCTCAGCGTACGGGGAATCCGGCGTCGGCGAGGCCGGCCTTGACCTCGGCGATGCCCAGCGTGCCGTAGTGGAACACGCTGGCGGCCAGGACGGCGTCCGCGCCCGCCCGGGCGGCCTCGACGAAGTGTGCGACCGTGCCCGCGCCGCCGGACGCGATCACCGGGACGTCCACGACATCCTTCACCGCGGCGATCATCTCGACGTCGAAGCCGTCGGTCGTGCCGTCGGCGTCCATCGAGTTGAGCAGGATCTCGCCCGCGCCACGCTCGACGGCCTCGCGCACCCAGGCGATGGCGTCCAGACCCGCGGCCCGGCGTCCGCCGTGGGTGGTGACACCGAAGCCGGAGGGCTGGCCCGGCTCGCGCCGGGCGTCCAGGGAAAGGACCAGCACCTGGTTGCCGAAGCGGTGCGCGATCTCGTCGATCGCTGCCGGGCGCTCGATGGCGCCGGTGTTGATGCCGATCTTGTCCGCACCGCTGCGCAGCAGCCGGTCGACGTCCTCGACGCCGCGCACTCCCCCACCCACGGCGAGGGGGATGAACACAGTCTCCGCCGTACGCCGGACCATCTCGTAGGTGGTCGCACGGCCCTCCGCCGAGGCGGAGATGTCGAGGAAGACCAGCTCGTCGGCGCCCTGCTCGCCGTAGGCAGCGGCCAGCTCGACCGGATCACCCGCATCGCGCAGGTTCAGGAAGTTGACGCCCTTGACCACGCGTCCGTCATGCACGTCGAGGCAGGGGATGACCCGGATGGCGAGCGTCATGGCCTCAGGTTAGCGAGCCCCGGGGACGGTTCCCTTCCCGTTCAC
>PHEV01000201.1 GCA_002843035.1 Actinobacteria bacterium HGW-Actinobacteria-5 | reverse complement strand
ACTTCAGCAGGAACTTGGCGCTCAGGGTCGAGGTGTCGTCCATGGTGGCGGTGACCAGGTAGCAGGCCGTGGTCACGACCTTCTTGCCCTTGACCTTGGCCGGCTTGGCCAGCTTCGGCGTCTTCCAGTTCTGGTGGAACGCGCCGTACCGGTACTTGAGGGTGAAGCCCTTCTTGGCTGTGGTCACCGAGACGGGGAGGCCGATCGGGGTCATCGCGGCGTCGCCGCAGACGTACTGCTGGGCCATGATGCTGGCGACGACGGTGTTCGAGGTGACCTTGGCGCCGTCCTTGTAGACCTTGAACTTGAGCGGGACGGTGGAGCCGGCCTTGCGCGTGTTCACCTTGGTCATCTTCACCGGCGAGTAGAAGCCCTTCACGGTGTACCAGCTGGTGACGGTGTAGGAGATCGTCTCGGTGGCCACCACCGCGCCGTTGATGTCGCTCGCGGTCGCGGTCAGGGTATGGGAGCCCACCGCGGGGTTGGCCTCGGCACCGGTGACGACGCAGGTCAGCGCAATGGTCGCGTCCACGTCGTCGGACGCGCTGCAGGTGGGGGTCGGGACGGCGCCGTAGGCGTAGCTGCCATCGGGGGTGATGCCATCCCAGGCGATCACCGGTGCTGCGCTGGCCGGGCCGAGCGTGAGAGTGCTGAGGGCCACGGTGAGCGCGGCGCCCACCAGGGTTCGACCAAGAGTCTTGCGGGTCATGCTTTACCTCTTTCGACGGGAGCACTGGTCGGAGGCCCGGGGGGAAAGATCGGCCTCCATCCGGGTAACCGTCAGCGCGGCCCGATTCGTTACGCCTCGACGGAGATTCGCTGAAGTCCTCGGGAGTTGCGGTAGGCCGTAACGTTCAAGGCCTTCCCAGCGGTATCCCTGGTGGAGGTTGAACTTGAGCAAGAACGAACCCGATTTCTCCCGGCTCCTCGCCGGTGAGCAGCCTGCCGATGACCCGAGCCTGCGCGACGTCGCGGCCTTCCTGGGCGCCCTGCGCACGGCCTACCCGCCAGCGTCCGTGGATGCCGTGCGCGAGCAGCACCTGGCCGCGGTCTCCCGTGAAGTGCGACTCGTGGGCGCCGCGCGGACGCGTCCCGCGGCGAGCCACCGTGCCCGCCGCACCGTCGTGACCACGATCACCGCAGCCCTCGCCCTGCTGACCGTCGGCGCAGGGGTGGCGACCGCCATGGGTGGCAACCCGCTGACGATTCTTCCCGGGCTGCGCCTGGGTCCGCCTGAAGCCCCGCGCAGCGGTGGACCCACCGCCGGCGCGCCCAGCCACCCGACGACGACCGCGACGACGGGGCCCCGGTCCGGTCCGCCAAGCCCCTTGCCCACCCCGACCACCGCTCCGGGCAAGTCCGGCGAGGATCACACCAAACCTACGGTGCTGCCCACCAACAACGGCAAGTCATCCGAGGCCCAGGCGAGCCACAAGCCCACCGCGCTGCCGTCCCAGGCCACAGCGAAGGCGGACCCGCCGGCCAAGGGCCGCTCGAGCGTCCCACCCAAGTCCACCCGGGGAAGTGAGGTCGAGGCGACCGGGTGATTCCTGGCACTACCCCGGGCGGTGACGTCGGTCCGACGTGATCTCCGAAGCGGCGAGACTCCGGGCGGGGCTGGAGGCCACTCCGCCCGGCGCATTCCCGCCAGGCGGAGTGGTCTTGTGCGGTCTGGTTCCCGGGATTGCCGAACCCTGCGCGGGACGGTCGTGAGATGGCACTCGGCGAACGGTTCCCCGAGGTGCTTCAGGCGGCCGGCCAGGGTGCCGACTGGGCCTGGGCCGAGGTGTACCGGGAGTATGCGCCGAGCCTGTTGCGGTTCCTCACCAGCCAGGGCGCTGCCGAGCCGGAAGACTGTCTGGGCGAGTGCTTCGTCCAGTTGGTGCGAAACCTCTCCTCCTTCACCGGTGATGAGCCAGCGTTCCGGGCCTGGCTGTTCCGGGTCGCCCGCAACCGGCTGGTGGACGCGTGGCGCGCCGGGCGGCGGCGTCCGGCGGCGCCGAGCGCGGATGTGGGGATACTGCACGAGTCACGGCATCAGCACGAGCCGGCGGACGCTGACCTGATCCGTCGCCAGGCGGTCGAGGACGTGCTCGCGCTGCTCGGCGACGACCAACGTGCCGTGATCGTGCTCAGGGTGCTCGAGCAGTTCAGCGTCGAGGAGACCGCAGAGATCCTGGAGCGGTCACCGGGTGCGGTCAGGGTGCTGCAGCACCGTGCGCTGCGGAAGCTGCGTGATGTGCTGGAAGCCAACCGGCTCAGCGGTGGGCGATCGTGGATCCCCGGATGACCAGCCGGACGGGCTTGTACTGGACACCCTTCGGTTCGGGCTGGGAGGAATCCATCGCCCGGAACAGCGCCAGCGCGGCTTCACGGCCGAGTTGCTGGAGGTTCGCGTCGATGCTGGTCAACTCGGGACGGGCGTTGGTGGTGAGCACCTCCCAGTTGTCGTAGCCCACGACGGCGACGTCGTCGGGCACCAGCCGGCCGAGGTCGCGCAGCGTGTCCAGCACTCCCCGGGCGATCTGGTCGGAGCCGCAGGCGATCGCGTCGACCTCGGGATGCCTGTCGAGCAAGACGGCCGCGGCGTCGCGTCCCCAGCGCTCGGACCACTCCGAGAACATCGCCTCGCCGTGGAGTTCGAGACCGGCGGCAGCGAGTGCCTGCTGCACTCCACGGACCCGGTCCTGCGCGGCGGCGTAGCTGGGATCCCCGGTGATGTGGGCGATCCGGGAGCGCCCGCAGGCGATCAGGTGCTCGACGGCCAGGCGGCTGCCCGCCTCGTTGTCGGGGGTCAGGGACAGGTCGTCCGGGTCGTCGGAGGGTGCGTACGCGTAGACGACCGGCACTGGCAGATCATGGCCGAGAGACGGGCGTGGATCGGTCTGCCGGCCCACCACGATGATCCCGTCCACCCTCCGGTTGAGCAGGGCTTTCAGGTGGTGCTGCTCGCGGATGTGGTCGCCGCGCGCGTCGCAGAGGAAGACGTTCACCTGGCCCGCGCCGAAGGCGTCCTCCGCCCCCATCAGGATGGGCAGGACGAACCGGCCCTCCAGGTCGCTGGTCAGCAGGCCGACGGTGCCTGACCGCCCGACCAGCAGGCTGCGGGCCAGCTGGTTGGGCGTGAACCCGATCTGCTCGGCCGCGTCGAGCACCCGTTTGCGGGTCGCCGCAGCCACGTCGCCGCGCCCGTTCATGGCCTTGGACGCGGTGGGCAGGGAGACCCCGGCGAGGCGAGCAACCTCGCTCAGAGTGGCCGGATAGCCCATGGAGGGCGGCCGTGTCGGCATCCGCTGTCCTTTCGTGAAGTTTCCGAAACTGCGAGCAGTCGGGAAGTCCTTGACGCCCACACTATGCCTTGACTAGGTTCTGCGAAAAGGGTTTCGAGGAGTTTCGGACAACGGTCCGCCGAGAGCCCGGAGGGCCCTCGACCGGGGGTTCGCTCAAGGACGAGCAAGGAGCTCATGCACATGGGTGTATTCAGGAATCGGCGGGTGCGTGGACTCGTCGGATTGGTCGCGGCGGGCGGCCTCGCGCTCGGTCTCGCCGCCTGCAGTGGTGGAACCACCACCCCCACCTCCGCCGCCCCGTCGCTCAGCGCGGAGGGCACCGACGACGGCACCAGCCTGACGCTGTGGACCCGGGCGCCGCTGGAGAAGCAGGCCAAGGCGCTGGTCGCCGCGTACAACGCGTCCCACAAGAACCAGGTTCAGCTGACCGTCGTCCCCAACGACGACTACGTGGCGAAGGTGGGTGCGGCGGCCGGCTCCAACGGTCTGCCCGACCTGTTCGCCGCGGACATCGTCTACGTGCCGAACTGGGTGAAGCAGGGCCTGTTCCAGGACATCACTGCCAATATCGACGGGATGTCGTTCAAGGACCAGATCAACAAGGGCCACCTTGCCGCCGGCACCTCCGACGGCAAGGAGTACGTGCTCCCGTTCGTGCTCGACCTTTCGATGCTGTTCTGGAACAAGGAGCTGTTCAAGGAGGCAGGGCTCGACCCGGAGAAGGCTCCCGCCACGATGGACGAGTACGTGAACGCTGCGAAGAAGGTGCAGGCGCTGAACAAGCCCGGCGTGTACGGCACGGCGACCGGCTTCAACTGCGGTGGCTGCCTGGTCTTCACCTGGTTCCCCGGCATCTGGGCCTCCGGTGACCAGGTGATGAACGCGGAGGGCACGGAGTCGCTGCTCAACGGCGCCAACGCCAAGAAGATCTACGACGCGTGGGCCGACATGTGGAAGTCCGGCGCGGTGCTGCCCTCGTCCAAGGACGAGGCGGGCCCCACCTGGACCGCGGGCTTCACCGAGGGCAAGGTCGGCGAGATGTTCTACCCGGCGACGCTGCTGTCGTCCACCCCGTTCGACGCGGGTGTGGCGGGCATCCCGGGCGTCTCCGGCGGCGCGTCCACCTTCGTCGGTGGTGACGGCATCGGCGTCTCGAAGGACTCCACGCACGCAGCCCAGGCCTGGAACTTCCTGAACTGGATGATGAGCGAGGACGCCCAGGTCGGCGTGCTGGCCAAGAACAACGACGTGGTCTCCCGCGGCGACTTCGCCAACAACGAGTACGCGGCGAAGGATCCCCGCCTGGTCACCATCAACCAGGTAGCGGCCAAGGGCGACACTCCGGTGGCGCTCAACTTCCAGCAGGCGTTCAACGCGGTGGGTAGCCCGTGGGTCACCATGGTGCGCGACCGGGTGCTGCAGGGCACCGACACCGTCGACGCGGACAACGCGAAGATCACCGAGATCCTCGGTCAACAGTGATCCTCGGCCATCGGGCGCCCGGTCAGGGCGCCCGATGGCCGGGCG
>PHEV01000200.1 GCA_002843035.1 Actinobacteria bacterium HGW-Actinobacteria-5 | reverse complement strand
GAATCCCGACATCCGCTGCTCCCCCGAGGTTCGGATGATCAGGTCGGGGTCGGGCTGGCCGGCGGTGTAGAGGTGGTCGGAGATGTGGTCGATCTCGAGAGTGCCGGCGAGTTCGTCGAGCGTAGTGCCCTTGGCCGCCTCGCTGGCCAGCAGCGAGCGGACGGCGTCCCGCAGCTCGTGGCGCCCGCCGTAGGCGATCGCGACATTCACGTGGATCCCGCTGTGGGCGGAGGCCGCCTCCTGTGCGCTGCGCAGGTGGTTCGCCATCTCGTCCGGCAACAGGTTCAGGTCGCCCACGACCTGCACGCGGTAACTCTTCGCAAGGTCGGCGACCAGGCGGTCGATCACGCGCAGCAGCGGCGAAACCTCCCCGGCTCCCGCGCGAGTCAGGTTCTCCGTGGAGAGCACCCACAAGGTGACCACGCCGATCCCGAGGTCGGCGCACCAGTCCACGAACTCCTTCAGCTTGTCCGCACCAGCCTGGTAGCCGACAACCAACGGTTGGTCGGGAGCGTTGGCGCGCGCCCAGCGCCGGTTCCCGTCGGCCAGCACCGCGACATGGCGCGGCAGCGCCGAGCGGTCGAGCTGGGCCAGCACCTGGGTCTCGTAGGCCGAGTAGAGGAAGCCCAGCGGCTGCAGCCGGTTCACCGCCTCGCGTATCCGCAGCCCGAGCGACATAGGTGCACCTTAGCGCCGCAGGCTGGACGGACCCTCGCAACCTCGGACTTGAATCCCGGCCGGATCCAACCTACGCTGACGTAAGTTACTGGAGCGTAGGTAAGGAGCTGCCGATGGCCGCACACGAGGCGGGCCTCCTGCCGAAGCCGCGACTGCGTGGCTGGCTCCATCTCGGTATGACCCCCGTGGTCCTGGTCGGCGGGATCCTGCTGATCGTGTTCTCCCCCACCCTGGCCACCAAGATCGGCAGCGCCGTCTGGCTGGCGGGCTCGCTGCTGCTGTTCGGCACCAGTGCCACCTATCACATCGGTGGCTGGCGCCCGAGCGTGAAGGCCGCCCTGAGGAAGGCCGACCACGCGAACATCTTCGTCTTCATCGCCGCGACCTACACCCCGATCGCACTGGCGCTGCTGGACCGGCCGAACGCCACTGCCCTGCTGGTCCTGATCTGGCTGGTCGCTGTCGCGGGAGTGCTGATCCAGGCCTTCTGGGCGCAGGCACCGCGCTGGGTCAACGTGGCCTGCTATCTGCTGATGGGGTGGGCGGGCATGGGCTGGCTGCCCGCGTTCTGGGTGTCCGGTGGCCCTGCGGTGGTGATCCTGATCATGCTCGGCGGCCTGGTGTACACCGTCGGCGCCGTGATCTACGGACGCAAGCGTCCCGATCCCTTCCCGGCCTGGTTCGGCTTCCACGAGATCTTCCACGCCTGCACGATCGCGGCAGCGGGCCTGCACTTCGCTGCGATCGCGGTGGCCATCTTCGGCTGAGTATCCTCTCCCCGTGCTGCTCTCCGACCGCGACATCCGTGCCGAGCTCACCGCAGGACGGGTGGTGCTCGAGCCCTACGAGGACGCGATGGTGCAGCCCTCCAGCGTCGACGTGCGGATCGACCGCTGGTTCCGGCTCTTCGACAACCACAAGTACGCGGTGATCGACCCCGCGGAGGAGCAGGCCGAACTCACCCACCTGGTCGAGGTCGAGGCGGACGAGCCGTTCGTCCTGCACCCCGGCGAGTTCGTGCTGGCCAGCACCTACGAGGTGGTCACGCTGCCCGACGACATCGCCGCCCGCCTGGAGGGCAAGTCGTCACTGGGCCGGCTCGGCCTGCTCACCCACTCGACGGCAGGGTTCATCGACCCCGGTTTCTCCGGCCACGTGACCCTCGAGCTCTCGAACGTCGCCACGCTGCCGATCAAGCTCTGGCCCGGGATGAAGATCGGCCAGTTGTGCTTCTTCCGGCTGTCCTCGCCGGCCGAGCACCCGTACGGCGACACCGTCTACGGCTCGCGCTACCTCGGCCAGCGCGGCCCCACCGCCAGCCGTTCGTACCTGAACTTCCACCGCACCCGGCTCGACCCGGACGCCGGCTGAAAGCGTCCCGCGCGGTCAGTTGACGCGGCTCCACAGCGCCGTGCGCAGCTCGGTGAGGTCGGAGGTGGGCGCGAAGCACGTCGTGCCGCGGCACACGTACACCCCGGGTCCGGGACGCTCGTCGAAGTGGTGCGCGAAGCCCGACGTCCCGGGGCGACCGGTGAGCACCGCTGTGCCGATCGGCGCCATCCGCCAGGTGGCGCGGGACAGCTCGGCGAGCGGCTCGGCGTCCACCACCACCGCGACCGCAGGACGCAGACCCGTGCGGGCCTCGTCAGTGACCAGGGCGTCCACCAACGCCGACCCGGCGAACCGCGGCGCCTGCTCGAGGATGCCGGCCAGGGTGGCCGCGGCGGCGTCCGCGTGGGCGTCCAGCTCGGGGCGGTCGGCGAGCAACGCGACCAGCCGCAGCGCCGCTACCAGCGCACTGGTACCCGACGGCGTCGGGTTGTCGCTGACGTCGCGCGCCCGCGCCCACAGCTGCTCGGCGTCGGACGCCGCGTCGTGGAACCCGCCGTCCGCGGCACCGAACAGGTCCAGGGCCTGGTCGAGCAGGAGTTCGGCGCGGCGCAGCCACTCGGCGTCCCCGAGCGCACCGGCGAGCCGGGCGAAGCCCAGCGCGACCGCGCCGTAGTCCTCGGCGAACCCGGTGACGGGGGACGCCACGGCGTCCAGCGACGAGCGGTGCAGCCGGCCGTCCCAGTGGTCGCGCCACAGGCACTCGGCCGCGCCGAGAGCCAGCTCCAACCAGCCGGGCTCGCTGAACACCTCGGCCGCCCACACCAGCGAATCGACAGCCCACCCGTTCCAGGCCGCGACCACCTTGTCGTCGCGCGCCGGCGCGAATCGCTGCTGCCGCTCCGCGAGCAGCCGCGCGCACACCGAGGCAAGCCGCTCGGGGTCGGGATTGCCGCGCAACTGCAGCGTGGACAGGCCGTGCTCGAACGTGCCGGACGTGGTCACGTGGAACACCTCGGCGGCCCACGCCCCGTCCTCCTCGCCGAGGGCATCGACGAGCAGCTCTGTCGTCCAGCAGTAGTAGATGCCCTCGTGCTGCATGCCGTGGGCATCCAGGCTGTCGGCGTCCAGCGAGGACGCGAACCCGCCCGACTCCAACCGCAGCTCCCGCTCCAGCCAGCCGACGATGCCGCGCACGACCCGCTCGAATTGGGCGCGCAGCACCGGGTCGTGGTCGGGGACGCGCCGCCAGCCGCGGGTGTAGCTGCCGAGCAGCAGGGCGTTGTCGTAGAGCATCTTCTCGAAATGCGGAACCACCCAGCCGGCGTCCACCGCGTAGCGGGCGAAACCGCCGCCGACCTGGTCGTGGATACCGCCGCGGGCCATCGCGTCGAGGGTGCGCTGGGCGACGTCGAGTGAGCCGGGCTCGCCCTTCACGAGCAGGGCGTCCACGAGGAGCGGTGCGGGGAACTTGGGCGCGGTGCCGAAGCCGCCGTGCAGCGGGTCGAACTCCCGGCTGACCGCATCGAGGATCGCCCACACGTCGAGTCTCGGCGCCTCGGCGGGGATCGGCGCGAAGGCGTCGGCGAGGTGCAGGGTGATCGCTTCGGCGCTCGCGTCCGCTTCGTCGCGGCGCTGCCGCCAGGCGGTGTCGATGGCGTGAAGTACTTCACTGAACGACGGCATGCCCCCGGTCGGCTCCGGCGGGTAGTAGGTGCCGGCGAAGAACGGGCGCCCGTCCGGAGTGAGGAAGACCGTCATCGGCCAGCCGCCGGACCCGGTCAGCGCCTGGGTCGCCTTCATGTACAGCGCGTCGAGGTCGGGTCGCTCCTCGCGGTCCACCTTGATCGCCACGAAGTTCGGGTTGACCACGGCGGCGATGGCCGGGTCGGAGAACGACTCGTGAGCCATCACGTGGCACCAGTGACAGGCGGCGTAGCCGACCGAGAGCAGGATCGGGCGATCGGACGCCGCTGCCTCCGCCAGCGCCTCCGGACCCCACTCCCACCAGTCGATCGGATTGTCGGCATGCATCCTCAGGTACGGCGAGGTGGACTCGGCCAGGTGATTCACGTCGAGCAAGCATAGGTGAGGACCGCCCCGAGGAGTCCGGGGCCGTCCCGGGCGGACCGCGCTCAGTGGTCGGTGGAGGCCTCCGCGGGCGAGACCGGGGTGGCCGGCGACTCCGGTTCCTCCTCGAACTCGATCCGGTTCAGGTTGTGGCGCAGGCTCCAGTAGAGGAGACCGAGGAGGACCAGCAGCCCGCCGGCCATGGCCAGAGGCAGCCAGTCCGGTGTCACCAGCGTCAGTTGCACCATGCGGGCAAGGCTAGCGGCTCCACCCGCCCGGTTGCGCCGTCGAAGCCGGTCCGTGCGACCCGCTCGACCAGCCCGGGTTCAGATGCTGTAGCTCCAGGCGTTGCCCGGCTCGGCGTCCCGCACGCCGGCGAACAGGTCCGACTCCGGCAGCGTCACCGCGACGGTCGAACGCACCAGCTGGTAGTCCTCGGTGGGCCAGCCGGCCTTCTGGATCTCCAGCGGCACCGCGAACCAGCGTCCGTCCGGGTCGATCTGGGTGGCGTGGGCGAGCAGCGCGCGGTTGCGCACCTCGAAGAAGTCCGCGCACGGAACGAAGGTGGTCAGCCGGGAGAGCCGGTCCGTGTCCTCGCTCCACTGCGTGAGCCACTCCGCGTACGGGCGCTCCATTCCTGCCTCGTGCATGGCCGCGTCGAGGGCCGCGAAGCGTCCGCGATGCAGCGTCATGTCGTAGTAGACCTTCGGCACCACCCACGGCTCGCCGTGTTCGGGCCAGGCGGACGGATCGGCTGCGGCGTCCACGGCTGCCATCGACACCCGATGACACTGGATGTG
>PHEV01000199.1 GCA_002843035.1 Actinobacteria bacterium HGW-Actinobacteria-5 | reverse complement strand
GGCCGAGGGCCTGCGTCCCGAAGGCGAACAACGGGACGGCGAACACCAGCACGATCACGGCGATCCAGACGGAGCTGTGCAGCAGGGCCGCGTGGGCCCGACGGCGCAGTCCGGCACCCACCGTGGTGGCGAGCAGCGGCATCGCGCCCAGCGCCACACCCATCGCCAGCATCTCCGGGATCTGCACGATTCGCTGCACGATCCCGAACGCCGCGAGCAACGCATCGCCGTAGGCGACCGCGATGTTGTTGAAGACCAGTGCGCTGACGACCAGGAAGCTGCTCATCAGGAGTTCGGAGACGCCGACGCCGAAGACCTCCTTCGCGGTGGCGAGGTCGGGACGGAACCAGCGCAGCCCGATCCTCAGTTCCGGGCTCCTCCGGTGCAGGTAGCCGGCGAGGTAGACGACCGTGACGACGTTCGACAGCACGATCGCCAGCGCGGCGCCGGCCACGCTCCAGTGCAGGACGAGGATCAGCAGCACGTCGAGAGCGAGGTTCGCCACGGTGGAGGCGATGATCGCGATCATCGAAGCCTTCGCGGCGCCCTCGGACCGGACGAGCTGCTCGATCGCGAACGCGACGGCCAGCACCGGGGTGCCGGCGAGCAGGACGCTGACGTAGGCCGACGTGGGGGCGAACGCGTCGCCGTTCGCTCCGAGCAACGTCACCAGCGGGTGCAGGAGCACAAGCCCTGCGACGGCGACGACGGCACCGACGATCGCTGCTCCCCAGATCGTGAACGCCGAGTAGGCGCGCACCTTGGTGCGCAGCTGGTCGGCCTCCTGCGGCGTGGCGGTCTCCAGCTCGCCCAGGTAGCGGCTGATCGCGGTGCTCCCGCCGGTGCCGAACACGCCGCCCACGGCCATCACCAGTCCGGTCAGCGGGAGGCCGAAGGCGATCGCGGCCAGCAGGGGAGTGGAGCCGAGCGAGCCGATGAAGCCGGCATTGATCAGGTTGTAGAGGACGCCGACGATGACGGCGGCCATCATCGGTACGGCGAGGTGGACGAGCGCGCGGTTGAGCGGCGCCTCGAGCAGGTAGTAGCGGTCGTCCGGTGGGGCGGTGGTTGCGGTAGTCATATCGATTTCCCCCTTCACGGAGAGTGGGCGCACGGCAACAGGGCGCCGTGGCGGCGCAGGTGAGTGGATTCGGTCAGTCGGCCAGTTCCTGGTCGAGCTTGGTCAGCAGCCGGCGCAGGTCGTCGGCCTCGGCGTCGGTGAAGCTGGCCAGGCGAAGGCTCGCCCCGGCCCAGATCTCGGCTTCGAACCGCTTGACCTGGACACGCCCCTTCTCGGTGGTGTGCAGGGTCTTGCGGCGCGAGTCGGACGGGTCGGCGCGGCGCTCGATCCAGCCATCGCGCTCGAGCACCTGCAGCAGGCTCGAGACGCTGGCGGCACGGGCCCCCATCACGTCGGCGATGTCACGCTGGATCACGCCGCGTCCCTCGTTGGCCTCGATCCAGCCCAGGATGCGTGCCTGGTGCGGAGTCAGCCCGGCGAGGTCGACCTGGTCCATCGCGGTGGCCATGTTCTGGCGGGCGCGCAGCGAGATCCGTCCGATCAGTTCGGCGATCTGTGCTGCGCGCTCGTTCGTGGCCACACGCCAAGCCTAGATGCTTAGGTTTCGAATAGTCAAGAAGCTAACTGTATGTTCGATAGAGGACGTACTCGAAGTGCCGTTGACCGCGGGTGACCGGGACCAGGATCGTCTCGACGCTGCCGGCGAGTTCGCTCAGGGTGGCCGCGAGGTCGGCGCTCGCGGATTCGCACCAGACCACGAGCCGGCCGGACGGGGCGAGCGCGGCCAGGCAGCGGCGCAGGAACTCGGCGCGGTACAGGCGGGCGTTGTGGTCGTGAATCAGGAAGGTGGGCCCGTTGTCCACGTCGAGCAGGATGGCGTCCCAGCTGCCCTCGATCGCGTCGGCGATGTCACCGGTGACCAGTTCGACCCGGGGGTCGGCGGCCAGGCGGCCGAGCTGCGCAGTCGCCCCCCTGCGGGCGGCGTCCACGAGTTCTGCGGACAGTTCGACCACCCGGACGAGCTCCGCGCCGCCGTCCAGCAACCGCGCCGCCGTGTAGCCCAGCCCCAGTCCGCCGACCAGGACGCGGGCGGCCGGCAGTGCCGCGTCGGCCAGCGCCAGCTCCGAGCTGACCTCGGTGGAGTCCATCGCGAACACGCCGTTCACGATCAACTCGTCCACCCCGTCGCGGGTGCGCAGCACGATGCCGTCCTCGGAGATCACGCGGACATGGTGGCCGAAAGTCGTCGACGCGGGAAATCGGGGGTTCCGCGGCGTCGGGGACGCGCTTAGGCTCACCGCGTCAACGACCTACTCCAGGAGGACAGATGGACGACGCCGTCTACCCGGACCCGACCCTGTTCGGGACCGAAGACCTCGCTCTGCGCGAAGCCGCAGCCGCCGACCCGATCGGCTTCTGGGCTGACCGCGCCGCGGAACTCGAGTGGTACCAACCGTGGGACACGGTGCTGGACGACTCGAACGCGCCGTTCTTCACCTGGTTCACCGGAGCCCGCACGAACATCGTCCACAACTGCATCGACCGGCACCTGTCCGGGCCGTACAAGAACAAGCTGGCCCTGATCTGGGTGGGCGAGAACGGCACCGACTACCGCACTTTTTCCTACTTCAGCCTGAACCGCGAGGTCATGACCATGGCCAACGTGCTCAAGGCCATGGGTGTCGGCAAGGGTGACAAGGTCACGATCTACCTGCCGCGAATCCCCGAGGTGGTCTTCGCGATGCTGGCCTGCGCCAAGCTCGGCGCGGTGCACTCCGTGATCTTCGCCGGGTTCTCCGCCGACGCGCTGGCCGACCGGATCGACGACTCCGAGTCGAAGGTGGTGATCACCGCGGACGGGTCGTGGGTGAACGGCGGCATCTTCAAGCTGAAGGACATCGTCGACGAGGCGATCCGGTTCTCCCCGTCCGTGGAGAACGTGATCGTGGTCAGGCGCACCGGGCACGAGGTGACCATGGACCCGCTGCGCGACCACTGGTACCACGACCTCACCGCGCTGCCGATCGCGAAGGGCCCGTGCGCGACCGAGGAGATGGATGCGGAGGACCCGCTGTTCATCCTGTACACGTCCGGGTCGACGGGGAAGCCGAAGGCGATCCTGCACACCCACGGCGGGTACATGGTCGGGACGTATACGACCCTGAAGTACACCTTCGACATCAAGGACGAGGACCGCTGGTGGTGCACGGCCGACCCCGGCTGGATCACCGGGCACTCCTACCTGGTCTACGGGCCGCTGCTGACCGGCGCGACATCGTTCATGTTCGAGGGTGGGCCCACCTATCCCTATCCGAACCGGTGGTGGCAGCTGATCGAGTACTACGGGATCACGAGCTTCTACACCGCGCCCACGGCGATCCGCTCGCTGATGCGGTTCGGGGAGGCCTGGCCGAACCGGCATGACCTGAGCTCGCTGCGGCTGCTGGGCTCGGTGGGCGAACCGATCAACCCGGAGGCGTGGCAGTGGTTCCACCGGGTGATCGGCAAGGAGCGCTGCCCGATCATGGACACCTGGTGGCAGACCGAGACCGGCATGTTCCAGATCTGCCCGACTCCGTCCATGCCGCTGAAGCCGGGTTCGGCCGGCAAGCCGTTCTTCGGCCAGGTCGCAGAGATCCTGAACGAGGAGGGCGAGCCGGTGCCGGACGGCGAGGAGGGCTTCCTCGTCCTGAAGAACCCGTGGCCGGCGATGCTGCGCACGCTCTACAAGGACGACGAGCGCTACGTGAACACGTACTGGTCGAAGTACCCGGGCAAGTACCTGGCCGGGGACTCGGCCAAGCGCGACAAGGACGGCTACTTCTGGGTGATCGGACGTACCGACGACGTGATCAAGGTGTCCGGGCACCGGCTCGGCACGGCCGAGGTGGAGTCGGCGCTGGTGTCGCACCCTGCGGTGGCGGAGGCGGCCGCGATCGGCCTGCCGCACGAGGTGAAGGGCAACGCCATTCACGCCTTCGTCGTGCTGCGGATGGGCTTCGAGGGCAGCCAGGAGCTCGCCGAGGACCTGCGCCGGCACGTGTCGCAGCACCTGTCCCCGATCGCGAAGCCGGACTGGATCGATTTCCCCGAGAAGCTGCCGAAGACCCGCTCGGGCAAGATCATGCGCCGCGTGCTGCGGGCCCGCGCCCTCGGCCAGGACGAGGGTGACCTGACCACCATGGAGGAGTAGGCGAACCGGGGATCCCGGATGGCCCGGAGCAGGCGTCCGGGCGGTGCGAGGATGGGGGCATGGTCGAACGCGAGCTCACCGCGGCGGTGTCGCTGACCCTGCCGGACGGGTCGCTGAACCCGGAAGCGGTCGGCTGGGCGCGGCGTCCGCTGGTCGACACTTCCGGCATCGGCGGGCGTCACGGCTGGCCGCGGAACAAGCGCTGGGAGTACTGGAACGTGGTCACACCCACCCATGTGCTCGCGTTCACGGTGTCCCTGATCGACTACGCGGCCGTGCACGAGGTCTGGGTGTTCGACCGGCGCTCGCACCAGTCCTGGGGGAGGGCTGCGACCGTCCTGCCGCCGCGCGGTGCGGTACTGCCGCCGGTGCTGGATGCGGGGCCGGCGCGGGCCAGGGCGAAGGGCCTGGCCCCCGCCGATCACGACTGCCTGGCCGTGGTCGTGCCGTGGTCGGGCGAGCGGTTCCAGTACACCGTGAAGGACGTCGCGCTGCCCGCGTCCGGGACGCTGGTGGTCGGCGAGGGCCGCTACGACATCCCGGCCGGGGAGTCCTGGGCCGTGCTCGACCATGGCCGCGGCCGCTGGCCCTACGACGTGGTCTGGAACTGGGGTGCCGGCTCGGGTGTTCACGACGGCCACGTGATCGGCGTCCAGGTCGGCGGACGCTGGACCGACGGCACCGGTTCCACGGAGAACGGGCTGCTCCTCGACGGGCACCTGCACAAGATCTCCGCCGAACTGGCCTGGGACTACGACCTCGCCGACTGGCGCCGGCCCTGGCGGGTCGGCGGTGGTGGCCTCGAAGCCGTCTTCACCCCCGAGTACAACCGCCACGCGCTCACCGACCTTGCGGTCATCTCCTCCCGCACCGACCAGTGCTTCGGTTGGTGGTCGGGCAGCTTCGGCGACATCACGTTCGAGGGCATCTACGGCTGGGCGGAGGATGTCCACAACCGCTGGTGAGCCTGGCGGCGCCCGCAATGGGTACAAGCCGCGCGGGCGGTCCGGCCGCAATGTCGGAGGCGGGTTCGACAATGGCGATGACACCTGATCAAGGAGGATTCCCGTGGCCCTGCTCAACCCCTACATCCACTTCACCGGCAACGCCCGGGAGGCGATGGAGTTCTACGCGTCCGTCTTCGGCGGGGAACTGACGATGTCTCGCTTCGGCGACTTCCCGATGCCCGGGGTCGGGCCGGACGAGGCGGACAAGGTCATGCACGGGCAGCTGACCACGTCGGCCGGGCTCACCCTGATGGGGGCGGACACGCCCTCGACGATGGGCGAGGTCGCTGAAGGAGGCAGGATCACCATCTCCCTGAGCGGCTCGGACTCCGACGGCCTGCGGGAGTACTGGGACGGCCTCGCCGAGGGCGGCACCATCACCATGCCGCTGAACGTCGCGCCCTGGGGCGACGCGTACGGGCAGTTGACCGACCGTTTCGGCGTCGAGTGGATGGTCAACATCGCGGGTCCGGCGCAGGGCTGAGCCAGCCCGGGGCAAGGGTCACGTGCCGGGGTCCTCCCCGCTCGCGCGGGCGGCGTCGATCTTCGCCTTCGCCCCGTCGAGCCACTGCTGGCAGATCGCGGCGAGCTTCTCGCCCCGCTCCCACAGGGCCATCGACTCCGACAGCGGCACGCTGCCCGCCTCGAGCGTGCGGATCACCTCGACCAGCTGGTCGCGCGCCTCCTCGTAGCCGAGCTCCGGTTGACTGCTCATGCGTCCTCCATGGTCTGCGTGACGGTGAGTCCGAGCCGGCCGTCGGCCAGCCGGGCGGTGAGTTCGGCGCCGGTACCGGTGGCGCCGACCCGGTCGATGGTGCGGTCGTCGGCGTCGGTGAGGATGGCGTAGCCGCGCTGCAGGGTTGCCTGCGGTGACAGCGCCCGAACCCGCTCGATGGCGTGGCGCAGGCCCTGCTGCTCCTCGCGCAGCCGGGCATCGATCGCGCGGGACAGCCGTTCCTCTGCCTGCTGAAGGCGCTCGGCGTGTCCGACCAGGACGGCGGACGGCTCGCGCAGCACCGGCCGGCTGCGGAGCTCGGCGAGGCGGCGGGACTCTGCGTCCAGGCGGCCGGTGATCGCCGCGCGCACGCGGCCCAGCGCGCTCGCCACCAGTTGCGCCTCGGCGGCGGCGTCCGGCACCACCCGCTTGGCGGCGTCGGTGGGCGTGGACGCACGCACGTCCGCGACCAGGTCGAGGATCGGGGTGTCGGTCTCGTGCCCGATCGCGCTGACCACCGGCGTCCGGCACGCGAACACGGCCCGGGCCAGCGCCTCGTCGCTGAACGGCAGCAGGTCCTCCAGCGAGCCGCCGCCGCGAGCGACGATGATGACGTCCACCTCGGGGTGGGCGTCGAGGGAGCGGATCGCGTCGATCAGTTGCTCGACGGCAGCGGGGCCCTGGACGAGGGAGTGGCGGGTCTCCACGACCGCAGCCGGCCAGCGCCGCGCGATGTTCTCCACCACGTCGCGCTCGGCGGCGCTCTGCGCGCCGGTGACCAGCCCGACACGGCGGGGCAGGAAGGGCAGCCGTCGCTTGCGGGCGGGGTCGAACAGCCCCTCGGCCTGCAGCATCCGCTTGCGCTGCTCGATCGCTGCGAGCAGGCGTCCTTCACCGGAAGGGCGCAATTCGCGGCACTCGAAGGTGAGACTGCCCGACTTGCTCCACACGGTCGGCTTCACCCACGCCGCCACCACCGTGCCCTCGGTGAGCGGGCCGGCCGCGTCCAGCACGGCCTGGGAGGTGGAGATCGTCACCGACACCTCGGCGAGGGTGTCGCGCATGGTGAGGAACTGCGTGACGGCCCCGGAGCGTCGCTTGATCTCGATCAGCTGCCCCTCGACCCAGATCGGGCTGAGCCGTTCCACCCAGCTCTTGGTCGCCGCCACGACCGCACGCAGCGGCTGCGGCTGCTCCGGTGAACTGGTCATGGGCATGGCGTCACGCTATCGCCCGCCACCCCCCGCCGCGTGCGGCCCGACGCGCCAACGTAGACTGGCGCGCATGTCTGCCAAGCGAGTCGTGGTCGCCGCCCCACGGGGGTACTGCGCCGGTGTCGACCGGGCCGTGGTCACCGTCGAGAAGGCGCTGGAGGTGTACGGACCTCCGGTCTACGTGCGCAAGCAGATCGTGCACAACCGCCACGTGGTGGAGGATCTCGAGGCCCGCGGCGCGATCTTCGTTGAAGAACTGGCCGAGGTGCCCACCGGCGCCACCGTGGTGTTCTCCGCGCACGGCGTCTCGCCCGAGGTGCATGCCGAGGCGGCCACCCGCGGCCTGAAGACGATCGACGCCACCTGTCCGCTGGTCACGAAGGTGCACAACGAGGCCAAGCGGTTCGCCGGGCAGGGCGTCCAGATCCTGCTGATCGGGCACGCCGGCCACGAGGAGGTCGAAGGAACGACGGGCGAGGCGCCCGAGCACATCACCCTCGTCCAGCACCCGGACGACGTGGACGCGGTCGAACTGATCGATCCGACGAAGGTTGCCTGGCTCAGCCAGACCACGCTCAGCGTGGATGAGACCTGGGAGACGGTCAGCCGGCTGCGGGAGAAGTTCCCCGCGCTGATCGATCCGCCCAGCGACGACATCTGCTACGCCACCCAGAACCGGCAGTCGGCGGTGAAGCAGATCGCCGCCCATTCGGACCTGGTGATCGTGGTCGGCTCGCGCAACTCGTCCAACTCCGTGCGACTGGTCGAGGTGGCGCTCGAGTCCGGCGCGAAGGCCGCCTACCGGGTGGACAACGCCGGCGAGATCGATGCGGCCTGGCTGGACGGTGTGGAGTCGGTCGGCGTCACCTCCGGCGCCTCGGTGCCGGACGCCCTGGTGCAGGGGGTCCTGGACTACCTCACCGGAAAGGGCTTCCCGCGGGCGGTCGAGGAGCGCCTGACCGAGGAGAACCTTGTCTTCGCGCTGCCACCCGAGTTGCGCAAGGACCTGCGCCGCAGCGCCGACGGCGACTGACCTCCGCCGGGTGACGAAGGTTACGAAGGCCTGACGGATCCCGTCCGGGCGGGATCCCCCGGACGCACTGTCAGAGGGGCTGGGTACCCTGACCGTGTCGGGGCTGCAGCAGGGCGGTCCCTCGGCGGTGCAGCACGGCCGCCCGACGCAGGAAGTGACCGGAAATGATCACCTTCACCGGCGTGACAAAGGCCTACCCCGGCGGCACCACCGCGGTCGGCGGGCTCACCATGACCGCTCCCACGGGGAGGATCACCGTGCTCGTCGGCCCGTCCGGCTGCGGCAAGACGACCACGCTGCGGATGATCAACCGGATGATCGAGCCTACCTCCGGCACCATCGAGATCGACGGGCGCGACACCGCGACGCTCGACGCGAACGAGCTGCGCCGCGGCATCGGCTACGTGATCCAGAGCGGCGGGTTGTTCCCGCACCGCACGGTCCTCGACAACATCGCCACGGTGCCACTCCTGCTGGGCTGGGAGCGGAGCCGGGCGCGCAGTGTCGCGTCCGAGCTGATGGAACGGGTCGGGCTCACCCCGGAGCTGGCCCGGCGCTATCCCAACCAGCTCTCCGGCGGGCAGCAGCAGCGCGTCGGCGTGGCCAGGGCACTCGCTGCCGATCCGCCGGTGATGCTCATGGACGAGCCGTTCAGCGCGGTCGACCCGGTGGTGCGCGAGCAGCTCCAGGACGAGTTCCTGCGCCTGCAGGCGGAGCTCGGAAAGACCATCGTGTTCGTCACCCACGACATCGATGAGGCGATCAAGCTCGGCGACCAGGTGGTCGTGATGCGGGTGGGTGGCACCATCGCGCAGCTGGCCAGTCCCGCCGACCTGCTCGCCGACCCCACCGACGACTTCGTGGCCGACTTCCTCGGGCGCGACCGCGGCTACCGCGGGCTGGCGTTCCAGGCCGCGCCGGCGCTGCCGGTGAGCGTCGAACCCACGGTGGCGCTCGGCACGAGCGTCGAGGTGGCGCGTCGGGTCGCCGCCGGTGCGCAGTGGCTGCTGGTGGTCGACGAGGCGCAGGCTCCCGTCGGCTGGGTGGAGCCCGACCGTCTGGTCGGGCCGGTGGGACGTGAGGTACTGCACCGCGGCGGCACGGTCGCCCCGGTGAACGGTTCGCTGCGCGCCGCGCTCGACGCCGCCCTGTCCGCACCGAGTCGGCGCGGGGTGCTCGTCGACAGCGAGGGACGACTCGTGGGAACAGTACTCGCCCGCGAGGTGTTGACCGAGATCGAACGGGAACCGGGAGGTGATCAGGCGTGACGTGGTTCCTCGACCACCTCGACGACGTGGCGTCGCTCACCGTGACCCACGCCGTCCTGTCGG
>PHEV01000198.1 GCA_002843035.1 Actinobacteria bacterium HGW-Actinobacteria-5 | reverse complement strand
CCTGATCGGGGCTGGACCGGCTCAGAAGATCGGGACGCGGCCCAGCCGGGCCATCTCCGCGACGGTCCGCCAGCGCATCGGGTGCCGGGGACCGGGATCTGTCCGCCAGCCCTCGGCGAAGCCTCGCAGCCAGATCCTGAGGTTGGCCAGGTTCCGCGTACGCACCAGCGCGGCACCCAGCCACACTCCGCAGTAGACCGGCACGAGCGGCCACGGGAGGTTGCGCCGGGCCACCCAGACCCGGTTGCGCGCGTTCATCCGGTAGAACACGGCGTGCCGGGTGGCCTGGGTCGCCGGATGGCAGGCCTCGATCTGCTTGGCATACACCAGCGACCAGTCCGCGTCGAGCAGCCGCATGGCCAGGTCGATCCCCTCGTGCCCGTACCAGAAGTGGCCGGGCCAGCCTCCCACCTCGTCGAAGGCGGACCTGCGGATCATGCACAGCGCCTCCCAGAAGACGGCGACCCGTCCACCGGAGCCTCCGTCCCCCGTGCGCAGCCGCGGCGTCCAGCGGCGGGGCGGCGTGAGGCCGTCCGGATCGACGCCGCGGGGCTGGCAGACGGCGACCCGCTCGTCCGCGAACACGGCCGCCATCCGGGAGAGCACGTCCTCACGGGGCAGGAATGCGTCGTCGTCGTAGAAGAAGATCAGCTCGCCGGTGGTCAGTGCCGCGCCGATGTTGCGACCCTCCGGGATGCCGACGTTCTCCACCAGGTGGTGGGTGCGGACCCAGTCCGGCACGCCCTCGGGCGCCCAGCCGTTGCCCACCAGTACCGTGTCCAGCTGGACTCCGGACTGGGTGTGCAGGGTCTCCAGCGCCTTCGCCAACTCGACCGGCCGGTTGCCCATCGAGAGGACGACGACGCCGATGGTCGGAAGAGCTTCGGCGTCCTTCATTCCCGGCAGGCTAGTCCCTGTCCGGGTCGCGAGGCCTGCTCGACACCGCGGCGGACGAAAATCGGTTCGCCGAGCCGCTCAGGCGAGCTTCGCCGCCAGGTTCTCGTCGAGCGCGGCCAGGAACTCCTCCGTGGTCAGCCAGGGCTGGTCGGGCCCGACCAGCAGGGCGAGATCCTTGGTCATCTTGCCCGACTCCACGGTCTCGATGCAGACCTGCTCGAGGGCCTCCGCGAAGCCGGTCACCTCGGGGGTGCCGTCCAGCTTGCCGCGGTGCTTGAGGCCACCGGTCCAGGCGAAGATCGAGGCGATCGGGTTGGTGGACGTCGGCTTGCCCTGCTGGTGCATCCGGTAGTGCCGGGTGACCGTACCGTGGGCGGCCTCGGCCTCGACGGTCTTGCCGTCCGGAGTCATCAGCACCGAGGTCATCAGGCCCAGGGAGCCGAAGCCCTGCGCCACCGTGTCGGACTGGACGTCGCCGTCGTAGTTCTTGCACGCCCAGACGTAGCCGCCCTCCCACTTCATCGCGGACGCGACCATGTCGTCGATCAGCCGGTGCTCGTAGGTGAGCCCGCGGGCGTCGAACTCGGCCTTGAACTCGGCCTCGAACACCTCGGCGAAGAGGTCCTTGAACGCCCCGTCGTAGGCCTTGAGGATGGTGTTCTTCGTGGACAGGTAGACCGGGTAGTCCCGCATCAGCCCGTAGCTGAAGGACGCCCGGGCGAAGTCGCGGATGGACTGGTTGAAGTTGTACATGCCCATCGCGACCCCGCCGTCGTCGCCATAGTTGGCGACCACGTGCTGGATCGGCTCGGAGCCGTCGGACGGGGTGAACGTGATGGTCAGCTGGCCGGCGCCGGGCACCTTGAAGTTGGTGGCCTTGTACTGGTCGCCGTGGGCGTGGCGGCCGATCACGATCGGCTTGGTCCAGCCGGGGACCAGCCGCGGGATGTTCGAGATGATGATCGGCTCGCGGAACACCACCCCGCCGAGGATGTTGCGGATGGTGCCGTTCGGGGACACCCACATCTTCTTGAGGTCGAACTCCGCCACGCGGGCCTCGTCCGGGGTGATCGTGGCGCACTTCACGCCGACGCCCTCACGCTTGATCGCGTTCGCCGCGTCCACGGTGACCTGGTCGTCGGTGGCGTCGCGGTGCTCGATGCTCAGGTCGTAGTAGTCGAGGTTCACGTCGAGGTAGGCCGTGATCAGGCGGTCCTTGATGAACTGCCAGATGATCCGGGTCATCTCGTCCCCGTCCAGCTCCACCACCGTGCCGACGACCTTGATCTTCGCCATCCCCTGACCTTCCTGCTCGCGACGTTGCCCAAAACATACCGTGGCGGGACGCTACCCTTTCAGCCGTGATCGACTCGACCCACTGGCTGCTCACCCTGTCCTGCCCGGACCGTCCCGGGATCGTGCACCAGGTGACCGGCGCCATCGTGGAGGCGCGCGGCAACATCACCGAGCTCCAGCAGTTCACCTCCACCGAGTCGGGTCGGTTCTTCATGCGGGTGCAGGTGCAGTCCGGGTTCGACCGGTCGCACTTCGAGCGCGACTTCGCCGCGATCGCCGATGGGCTGGGCGCGCACTGGGTGCTCGACTACGTCGGACGCCGCCGGCGCACGCTGGTCCTGGCCAGCAAGGCCGGCCACTGCCTGAACGACCTGCTGTTCCGGAACCGTTCGGGCTACCTGCCGATCACGATTCCGAAGATCATCGCCAACCACCCCGACCTGTCCGACCTGGCCAGCTTCTACGGCATCCCGTTCGAGCACCACGAGGTGACGCCAGAGACGAAGGCGGACATCGAACGGCACATCCTGGACGTGGTCGCAGAGCACGACATCGAACTGGTGGTGCTGGCCCGCTACATGCAGATCCTGTCCCCCTCACTCTGCGAGGAACTCGCCGGCAGGGCGATCAACATCCACCACTCGTTCCTGCCCGGCTTCAAGGGCGCCAACCCCTACCGGCAGGCCCACTCGCGCGGGGTGAAGCTGATCGGAGCCACCGCGCACTTCGTCACCTCCGACCTCGACGAGGGCCCGATCATCGAGCAGAACGTGCGCCGGGTGGACCACACCATGGAGGTGGCCCAGCTCGTCGCGATGGGCCAGGAGCAGGAGAGCCGGACGCTGACCGAAGCGGTCAAGCTGTTCGCCGAGCACCGCGTCCTGCTGGACGGCGCGCGGACGGTCATCTTCCGCTAGTTCCCCGACAAAGTGGCCGCTATCGGCCGACTACGGCCTCTACGGGCCACTTTGCGGGTCAGTTGTCGTCGCCGGGGCCCGGGTCGCCCTGCTCGGCGTCCTCGGGCATCCACCAGGTGCGAACGCCGTCCAGTTCGAACAGCTGCCAACCGGCCTCAGGGGTGCCGTCGACGATGATGATCCCGGTGTTGTCCAGGTGCCCCTTGCCGAGCGCCTCCACGAACCCGGGCACGCGGGCGGTCGCCCACGTGCGCAGCGCCGCACCGTGGCTGACCACCATCGCGACCCGGTGGCCGCCGGCCGCGACCTCGGCGATGGCCGCGTCGTAACGTGCGAAGAACTCGGCGGCGTCCTCACCGCCGGGGATCCGGGCCGCGAGATCGCCGGAGTGCCACTTGATCAGGGTTCCGATGTAGCGCGCTGCGTCGGGGGACATCTCGTCCTCACCCGCAGGGATCTCCCGCAGCCCGGGCAGCACCGTGAACTCCAGCGCCCGGGCCCGAGCGAACGGCGCTGCGGTCTGCTGGGTGCGGACCAGGTCGGAGGTGAAGATCGCCTCGACCGGGAACGCGGCGAGCCGCTCGACCAGCGCCTCCGCCTGGGCCCGGCCGGCCTCGTCCAGGTCAGCCCCGGGTACCGCGGTGTCGAGCACCAGGCCCACGTTCGAGGTGGTTCTGCCGTGGCGAACGAGGATCAGGCGCATGGCTGCCAGACTAACCGGTGGGGCGGCCCTTCCTGCGCGCTGTCTGGATCCACTCCTCAGTCGCCCTGCACCACGGGGTCGGTGGGATCGCTCAGGGTGGTCTGGGCCGGATACCCGGAGCGGGTAGCCGTGACCTTCACCTTCAGGGCGTAGCCGAGGTCGGCGCTCGCAGCCCGGTACGTCGCCCGGGTCGCCCCGGCGATCGGCACGTCCCCGGCATCGGTGACGCGGTACCACTGATAGGCCAGCGACGGCTGGACCGGCTCGCCGGCCGCGTCCCGGTACGTGCCGGCGTCCGCGCCGAGCGTGTGACCCACCTCCGGTGCACCGGTGACCACCGGCGTCCCGCACACGACTGGGCGACCCCGACCAGCGACGCCGACGCTAGCAGCCAGTCGGGTGCGCCACAGCGAGTCGACAGGAGTCGTACAGTCAGGGCCGGTCTCCCGGTCTGGGAGGGACGCAGCGGCTACCGTTGAGGCGGCCCGGGCGTCCGGACCGGGCCGCGGGAGGGACAGTGAAGACTCGCGTCGCCGCACTCGTCGCGGTGTGTCTGGTGCCGCTCGCGGCGTGTACCTCGCCGGCCCCATCCCCGACGTCCACGCCGTCGACGACCGTCCCGTCCGGCAGCGCCGCCACGACGACGACTCCGGGCAACTCGCCGACGCCCTCGGCGTCGGCGACCTCGGGCGGCAGGCCGTCGGCACTCCCGGCCGTGGTGGTCCTCAGCGGCACCGCCATCGGCAACCTCCCCCTCGGCAAGGCGCCGGCCACCGTCGTCGACCCGCTGGTCGTGGCGCGACTGGGCAAGGCGAAGGTCAGCCAGCCCGAACTGTGCCGCTCCGCGACCGACCGGACGGCCCTGGCGACGGTCGAGCACAGCTGGCCCGGCTTCGCGGTGCGCTACGGCAGCAGCGGCAGCGCCGCGGTCGCGATCGGCTGGACCGTCGATCTCACCGACGTGCCGGAAGGGTTCGAGCTGGACGCACGGCTGCCGTGGCGGCCGACGTTCTCCGCCCTCAAGCACCTGGACGGGGTCGAGTTCAGCACCGAGTCGGGGGTCCGGCACGCCGAACTTCCCCGCGAGCGGATCACCTGGTCCGGCCCGGTCGCCGCGGCCCGGCCGGACACCCTCGAGGGCGGCACCCGGCTG
>PHEV01000022.1 GCA_002843035.1 Actinobacteria bacterium HGW-Actinobacteria-5 | reverse complement strand
GGAGAGCGCGATCGCCGCGTCCTGGTCGGTCACCGACTGCAGGTAGATCTCCAGGGGGAGCGTCCGGGTGACGCCCTGCAGGCTGCCGGCGAAGGTGATGGTCGCCCCGAACTCGCCGAGCGCCCGCGCGAAGGAGAGCACGGCACCGGCGCCGAGCCCGGGCAGGACCAGCGGAAGGGTCACCCGTCGCAGCACGGTGGACGGGCGGGCGCCGAGGGTGGCGGCGACCAGCTCGTAGCGCTGGCCGACGCTCCGCACGGTGCCCTCCAGGGAGAGCACCATGAACGGGAGCGCGACGAACGTCTGGGCGAGCACGACCGCAGCGGTGGAGAAGGCGATCGAGACCCCGAAGAGGTTCATCACCGGGGACGCCAGCCCACGACGCCCGAAGGTGAACAGCAGGGCGATGCCGCCCACGACCGGAGGCAGCACGAGGGGCAGCAGCACCAGGGAGCGGATCAGCTGCTGTCCCCGGAATCGCTCCCTGGCCAGCACCATCGCCATCGGGACGCCCAGCAGCAGGCAGAGCAGGGTGGACGTCCCCGCGGTCAGCAGACTAAGCCTCAAGGCCGCAAGCGAGGACTCGCTGGTGACCAGAACGAGGAACCGCGTCCAGTCCAGCCGGAGCGCCATCGCCACCAGCGGCAGGACCACGAACAGGGCACCCGCGGCAGCAGGGACGTACACCCAGCCGGGCAGCCCCGAGTACCCGGCGGCCGTCCGGGCCCGTGCCGGGTCGACCAGCGAAGCCTCTGCAAGCACCAGCGTTCTCCCTTGGTTCCGGGGAGTGGGCAACACCGGACGGCGGGGCCCACTCCCGGTTCGACTTACGGTGCGCCCTGGAATCCGGCGTCGGTGAACACCTTCTGGCCTTGCGCACTCAGCACCAGGTCGATCCAGGCCCGGCCGAGTCCCGCCTGGGGGGCGCCCTTCAGCAGCACGATCGGATTGCGGTTGAGCGCCTGGTCCGACTCCGGGAACGCGATCCCCTTGACCGAGCCGCCGGCCGCGATCACGTCCGTCCGGTACACCAGGCCGGCATCGGCCTCACCGGTCCGGACCTTCGACAGCACAGCGGTCACGGACTGCTCCTCGCTCACCGGATCCAGCCGGACGCCGGTGGCCTGTTCGACCTTCTCCGTCGCCGCCCCGCACGGCACCGCCGGCGCACAGACCACCAGCGCGAGTCCCTTCCGGGTCAGGTCGCCGAATGCGGCGATGCCGGCCGGGTTGTCCGGCGGCACGGCGATCATCAACTGGTTGGTGGCGAAGACCGTCGGCTCGCCGGCGGCCAGGCCGGCGTCGGTGACCACTTTCATCTGGGTCTCGTTCGCCGAGGCGAAGACGTCGGCGGAGGCACCCTCGACGAGCTGGGACGCCAGCGTCTGCGAGCCGGCGAGGCTGATCACGACCGTGACCCCTGGATGGCTCGCCTCGAAGGTTTCCCGGAGTCCGGTGAACGTCGTCTGCAGCGAGGCCGCAGCGAAGACGGTGAGAGTCCGCGCCGGGGCACCACTGCTCGTCGTCCCCGCCGTCTGCCCGGGTGCGCACCCTGCGAGCAGGACGACAGACACAAGGCTCGCGGCGAGCCCGATCGACCTCGACATCGGCAGTCCTCCCCGTGTTTGCGTAGCGATGGCACCCGAGGATATCCGCGGATGCGTGTCCAGCACGATGAAGTCTCCGCAGTAGCGGAAGGCTTGGGACCGGCGGAGTGCCGCTCAGTCGGGCTCGATCCGGCGACCGGACTCCTGGGGGATCTCCACGATGACGGTCGTCGCCTTCACCACGGCGACGGCCACCACGCCGGGCCGCAACCCCATCTCCTCAACGGCCTCCGTGCTCATCAGCGACACGACGCGGTAGGGACCGCACTGCAACTCCACCTGGGACATGACCGTGTCGGACACGACGCGGGAGACGAGCCCGACGAACCGGTTCCGGGCCGACCGCGCCACATCCGAGGGGTCGGGCATCGGGTGGGCGACCGACTGCGCGAACCTGGCCAGCACCTCGCCGTCGATCACTTTCCGGTTGCTCTGGTCCAGCTCGTGCGCCAGCAGGCCGGAATCCACCCACCGACGCACCGTGTCGTCGCTCACCCCGAGGAAGACCGCAGCATCGCGGATCCGCAGCTTCGTCATGGCGAAAGCATAGGGAGGCCCCCAGCCGCCCCGGTCCGAACCTCGACGGGTGCTGTCTACTCGGCGGGCATCTGGTAGCCCGGGGTCGACCGAGAGATCTCGAGCTCGGCCTGGGTCATCTCGGCGGGGATGTCCTCGAACAGCGGTGTGGACAGGTATCGCTCACCAGTGTCCGGGAGCATCGCCAGGATCACCGTCCCGGGCTCGGCCCGCTCGGCCAGCTGCCGCGCAACGGCGAAGGTGGAGCCGCCGGAGACACCGGTGAAGATGCCCTCCTTGGCGGCCAGTTCGCGAGCCCACCGGATGCCCTCCGACCCGGCCACGGGCACCAGTTCGTCGAAGAGGTGGTCGTCGAGGGCCTCCTGCAGCACCTGCGGGATGAAATCCGGCGTCCACCCCTGGATCGGGTGCGGCTCGAACGCGGGGTGGCTGGACGCGGGTGCTCCGCCCGCCTCCCGCTGCTGCGGCGTGCCGCTGCCGACGAGTTGGGCGTTGGCGGGCTCGGCCAGGACAATTCGCACCTCGGGACGCTCCTTGCGGAGGACCCGTCCGACGCCGGTCAGCGTGCCGCCGGTGCCGTAGCCGGACACGAAGTAGTCCAGCCGGGACCCGGCGAAGTCGTTGACGATCTCCCGGCCCGTGGTGGCCTCGTGGATGTCGGCGTTGGCCTCGGTCTCGAACTGGTGGGCGAGGAACCAGCCGTTGGCCTCGGCGAGCTCGACCGCCTTGCGGTACATGCCGAAGCCCTTCTCGGCCCGTGGGGTGAGCACCACCTTCGCGCCCAGCATCCGCATCAGCCGACGGCGCTCGATCGAGAAGCTGTCCGCCATGGTCACGACCAGCGGGTAGCCCTTCTGCGCGCACACCATGGCCAGCCCGATCCCGGTGTTGCCGCTGGTCGCCTCGACCACGGTCTGCCCGGGCGCGATCGTGCCGCGGCGCTCCGCGTCCTCGATGATGTTGACCGCGAGCCGGTCCTTCACCGAGGCGAGCGGGTTGAAGTACTCCGCCTTGACGTAGAGGGTGACGCCGTCGACGCCGACGTTGTTGACCCGCACCACCGGCGTGTTGCCCACCGTGTCCAGAATGCTGTCGAAGCGGCGTCCCCGCCCGGTCGTGGTTCTTGTCTGCGGTGCCGCCATGGAATCTCCCATCGTCCGGGGCGCGTCTGAGCCGGGCATCCCTCCCGGCGCCCTCACCTCCAGCAAACGCGACGCGGCGGCAGGATCCAATGGGGAGCCTTGCCCAGGCACCCACTCCCCTGCGTCAGCCGCGAGTCGCGCCCCGCTCCAGGCGCAGAGTCGCTTCGCCGGCGTCCTGCTCCGGACCTGCGCCGGCGCTGAGGGTGGTCGACCATTCCTGAAGCCGATCCCGGAAGTAGGCCTGGTGGGTACCGCCGTGCCCACGCAGCATGAGGCATCGCAGGGTGGGCCCGTCCTGACACGTTCGCCATTCCGACCCGCAAATGTCGGACCTGGAGGTGTGACCAGCGGATCGCGCGCCGGAATGGGGCATGGTCGGTTCTAGCCCGGTAGCGATTCCGCACGGTCACTGACCGGGGACAGGCGGGCTGCTCTGAGCCGATTGAGGTCCGACTCGTGGGCCAGCCGGTAGTGAGTGGACGGCAGCCGGTAGGCGACTGCGAGAGCCCATCGTTCGAGGCACTCCCTGAACCGCTCCGCGGGGGGCCCCGAGGGAAGTCGGCTGGCGAGCCGCAGCCGGATCGCGCGTGGCGTGTTCCGGGAGGGGTCGTGCGCGCGGGCCGTGCGCGCGGCCCGCTGCGCGGCCGCGGTCGCCGTGCCCTCGCAGCCGATGCTCGCCTGCGTGAACGCGTAGAGGGAGAGCACGAACATGGCCAGCGGCCAGTCCCGCTCCTCGATCCCGTCGACGCCCCACTTCGCCGCCTCGAGGTGCAGGAGGGCGCCCACCCGGTCCCCGAGAAGGTGCGCCTGCCACCCCCGCTGGAAGGCGTCCCGCGCGCGCAGCACGCGCAGGTCGCCGTGATCGTCCAGCTCCCTGCCCGGGCCCGCAGCGGCGGCCGACTGGTCGAGTTCGGGGCCTGCGGGCTGTGTCGCGCTCATCGGGCGCCCCCGGTCATCCCTTGACGGCCCCAGCCATGATGCCGGAGACGAGGTGTCGGCCGGCAACGGCGAACAGGACCAGCAACGGCAGGGTCGCGAGCACGACGCCAGCCATGATCAGGGCGAGGTCCTTGAAGTAGGACGCCTGCAGCAACTGCAGGGCCACCGGCAGGGTCGGGTTGGACGAGCCGAGCACGATGAACGGCCAGAAGAAGTTGGTCCAGCTACCGACGAAGGTGAACAGGGCCAGCATCGCCGCGGCCGGCCGGGCCGCCGGCAGGGCGACGTGCCAGAAGGTGCGGATCATGGAACAGCCGTCGACGCGCGCAGCCTCGATCAGCTCGTACGGCAGCGCCTCGGACAGGTACTGGGTCATCCAGAACACGCCGAAGGCCGTGACCATGGCCGGCACGATCACCGCGATCAGCTTCCCCGTCCAGCCGAGCCGCGACATCACGATGAACAGCGGGATGACTCCGAGCTGGGTCGGGACCGCCATGGTGCCGATCACGAAGGCCAGCATCCAGTTGCGCCCACGGAACCGCAGCTTTGCGAACGAGTAGCCGGCGAGCGTGGAGAAGAGCACCACGGAGGCCGCGGTGGCGAGGCTGACAATGATGCTGTTCAGCAGGGCCTGCCAGAACCCGATGCCTGCGGTGAGCACCCGGGTCACGTTCTCGAAGAAGTGGCCCTGGGGAATCAGGGACGGGATCGGGTTGCGGGCGATCTCTCCTGCGGTCGAGGTGGACAGCAGGAACGCGTAGTAGAGCGGCACCGCCGAAGCCACCACCACCAGCGTGAGCAAGGTGTAGGTGCCCCAGCCAGGGCTTCGGACGCCGCCCTCCATCCGGGAGCGCTTGCGAGCGGCCGCGCGGGCCGCCCCCTTCCCTGCGAGCTGGCGGGTTGTCGCGACCGAACTCATCGGGCCACCACCTTCCTGGTCTTGGCCGGGCGGCCCTCGGTTGTGGAGATCCGCTGGGTAATGGCGTAGTTGACGACGGCGAAGAGCACGATGATCAGGAACAGCAGCCAGGCCGCTGCTGCGGACCGACCGAGGTTCCGCTGGCTGCCCCAGCCCAGCTCGTAGAGGTACATCGTGACGGTCATCCATTCGCGGTCGGGACCGCCGAGGCCGAAGTTGTCGTACATGCGCGGCTCGTCGAAGATCTGCAGGCCGCCGATCGTCGAGGTGATCACCACGAAGATGATCGTCGGACGCAGCAAAGGCACCGTGACGTGGAAGAACGTCCGCCACCGGCTGGCACCGTCAACGACCGCCGCTTCGATGACGTCGCGCGGAATGGCCTGCATGGCGGCGAGGAAGATCAAGGTGTTGTAGCCGGTCCACCGGAAGTTGACCATCGACGCGATGGCGATGTGGGACCAGAACCGTTCGGAGTGCCAGCCGATCGGGTCCAGGCCGATGTTGGTGAGGATGGCGTTGATGACGCCGGACTGGTCGGCGAACAGCTGCCCGAAGACCAGCGACACCGCGACCGGGGCGACCACGAAGGGCACCAGGACGCCCATCCGCCAGAAGGTCTTGGCGCGCAGGTTGGCGTCCAGCACCGAGGCGATCGCGATGGCGATGATCATCTGCGGCACCGAGGACAGCAGGAAGATGCTGAAGGTGTTCACCACCGCGTCCCAGAACCGCGGCTGGTCCAGGACGTAGCTGAAGTTGCCGAACCCGATGAAACCCTGGTTGCCCGTGATCAGGCTCCACTTGTTCAGCGCAACCCAGCCGGTGTACAGCAGCGGGAACAGGCCCACGAGGGCGAACAGGATGAAGAACGGTGCGATGTAGAGATAGGGGGCGCTCTTGACGTCCCAACGGCTGAGCCGGTGATGCCACATCATCGTGGAATTCCCTTCATGGGTTCAGGCCGTGGGCAGGACGCCAGGCGTCCTGCCCACGGATCGGGCGGGTAGCTCAGCCGAGCGCTTCAAACTCCTTGACGGCCTGTGCCCAGGAATCGGCGGCCGTCTGCTTCTTGGTGATGTCGACCCGGTTGATCGCGTCGGAGAGGACGCCCCGGACGGCGAAGTACTGCGGGCCCTTGAACGGGACGATGGTGACGGCCTTGGCGCGGTCGGCCAGGATCTGGCCGGTCGGAGCGTCGTTGAAGAACGCGTTCTTCACACCCAGCAGGTCAGGGCTGCTGAGGGCCTCGGCCTGGCTCGGGAAGGTGCCCTTGGCCTTGAACGCCTTGATCTGCTGCTCGGGAGCGGTCAGCCACGCGGCGAGTTCGCGGGCCGCGGCCTGGTGCGCGCCCTGCGCCGGCACGGTCAGGTAGGAGCCACCCCAGTTGCCGCCGCCACCGGGGAAGGCGTTGGCGATGTCCCAGCCCTCGACGCCCTTGGCGTTGCCCTCGATGACACCGAGCATCCAGCCCGGGCACAGCATCGTGGCGAACTTGCCCTTCTGGAAGGCGTTGGTCCAGTCCGGCTGCCACTGCTGCAGGTTCGCGGACAACTTGTCGTCGATCGACGCCTTCAGGATCGAGTTGTACATGTCCTTGACCGGCTGGTTCTGATCGAGCGGGATCAGGACCTCTTCGGTGTCGGAGGAGGAGAAGGCGTTGGGCAACTGGTTGATCTGGCCCTGCATGATCGCGTCCGCGCCATCGAACCAGGCCACACCGCCGGACTTGGCGACGAACTGCTTGCCGAGGTTGAAGTAGTCGTCCCACGTCGTACCGAGCGCCTTGGCGACCTCCTCACGGTCGGTCGGCAGGCCGGCCTTCTTGAACAGGTCGGAGCGGTAGCACACGCCCTCCGGGCCGATGTCGGTGCCGAAGGCGACGAGCTTGCCGTCCGGGGTGGTGGCGGCCTTGGCCTTCCAGTCGAGCCAGCGCCCGGCGACGTCGTCGCCGCTGAGGTCCATCAGCTTGTCAGCGGTCTGCATGACGTCGGGCATCCAGTCGACCTCGATGGCCTCGATGTCGCTCAGGCCCGAGCCTGCCGCGAGCTTGCTGAAGTAGTTCTCGCGGGCCTCGTTGGAGGTCGCGGCCTTCTTCGGCACGATCGTGACGTTCGGGTGGGACGCGGTGTACTCGGCGTACAGGTCGTCGTACCCGAACTCGTTGAAGGTCGCGACGGTCAGGGTGACCTTCTCGTCGCTGGGGGCCGTCGAGGCACCCGGGTTCGGCGTACTGGTGGAGCAACCGGCCAGGACAAGTGCCAGACCTGCCGCTGTAGCCGCGCCCCGGATCAGGGATGAGCGCATGTGGACTCCTTCGTCTTTGGTGCGCGCCCTGATCCGCAACATCGGTCAGAGAGCGCTTTCTGGGATCCCACTGTGGATGAGAAAGCGCTCTCTCGTCAACTTGGGGACATAACGATCCGGTCACTCTTTCGCGAGCCGGTCCGATCGGGCTGCACGATGGAACGCGGCCGTTGTCAGCGCCTCGTCGAGATGGGATAGTTTCGAGAGAGCGCTTTCTGACCCCTCGAAAGGAACGCAGCATGCCCGTGACCGAAGCAGCCGATACCGCCGGCGGCGAGTTCTGCGACCTCGATGGAGAGCGCTCCTACCGGATCAACGACGTCGACCTGCTGCCGCCGTTCTTCATGACGCTGGCCACGGCGACCGAGGTCTGGTGCTTCCTCGCCAGCACCGGCGGCCTGACGGCCGGACGATGGGACGCCAACCACGCCCTGCTGCCGTACTACACCGACGACAAGGTCACCGAGAACGTCGGCAACACCGGTGGCATCACGCTGATCCGTGACACCGCAACCCCCGAAGCCCAGGCCTGGGAGCCGTTCTCCCGGGCCTCCCGCCCCGACGGCTGCTCCCGCTCGCTGACCAAGACCGTCCTCGGCGACTCGATCCAGTTCACCGAGGACGCCGCCGGGATCGGCCTGCGCTTCTCGGTCACCTGGACGGCGAGCCAGCGCTTCGGCCTGATCCGGCGCTGCCGGCTGACGAACACGGGGAGGAGCAGCCGTTCCCTCGAGGTGCTGGACGGCTTGCGCAACGTCCTCCCCTCGGGCGTGACCGCCCAGGTCCAGACCGACCTCAGCAATCTGGTCGACGCCTACAAGCGCGCCGAGGCGGATCCCGCGACCGGGTTGGGGCTCTTCACCATGAGCTCGCTGCTCACCGATCTGGCCGAGCCGGCGGAGTCCCTCTCGGCGACCGCCGTGTGGCAGGTCGGGCTCCCGTCCGCGACCACCCTGCTCTCGACGACCCAGCTCGAGGGCTTCCGCGCCGGGCGTCCGGTACGCGCGGAGAGCGACGTCCGGGGCCGGCGTGGCGCCTACCTCAACCACTCCAGCCTCGAGTTGCCGCCCGGCGCCACCTGCGAGTGGGTGGTCGCAGCCGACGTCGAGCTCGACGCGGCCCGGGTCGTGGCACTGGAGGATGCGTTGCTCGACCCTGGCGCGCTGGTCGAGCAGCTCGACGACGATCTCTCCGAAGGCCGCCGTCGGCTCCACAGCATCGTTGCCTCGGTGGACGGCTTCCAGGTGGGCAGCGACGAACGCACGACTGCCCACCACACCACGAGCGCACTGTTCAACGCGATGCGGGGTGGCGTGCCGGTCGACGGCTACCGGCTTGAGGCCGCCGACTTCCGGGCCTTCATCGGGCAACGCAACCGCGCGGTCCTCGAACGCAGTACCGCGGCGTTGGCCGTGCTTCCGCCCACCCTGGAAATCAGCGCGTTGCGAACCTGGGCCGACGCGACCGGCGATCCCGATCTCGCCCGGCTGGCCCGGGAATACCTGCCCTTGATGTTCAGCCGGCGCCACGGCGATCCGAGCCGGCCGTGGAACCGCTTCGAGATCCGCCTCCTCGACCCCTCCGGTGGGCCGATCGTCGGCTATCAGGGGAACTGGCGGGACATCTTCCAGAACTGGGAGGCCCTGGCGTGGTCGCACCCCGACTACCTGGAGAACATGATCTGCATCTTCGTCAACGCGACCACCGTCGACGGCTACAACCCCTACCGCATCTCCCGCAGTGGAATCGACTGGGAGGTGCCCGAACCCGACAACCCCTGGGCGAACCTCGGCTACTGGAGTGACCACCAGATCATCTACCTGCAGAAGCTCCTCGAGGCGTCCCGGCGCTTCGATCCCGGAGCCGCCGAGGCCCTGCTGGCACGGCGCATCTTCACCCACGCCGACGTTCCCTACCGCCTCAAGCCGTTCGACGACGTCCTCGCCGACCCCGCCCAGACCATCGCTTTCGATGTCCCTGCCCACCAGGACAGCCTTCGTCGGCAGGGCGAGCTCGGCGGCGACGGCGCCCTGCGGGTGAACCCGGACGGAGACCTCGACCGGGTCACGCTCGCGGAGAAGCTGCTGCTCCTGCTGGCCGCCAAGCTGGTGAACCTCGTGCCAGACGGCGGGATCTGGATGAATACCCAGCGCCCCGAATGGAACGATGCCAACAACGCCCTGGTGGGCCGCGGGCTCTCGGTGGTCACCCTCGGCTACCTGCGCCGCTACCTGGTGCACCTGCAGAGCATGCTGACCGGGCCGGCCGAGGTGAGCGCTGACCTGGCCGAGCTGATCCGCGCACTGATCGACATCCTCGGCACACACAAGGATGGCTTCGACGCCGGGCTCAGCGAGGAGGCCCGCTACACGGCACTGGTCGATCTGGGCCGCGCCGGCGACGCCTACCGGCAACGGGCCTACCGGGCGGCGCCGGCCGCGCGGGTCAGCCTTGCCGCCGCCGACATCAGCGCGCTGCTGGAGCTGGCGCGGCACTATGTCGAGCTGAGCCTGGCCCGCAACGTCCGCAGCAACGGAATGGTGCACAGCTACAACACCCTCGAGCTCACCGACGGGCGCGCCACGATCGGCCGGCTCGCGCCGATGCTCGAGGGCCAGGTGAGCATGCTGTCCTCCGGGTTGCTGGACGGGGCCGCTTCGCTGCGCGTCCTGAGGGCCCTGCGCAACAGCGCCCTCTTCCGGGCCGACCAGCACAGCTACCTGCTGTACCCGGACAAGGACCTGCCCGGGTTCCTGGCCCGGAACGTGGTCGAGGCCGGCGCCGCGGCGGAGTGCCCTCTCTACGCTCTGGCCGCCGAGCTCAACGATCGCTCGGTCACCGTGACCGATCTCCACGGCTCGGTGCACTTCGCCCCCGGAATGCGGAACGCTTCCCACCTGCGGGAGGCTCTCGACAGGCTGGCCGAAGACCCGCGGTTCACCGAGGCGGTGTCCCGGGACCGCGGACGGGTCCTGGAGCACTACGAAGCAACGTTCGGCCACCGCAACTTCACCGGGCGGTCGGGGTCGTTCTTCGCCTTCGAAGGCCTCGGGAGCATCTACTGGCACATGGTCTCCAAGCTCCTTCTCGCCGTCCAGGAGACCATCGAGCACGCACGCCTCAACGACGAACCCGACGCGGTTGTGACCGAGCTGGTCGACCGCTTCGAGGACATCCGCGAAGGGCTCGGGTTCCGGAAGTCACCGTCCCGGTACGGAGCCTTCCCGATCGATCCCTACTCGCACACCCCGGCACATGCCGGTGCGCGGCAGCCCGGCATGACCGGTCAGGTGAAGGAGGACGTGCTGATCCGCATCGGCGAGTTGGGGGTGGCGGTCAGCGGCGGCCAGATCCAGTTCCGGCCTCAGCTGGTCCGCGACGATGACTGGACCAGCGCGGCCACGTCCTGGGACGTGGTTGACTCGACCGGGACCTCCCGACGGATTGACCTGCCCGCCGATTCCCTGGCCTTCAGCATGTGCCGCACTCCCGTCAGCTACCGGCGAAGCCGCTCGGCGACCGCGTCGATCGAGGTCGCGTTCAGCGACGGCAGCAGCCAGCGGCTCCCGGGGACGGTCCTGCCGACGGATCTTTCACGCGAGGTCTTCTCCCGGTCGAATCGGGTCAGCTCGATCGTCGTCCACACTCCCGGGAACGGACCCGACCTCGGCACGCCGGTTCAGCCGGACTGACGCACCACCAGCTCAACCGGATTGACCAGCGACTGGGTACCATCCACCAGCCGCTCGTCCTCGGTGGGGAGTTCGCGACCCAGCAACGCCAGAAGCGTGCGGACCATCAGCCGTCCCTGATCCCGGGTGTGCTGGCGCACCGTCGTGAGCGGCGGGTCGGCGTAGGTCGCCAACTCGATGTCGTCGAAGCCGACCACCGCGACGTCCTCGGGCACGCGTAGCCCGGCTTCACGAAGAACCGGAAGCACCCCCAGCGCCATCAGGTCGGAGGCGACGAAGATGCCGTCGACGTCGGGGTGACGATCGAGCAGCCGGCGAGCCGCGTCGGCGCCACCCTTCAGGGTGAAGTCGCCATGCTCCACCAGCGTCTCGTCGAACCGGTCGCCCAAACCCCTACGGAACCCCTCCAGTCGGTCGACGCCCGCGCTCATGTCGAGGGGCCCCGCGATGGTGGCGATGCGGTGCCGCCCGAGGCTGACCAGGCGCGCGGCCGCCAACTCCGCTCCACCACGGTTGTCGTTGTCGACGAAGGTGATATCGGAGGAGTCGAACGGGCGGCCACCCATGACGATCGGCAGGCCGGCCTCCTCGGCGTGCGACGAGATCGGGTTCGACCCGTGCTCGGAGATCAGCAGCACGCCGTCGACGTGCCCGGCGCGCAGGTAGGCGTTGAACTGGTCCAGGTCCTCGGGGCTCTGGATCATCATCAACACCATCCGCAGCTTGGCCCGGCGCAGTTCCTGGCTGACCCCCCGGACGATCCCGGCGAAGAACGGATCGCTGAAGACCCTGGTGTCCGGCTCGTGGGCGACGAGTGCGACCAGGTCGGTGCGATTCGTCATCAACGCCCGCGCAGCCAAGTTCGGGGAGTACCCGACCTGGGTGATGGCGGCCCGTACCTTTTCCGCGAGGGCCGGATCGACCGTGCCCACCCCGTTGACGACCCGCGAGACCGTGGCCCGGGACACGCCTGCCTGCGCTGCCACCTCTTCGAGGGTTGGCAGCCGAAGGGCCTTCTTCGATCGCGGCATAGGCAACGCATCCTAGTCCTCGGCCCCAAGAACGCCGAGGGCGCTGCAACACCCAACGCACCCATCAGGGAGGTGGTGTTGGGTGGTGGTTGGCCTATTCGTCGGACTCGGTAGGTTCCTGCGGCACATCGCGGACCGCAGAACTGCTCGACGCTGCCAACCCAACTGGCGAAACAGACGCCGGCGTGCACCAGGCCCAGGTCGTACACAACCCGTCCGTCAGCACGCACCACCCGGCCGCCGTCGGGGAACGAGGAGGCTTCCAGCATGCACATGTCCATCACTTCCCACCCCCAGTCCGGCTCCTCGGTGAAGAGCGGTCCGTCAATCCGAAGATCGACAAGCCCGTCGAACACGAGATGGCGTTCGCTCTGATCGTCGAGCCGGAAGCTCAACCTCGGTCGATCCGGAGCCTCCAGGAGAACACGAAACAGCGCGACCGGCTCAGCATCGGGCTCATCGGTATCCCACCGCTCCCCGCCAAAAGTCGCCAGCCGCGAGTCGGCGAGATTGTGATGTCCGACGATCCAGGAAACCAACGGGGGCGCCGCTTGCTCACGGTACGGCTCTCCTTCCACGGACTCTGCCGAGAGACGCCGCCTCCAGCAAGAGCCGATGGCCGCTCCAGTCGGAAAGTAGGATCCCTGCGAACCCGAACACCGAGCCATCAGGGCGGCGGCGGATGGCCACCCCGAGGCGGCTTCTCGCGTCAGAGTCCCTGTGCCAAGGTAATCAGGTCGTTCGACCTCCGCCGGCGATCCGCGGGAATGGCCCTGGGGCGAGCCGGGAACTCGCTGCCAGCGTGGACGCCAGATTCCCAGCCCCGGCAACGAGGGGAACGACCCGGACCCGGCATCTGCCGACGCACCAGAACGCGACCCACCTGATCCTGCTCTGTGCGGTGGTCAGCCTTGGGTGACGCTCACTGCTCTGGCTTGACAACGCCTAATGCATCGCGGCACCAACGACACGCACGGGGCATGAGCATGTCCGTGACCAGAGCGCGCTCGCGGGAATCCCCAGTGACACTGGCTGTCACCGGTCCGTGCAACAGTCCCGGCGATGATGTGAATCACCACAGTTGATCCTCGTAATAGGTCTTGTCGATCTGCTGGATCGCATAGGAGTCTGAGCCCGTCACGGCCTGCCGAAGCTCACCGTCGGCGGCCCCCGAGATGCAGCGGAAGTTGTCCGTGCAAGGCAGCACTCCGTTGGCCAAGCCATCGCTGGCCACGCGGCTGGAGTCCCCGAAGATCAGGTACAGCGTGAGGCCGTTCGAGCACTCGTAACGTAGGGGGTCGGAGTGGCCCCTCGAGCCCGGCGAGAGTGGCGTGCGCCACGGTCCAGCACCCGGACAAGTGGCTTCAAGCCGTGACGCCATGGCCTGCGTGAACCCGTCGAAACTGCCCTCCCAGGAGCTAACCAGCACACCGCTCGCGGTGCAACGCAGCCGATAGCCATCGTTGACCTCGGGGTTGTTCTGACCCCACTCGCACCTCGTGAAGGTCTGAGTGCCCGCCAGCGTCGCGCCGGGGGTGATCGACTGGGCCATCCATTTGTCGACCGTCTGAATCGCGGCCAGGCGCTCCGCATTCGCCCTACGACCGTCGAGGACATCCTCCATGCTCGGCTGCAAGAAGCCGAACAGCCCCAGGCCCGCCGCAGATGACACCCAACTCAAAGCACCGAGGCACAATGCGATGACTGCGAGGCCCACGAGTACGTGGCGAAGGATGCGGGAACTGCTCGTGTTCTGTCCGCTCATCTTCTTCATACGACCTATCTCGAGCTAGCTCGGCAGCCGACTGATAAACCCACTCGACTCAGAGGGAAAGCGTCGAGCCCGCACACGTTCTCAGCCAACCACGCTTCGGCCTGGCAAGTGACAATCCCCGGCCGTCGGGCGGCGCCGTAGCGGCATGGACACGATATGGAATAGCCCCACTGAGGGCAGCCCCTACATCTGGGCGCCGGTGGTCCAGACAAGGGAGTCGGGCCTGTGGGCTGGCGAGCATCGACGCTCTCGGGCTTGAGCGGCTTCGTCGAACGGCCCCGGACAAGCCCGAACAGCCGAAATCGAACACCGTCTCCTAACCACAACTGAGACCACCGGCCCATCCGAAGCCAGAAACGCCCCTCCCGAGAGACCCTCGGGAGGGGCGTTTCCCCTAGTCAACGCGGAGGTGCGGGGATTTGAACCCCGGAGAGGGTTGAAGCCCTCAACCCGCTTAGCAGGCGGGCGCCATAGACCGGACTAGGCGACACCTCCAAGACCGCAGGCCAGCCTACAAGGCGGCGATCCGGCGAGGCAAAAGAGGGGTCCGGCCGCATCGGCCGCTGTTCCCCGGCGTCTCCGGCTCCGATCGCTGGAAAAGCCGGTTTGTTCAAGCCCGGTAAGCTTGCTTCGGCTCTTCGACTGTAGTAAGGATCCTCTCCCGCATGAGCACCGACCCCTCCGCGCCCGACGGCGCGAACGCACGCCGCGCTGCCGCCTCGGAACCGGGTGAACCCGCCGGACCCGCACGCCGGGTCGCGCACAGCAACAGCTTCTCCGGTTCGCTCGGCTGGACGGTGCTCGGCGCTGTCATCCCGGGGCTGGGTCTGTGGCGTGCCGGACGCAGGGTCGCCGGCGGCATCATCATGGGCCTGTTCGTCGTGCTGGTCGGCGGGGCGGCGACGCTCTTCCTCACCAGCCGCAAGGCGGTCGAGAACCTCGTGATCGCACAGCAGGGCATGCTCCAGAACGTGGCGATCGCCCTGCTGGTGCTGGCCGTGCTCTGGGTCGTCGTGATCGGCGTCAGCCACCTGGCCCTGCGGCCCTCCCGTCCCTCGGTCGGGCAGCGCGCCGCGGGCGCACTCGTCGTGGGCGCCCTCTCCTTCGTCGTCGCCGCGCCGATGGCCGTCGGCGCCAACGTCGCCTGGATCGCCGGCACCACCCTCGACAGTCTCGTCGGTGGTTCCGACTCCAACACCCCGGACTCCACCCAGCCGACCATCAACGTCCAGGATCCCTGGGCCAACAAGGACCGGCTGAACTTCCTGATCCTCGGCGGCGATTCCGGCACCGGCAGCGGGCGAAGCGCGTCGGTCGGGATGCGGGCGGACACGGTGATCGTGGCCTCGATCGACACCCACACCGGCGCCACCACGCTGTTCACGCTGCCGCGCAACGCCGAGAAGATGCCCTTCCCGCCCAACTCCCCGCTGCACAAGTACTACCCGAACGGCTTCACCTCGCCCAGCGCGAATCCTTCTCTGTACGAGCGCTCGCAGTACCTGCTCAACGCGATGTACCGCGACGTGCCGGCCCGGGTACCGCACGACGTCCTCGGCAAGACGAAGGACTTCGGCGCGAGCGCGATGAAGGTGTCGGTCGGCTACGCCCTCGGGCTGGACATCGACTACTTCGTCAAGATCAACATGGACGGGTTCAAGGACTTCATCAACGCCATCGGCGGGATCACCCTGAACGTCAACTACCGGATCCCGATGGGCGGCCAGACCGACGCCAATATCGCGCCCGGTGGGTACATCGAGCCGGGCCCGAACAAGCACATGATGGGCGGAACGGCCCTGTGGTACGCGCGCGGTCGGTACCACCTGGACGACTACAAGCGGATGGAGCGCCAGCGCTGCGTGATCAACGCCGTCGTGCAGCAGACCACGCCTGAAACGGTGCTGACGAACTTCCAGTCGATCGCCGCCGCGGGCGAGAAGACCATCACCACGGACGTACCCCGCAACCTGCTGAGCGACCTGGTCGACCTCGGCATGAAGGTGAAGAACACCAAGCTGCGCAGCGTCGTGTTCGACCCGCAGAACGGGTTCAACAGCCCCAATCCGAACTGGACCGACGTGCGGAAGAAGGTGCAGAAGGCGCTCAAGGAGACCGCCGCGGGGGTCGAGGCCACTGCCACGCCGACGCCCACCAGCACCGATTCCACCTCGCCGTCTGCCAGCACTTCGCCCACGACGAAGGCCACGACCAAGGCGAAGAGCGAAGACCTCGACTACACCTGCGGGTACCACCCCGGGAAGGGCTGAGCGGCCGCGGGAGGGCCGACCAACTCGACCGGTCAGGGGGCTCGCAGTTCAGCCCCGGTAGCCCCGATTCGCGTCGAGGCGGCGCGCGATGTCCGCGCCGAGCGCGTCCAGGTCTGCGCGCGCACCGCGAGCCACGACCAGCTGGACGCGGGTCCCGTCCTTGTGATGCAGGGTCATCCGATCGCTTCCCCGGGTGACGCGGCCCACGTCCGACCACTTCCCGGATTCGGTCGTGTCCCTGCCCTGGAGGACGTAGCCGTCCTCGTCGAGGATCACGTGGACGCGCATGGCCCGGGCGACCCACGTCGACACGCCGAACAGGACGAAGCCCAGCGCGATCACCACCAGCCCGATCACCAGCAGCGGCAGGTTCTCCTCGAGCAACTGCGCCATCAGCACCACGACAACGCCCACGAGCATGAGGATCGCGGACAGCCCGAGCGCTCGCAGCGGCGGACGCTGCCGCACCCTGTGCGTGGTAGCCGGCACCGCACCCCTTCCCTCGACAGGTCCCCGCGGCGAGGGTGGGATTCGAACCCACGGAGCCGTTGAGCTCGGCCGCTTTCAAGGCGGCTGCACTAGTCCACTATGCGACCTCGCCAGACTGCCCATCGTACCCATCGCCAGCCTCCACCCTCAGCCGAGCCGCAAGATCCGCGGCGCGCGCGACCCCGAGACACTGCGCCGGCCCGGCCGCGGGTGGAAAGCTGGTGACATGCGTATCGTCACCCTCACCGAGCCCGGCGGGCCGGAGAACCTCGTCATCGCCGAGGCGCCACGTCCCGTTGCCGCCCCGGGAGAGGTCGTCATCACCGTGCAGGCGGCCGGCGTGAACCGCGCCGACCTGCTGCAGCGCCAGGGTTTCTACCCGCCCCCACCGGGCATCAGCGAGGTGATCGGGCTGGAGGTGTCGGGCACGATCGACGAGGTCGGCGCAGGGGTCGAGGCGTGGCGTCCCGGGGACGAATGCGTCGCCCTGCTCGCCGGCGGCGGGTACGCCGAGTACGTCGGCGTGCCCGCGGGCCAGGTGATCGCGCCGCCTCCCGGCGTCGACCTGGTCAGCGCCGGCGGCCTGGTCGAGGTGGCTGCCACCGTGGTCTCCAACTTCGACCACGTGCACCTGTCGTCCGGGGAGACCGTGCTCGTACACGGCGGCGCCGGCGGTGTCGGCACCTTCGCCATCCAGTACGCGAAGGCCCTCGGCGCGAGGGTGCTGACCACCGCAGGCTCGCCGGAGAAGCTCGACCTGTGCCGCGAACTGGGCGCCGACCTTGCCTTCGACTACCACGACGACTGGGCGGTCGCCGTGTCCGAGGCAACCGGGGGACGCGGGGTGGACGTGATCCTCGACGTGATCGGGGCGAAGTACCTGGAGTCGAACGTCGCGGCGCTCGCCATGGACGGGCGCCTGGTCGTGATCGGAATGCAGGGCGGGCGCAAGGGCACCCTCGACCTGAACCGGCTGCTGACCAGGCGTGGGACGGTCACCGCGACCAGCCTGCGTGGCCGCCCGGTCGAACAGAAAGCCGCGATCTGCGCAGCTGTGGCCGAGCGCGTCTGGCCGCTGGTCGCGTCCGGGGCAATCCGGCCCGCGCCCGAAACCCGGTTCCCGCTCGAACAGGTCGCCGATGCCCACCGCCGGCTGGAGTCCGGACAGAACACCGGCAAAGTCATTCTCACCGTCGATTAGGAGCTCTGGCATGGACGACAGCACACAGGTGGATCTCCTCTACGGCCGCGGACGGCTCCGGGTCGAACTCCCGGAATCGGTCGATGTCGAGGTCATCCGCAAGCGACCCCTCCCGAAGCTCACCGATCCGCGACGCGCCGTCGAGGACAGCCTGGATCACCCCGACGACTGCCCGGGCCTGGCCGAGCTGGCGCGTGGCCGGCGCAACGCCTGCATCGTCGTCTGCGACATCACCCGGCCGGTGCCCAACCATCTCTTCCTGCGGCCCATGCTGGAGCGGATGAGCGCGTCCGGGATCCCCCTGGCGAGCATCACCATCCTGATCGCCAACGGGATGCACCGCGCCGGCGACGACGCCGAGATCGCCGAGATCATCGGCGACCCGTGGGTGGTCGAGAACGTCCGGGTCGTGTCGCACGATGCCTGCGACCGGGCGTCCCTCACCGACCTCGGGCGCACGGCGGCCAGCGACTGCCCGGTCTGGGTCAACCGCCTCCTGGTCGATGCCGACCTGAGAATCGTCACCGGCCTGGTGGAGCCCCACTTCATGGCCGGGTGGTCGGGCGGACGCAAGGTCGTCGCGCCGGGGGTCGCCGGCGAGGACACCATCCGCACGTTCCACTCGTCGCGCTTCATGGAGGATCCCCGGGCTGTCCAGTGCAACCTCGAGGGCAATCCGCTCCACCTGGCACAACGGGAGATCGTGCACAGGATCGGCGAGCTCTACGCGCTGAACACCGTGATCGACGAGGACCGCGACCTCAGCTTCGTCAACTTCGGCCGGATCGAGGAGAGCCATCTGCGGGCGGTGGACTTCGTGCAGGCCTACGCGGTCGTCGACTCACCCCGGCGATTCCACACCGTCGTCACCTCTTCGGCCGGGTACCCGCTGGACCGGACCTACTACCAGACCATCAAGGGCATGGTCACGCCGATGGACATCCTCGAACCCGGCGGCACGATCATCATGGTCTCGGAGTGCTCCGAGGGCCTCGGCAGTGCGCACTTCCGGGACGCCCAACGGCGGCTGGTCGCCCTCGGAATGGACGCCTTCGCCGAGTCCCTCTCCCACAAGGAACTCGCCGACATCGACGAGTGGCAGACCGAGATGCAGCTCAAGCCGATGCGGGTCGGAACGATCCGGTTGTACGCAACGGGCCTCGACGCCGACGACCTCCTCCTCACCGGCGTCGAGCCGACAACCTCGGTGGAGGCGGCTGTGCTCAGGAGCATCGCCGAGCACCCCGGCGCCGTCGCCGTGATCCCGGAGGGACCCTACGTGATCCCGAAGTACCGGCCGGTCGGCTGAGCACCCCCCCGTCCCGACGACCCGCGCGGTGAACGGTCCGGGGACGGTTCCCTTTCCGTTCACGGGGACGGTTCCCTTTCCGTTCAGCCGCCGACAAGGGATGACAGTGGATGAACGGGCGGGGACGGACCCGGTGAACGGGAAGGGAACCGTCCCCGGCCATCGGTGAACGGGAACGGGGACGGACCCGGTGAACGGGAAGGGAACCGTCCCCGGCCATCGGTGAACGGAAACGGGGACGGACCCGGTGAACGGGAAGGGAACCGTCCCCGGCCATCGGCAAGCGCGGGAGTGGCGACGGACGGACGGACGCTACGAGCGCCAGGTGCGCCACAGGCGGGCGTACTCGCCGTCGAGGGCGAGCAACTCGGCGTGGGAGCCGAGCTCGGCGATGCGTCCGTCGATCACCACGGCGATCCGGTCGGCGTCGTGGGCGGTGTGCAACCGGTGTGCGATCGCGATCACCGTCCGGTCCTCCATCAGCGCAGCCATCGAACCCTCCAGATGGCGGGCCGTACGCGGGTCGATCAGGGACGTCGCCTCGTCCAGCACCAGCGTGTGCGGGTCGGCCACCATCAGTCGGGCCAGCGCCACCTGCTGGGCCTGCGCGGGCGTCAGGTGCACCCGGCCGTGGCCGAGCACAGTGTCCAGTCCCTGCGGCAGTCGCTCGACCCAGTCCAGCGCGTCCACCGCGCGCAGCGCGTCCCGCACCGCCTCGTCCACGGCGTCGCCCTCGAGCTGGCGGTCGCGCGCCAGCACGATGTTGTCCCGGACGCTGCCGACGAACACGTGGTGTTCCTGAGTCACCAGCGCCACCTCGGTGCGCAGCAGGTCCAGCGGCAGCGTCATCACGTCCACCCCGCCGATATCGACCTCCCCGGTGCGGGGGCCGTTGATCCCGGCCAGCAGCCGGCCCAGGGTCGACTTGCCCGACCCGGACGGGCCGACGATCGCCAGCCGCTCCCCCGGCCGCAGGTCGAGGTCGATGCCGTGCAGCACGTCCACGCCCGGACGGTAGGCGAAGCGCAGGTCCACCCCGACCACGTCGGTGCCCCGCGGACGGTCATCGCCCGCCACCCGGTCCTCCGGAACCTCCGCCACCCCCAGCAGACGGGTCGTGGCGGCCAGCCCCACCTGCAGCGTGTCGAACACCTGGATCAGCCGGTCCATCGGCTCGACCAGGCCCTGGACGTAGATCGCCGCAGTCGTGATCTCGCCCAACGTCACCCAGCCCTCCGCGTAACCCCAGGTGCCCAGCAGGACGACGCCAACCAGCGGCAGCTGGTAGGAGATGTCGAGGAAGATGAAGAACAGGTTCCGCAGCGTCATCGTGTAGCGCTCGGCCTGACTCGACACCTCGACGTCCGCGTCCCCGATCGCAATCCGGCGCTCGCCCAGACCGAGGGCCTCCACCGTCCGCGCACCCTCCACGGTCTCGGTCGTGGTCGAGTTGATCTGGCTGTAGGTGCCGGACTCGGTGATGTAGCCGGCACCCGCGTGCCGCAGATAGTTGCGCGTGGCGAACCACAGCACGACCAGCGACCCACTCATCGTGAGCGCGAGGAACGCCGAGTTCAGCACCAACGCGACCAGGCTGGCCACCACCAGCACCGACGACATCACCAGCTGTGGGAATGCCCAACGCACCGACTGGCTCATCTTCGACACATCGGACGTGATCCGGGTGAGCAGGTCGCCGCTGGACGCCGACTCGACCTCGCCCAGGGGCAACCGCAGCACGGTGTCGACGATCTCCTCCCGCGCGGCGGCAAGCAGGTCGTAGCCCAGCACGGCCGAGGCCCGCCGCGCAGCCAGTACCAGCGCGGCCTGGACGACCACCACGACGATGACGCCGCCGATGATCGGATCCACCTGGGTGGCGCCGGTCGCCCCACCGGTGACCTCGTCGACCAGGTTCCCCAGCAGGCGCGGGACGATCAGTCCGGCCACCGCCGCAGCGAGGTTCGTGGCCACGGTGAGGGCGAAGCTGCCCTTGCGGGTGCGCAGCAGGCGCTTCACGAACGCCCACGCGGCCGCGTTGCCGGCCACGGGCAGCCCCCGTTCCGGCGTGCGGGACGCGGCGTAGAACGCACGGGCACGCTCGCCGCGGAGCCGGTGCCGACGACGCAGCGCGGCCAGCCGGTCGGACCAGGGCAGGCCGGGCGTGATCAGGAGCTCGGGCGGCACCTGCTCGTCCGTCGGGCCGTGCACCCAGTCCGTGGCGCGGGTGTCCCGCCGGTTCCGGTCCTCCGCGAGGTCGTCGGGCGTCGCGCGATAAGCGGTCATTCGTCGTCCTCCATGCCGCGGCCGACGATGCTGCGGTACCGCGGATCCGCGAGCAGGTCGGCGTGGGTGCCGCGGGCGACCTCGCGTCCGTCGACCAGCAGGCTCACCTCGTCGACGTGGTGCAGCAGCAGCGGCGACGCGGTCATCACGACCGTGGTCCGGCCGCGGCGGTGCTCCACCACCCGCTCGGCGATCCGGGCCTCGGTGTGGGCGTCCACGGCCGAAGTCGGCTCGACCAGCACCAGCACCTCCGGGTCGAGCAGCAGCGCGCGGGCGAGCACCACCCGCTGGCGCTGGCCGCCGGACAGCCCGCGGCCCAGCTCGTCGACGCGGCCCTGCCAGCCGCCGGGCAGCCCGGCGTAGACGTCCTCCGCTGCCGCCGCGTGCAGCACCTCCTGCGCCTGTTCGAGGGTGTGGGTGCCCCACGGGTCGACCGCCTGCTGGAGGGTTCCGGCGAACAGCTGGCTGGCCGTGTCGGAGACCACCACCGTCCGGCGCAGGGACGCCAGCGGCAGGCGGCTGTAGTCGACGCCGTCCGCGCTCACGCCCCACTCGCCACCGCCGAGATCCCGGTCCCGCTCGGCCACCTCGGCGCGGCGGGCCTCCCTGCTCTCCCTGGCCAGCCGCGCCCTGCGTCCGCGCAGTTCGGAATCGTCGTCGTCGTTCTCCTGCGCCCCCTGCAGGGTGGGCAGGTAGCGGCCCAGCCGATCGGCCAGCGCTGCCGACTCCTCGGGGACGGCGCTGACCACGGCTAGGAACCGGCCCGGCTCCACCGCCACCCCGGACACCGCGTCCACCAGCCGCGGACGCGGCGACAACGGCTCGGCGCCTTCACTGAACGGCAGCTCGGGAGCCAGCAGCGCGATCGCCTTGCGCGCCGACACCAGGCCCTGCACCCACTTCTCGGCGAACTCGAAGAAGGTCTGCAGCGGCCACACCATGAACAGCGCGTAGCCGACGAAGGAGATCAGCTGGCCGACGCTGAGCCGCCCCTCCAGCATCTCGTGGGAACCCAGCCAGACCAGCGCGACCAGCAACAGGCCCGACAGCAGCACGCTGATCGTCTCGGTGACCGCCTGCCAGGTGCCGGTGGCGACGCCGAGCCGGCGCACCTTCTGCGACAGGGCGGCGTAGTTGTTGCCGAAGGTGCGTTCGCCGCCGATGCCACGCAGGATCCGCAGGCCCGAGACGATGTCGGTGGCCATCGAGGTCAGCTCGCCGGTCCGGGTACGTTCGGCCGTCTGGGCGTGGTTCAACGGACGCAACACCGGGGACGCCGCCCCGACCAGCAGCGGTGCCGCGATCACGACCACCCAGCCCAGCGGCGGCGACGTGGTGAACATCAGCGCGCAGACCAGCACGAACGCCGACATCGCCCCGATCGTGCGGGACACGATCTCGATGGTCTGGCCGAACGTGTTCGAGTCCGAGCTGGAGATGCTCAGCACCTCGCCGGTGGGCAGCCGGCGGCTGAGCACGTGACCCAGCTGGACGGCCTTGCGGGTGACCAGCTTCTGGGTGCCGTACAGCGCGATCAACCAGCCGCGCACCACGAAGGTGTGGTTGGCGATGCCTGCCGCGGCGCCGACCACGATCACCAGGGTCAGGACGCCCGCCCAGCCGAGAGTGGCCCACATGTCCCCGTGCAGGACGCCGGAGTCGATCGCCTTGCCCAGCAGCAGCGGGCTCAGCGCGCCGGGCAGGAACCAGACCAGCCCCGTGACGCCGAGCAGCGCGACCACGTCCCATTGCACCCGCAGCAGCCAGCCCAGAAAGCGGGCCGGGCTGCGGGTGTCCGGGCGGGACGTCTCGGCCGGGGTGTAGGCGTCGACGCGGGGCGGGAAGTCATGCATAGCCGACAAACATTACGCGCGGCACGGCCAGTTGTCAGGCGGCGACCCTGACACCATGCGGAACCGGTGTACGGACCACGCCCCGCAGAGTGGGCGCGACGGCGGCGACGGCAGGAAGGATCGTCCGCCGTGCGGTGGCGGGCAGGTCACACAGCGGGTACCGGGAACCTAGAATCGGCCGCAGCCGCCAGTGAGGAGCCGACATGCTGATCGACTTCGCCCCGTCCGCCCGCTCCAGCGTGGGGATCGAGTGGGAACTGGCGCTGGTCGACGTCGCCTCGGGCGAGTTGACCGCGGCCGCACCGCAAGTGCTGGACGCCTGCGACAGCGACACGGGCTCGCCGATCCGCAAGGAGTACCTGCAGGAGATGGTCGAGCTGGTCTCCGGCGTCCATGCCACGGTGAGCGAGGCGGTGGCCGACGTCGCCGCCAGCTTCGCGGTCGTGCAGCGGGTGGCCGGTCGGCTCGGCGTGGGCCTGATCGGATCGGGCACGCACCCGTTCAGCCGGGCCGCCGACCAGCCGCGGTTCCACGGCGACCGCTACGACGTGGTGGCCGAGCGCAACGGCTGGTGGGGACGCCAGATGGCGATCTGCGGTACCCACGTCCACGTCGGTGTCGAGCACCGGGACAAGGCGCTGCCGATCACCACCGGCCTGGCCCGGTTCTACCCGTACCTGCTCGGATTGAGCTGCTCGTCCCCGTACTGGGAGGGTGAGGACGCCGGGTACGCGTCCCAGCGCACCATGCTGTTTCAGCAGCTGCCGACCAACGGCCTGCCCTACCCGATGACGAGCTGGGCCGAGTTCGAGGCGTACGCCGACGACCTGCTCGACTGCGGCATGATCAGCACTCCCGGGGAGATCCGTTGGGACGTCCGCCCGGCACCGCGGTTCGGGACGGTGGAGAACCGCACGGCCGACTCGGTGCCCACCCTCGCCGAACTGGGCTGCCTGGCCGCTCTCACCCAGTGCTTCGCCGAGCACGTCTCCCGCACCTGGGAGCACGACCAGACCTACGAGGCGCTGCCGCCGTGGCTGGTGCGGGAGAACAAGTGGCGCGCCGCCCGCTACGGACTGGACGCGGACGTGATCACACCCAACCGGGCCCGCCGCGAGGTGCCGCTGCGCGAGGGTCTGGCGCAGTGGCTGGAGCGGCTCGAACCGGTGGCTCGCGACCTGGGTTGCGCGGAGGAGTTGCGCTTCGCTGGCGAACTGGCCGAGCGGGGCGCCAGTTACTCCCGGCAGCGGGACGCCGGCGGTCCCGAGGCGGCGCTGCGGCTGCTGCTCGCCGAAACCGGGCGTCCGTCCCCGTTCTGAGAGATCGCCGGGTTGGGCCGGATGCCGGCTGACCCGTACCGCTGGTTGAACTGGTTGATGCCACCGCGGGCGGACTGCGGGCTACTCTGACCGCCGTGAAGCCGTTCCTGATGCTCGCGACACGTGACCACGACGAGGCCGCGGCGGCGGAGTACCGCTCGGTGCTGCGGCACTCCGGCCTGGCCGCCGACCAGCTGGAGCACATCCGGGTGGAGTCCCGTCCCCTGCCGCCGCTGTACCTGGCCGACTACTCCGGCGTGATCCTCGGGGGGAGTTCGTTCAACATCTCCGACGCACAGAAGACCGAGATCCAGCTGCGCGTGGAGGCCGACCTCGCCGCGCTGGTCGACGAGATCGTCGACACCGACTTCCCGTTCCTGGGCATGTGCTACGGAGTGGGCACGATCAGCACCCACCTCGGCGGGGTGATCGACCGCACCTTCAGCGAGCCGGTGGGAGCGATCGAGATCGAGCTCACCGATGCCGGCCGGGAGGACCAGCTGCTGGAGGGCGTCAGTCCGTCCTTCCACGCGTTCGTCGGGCACAAGGAGGCCTGCAACGGCGCCCCGCCCGGGGTGGTCATGCTCGCCACCGGGGTCGACTGCCCCGTCCAGATGTACCGGGTCGGCGCGAACGTATACGTCACTCAGTTCCACCCCGAGCTGGACGCCGACGACCTGGCCGCCCGGATGCGGATCTACCAGCACGCCGGCTACTTCGACCCGTCCGAGCTGGAGGACCTGACCGAGATGGCCTACGCCAGCCAGGTCAGTGGCCAGCAGCACCTCGTCCTGCGCAACTTCGTCGCCCGCTACGCCCGCGACTGACCTGGCCGATAAGGGGACGGTTCTCCTTTCCGTCCACCTCGGCGGCGCTGGCCGAAAAGGAGAACCGTCCCCTTATCGGCCATTCAGCGGAGCTTGTGGGCGCGGAAGAGGACGGCGTTGGCGACCCCGAGAGCCTGACCGGCGCCGCTGGTGGAGCCGCTGAGCAGGTCACGGGGAGTCGGGTGGCCGGGCAGGTCGGCGAGATAGGCGGCGTGCGCCGCCAGCGAGGCGATGCCCCGTTCGAGGGGGTCGCCGGAGACGTCCACGCCGTGGGTCGGACGCGCGTCCCCGCCGACCAGGAACCAGGTCGCACCCCATTTGGACAGGCCCTCGTCCGCAGCGAGTTCGGGGAACACCCAGGTGTTGTCGGCGTCGCGGACGGCGTCCAGGCAGGCCAGCCCCGCGGCCCTGTGATCGGCCTGGTTCAGCCCCCACGGAGCCTCCACCTCCCACGACATCGTCACCACCACGTCCGGCCGGAACTGCCGGATCCTGCGCGCGATGTCCCGGCGCAGGTCGAGGGAGTACACCAGCATCCCGTCCGGGTGGTCGAGGACGGTCAGGTCGCGCACGCCCACCGCGTCGCAGGCCGCGCGCTGCTCCCCTGCCCGCACGACCCGCGTCTCCTCCGGCAGCCGTTGCATGCCCGCCTCCCCCGCCGTGAGCAGCAGGTAGGCCACCTCGATGCCGCGGGATGTCCAGGCCGCAACCGCGGCGGACGTGCCGTACTCGACGTCGTCGGGATGGGCCACCACGCACAGGACCCGCTGGAAGTCGGCGTCGGGCAGGGTCTCGAGCTTCGGAGCGTCCATGCCGTCACCGTAGGGGCGAGTGTCGTCGCGCGTCAGTGTCAGCAGTGCCCAGGCTCAGCGGTAGCCGGGCCTCGGCGGCAACTCGCCTCCGCCGGAGAGAGCCGCCGCGAGGGCGTCCATGTGCCGGTCGACATAGACCGGCTCGTAGCCGCCCGTGCGGTCCAGGTGGAAGCGCGCGGACCGGATCAGCTCCAGCGCCTCCGCCCGTCCCGGCGCGCTGCCGGAGAGCCCGTAGACCCGCTCGAGCAACTGATCCACGTCGGCGGTGTCGTAGCCGTGCCCGCGGGCGAGCGGGAGCGTGCCCGGCAGCGGCGCGTCGTACTCCACCACGCTGCCAGGGACGATCGTCGGCGCACTTCGCGCGCGCCGCAGGATCGGCAGGACGAAACGCAGCACGATCACCATGACCACGACCGCGACGACGAGGAACGTGAGCACCCGCAGCAGACCCATGGCGCCTCCTCAGTGGGCCCGCATGGCGGCCAGCGACGGCCCCTGCAGCGGGTTCACCTTCCAGGCCTGGGCTGCCGAACCGTCGGCGCCCAACCGCAGCCGGAGCGTGTGCGGAGTGTCGGTGAACACCAGCCGGACGTGCAGCGTGCCCGCTTCGTCGGCACCCGCGGCCAGCGCGACCGGCACTTCGATCCCGCTCAGGCGCAGCGATTGCCGCCGCCACTGCCCCGGTGTCACGGCCAGCCGCACCTCGTGGCCCTCGGCGACCAGGTCGAGCGTTATGCCGTCCCCCGTGCGGAACGCTCCGACCCCGGCCAGGTCCGCGGGCGGGCCGACCTCCTCGCCGTCGTCGACCATCGTGGCGTCCAGCGCGACCGCGCCGGCGTGCACCCAGGTGGTGCCGAGGCCGGAGTCGGCGGGAATGGGGACGGCGGAGAGCCCGGAGCCGGTGTCGCCCAGGGTCGGCAGGTGCTCCCAGAGCAGGTCGATCAGCACCTGGGTGCAGGACTGCGCGGACTGGACCGCCACCACGAGGTCGCGTCCGGGCAGCACGAAGGCGAACTGGCCGTAGGCACCGTCCAGGCGGAAGCCATCGCGTCCCATCCAGACCTGGTAGCCGTAACCGAGGTTCCACTCGGGACTGGGCTCGAGGGTCGCGATCTGCTTCGCGGTGGCCCGGGCCACCCAACCCTCCGGCAGCAGCCGGCGTCCCTGCCAGACCCCGTCGCAGCGCAGCAGTTCGCCCAGCGCGGCCAGCCCGCGAACGTCGACGTGGAGTCCGGTCCAGCCCAGGCAGCGTCCCACCGGGTCGGTGTCCCAGGTCGCCTCGATGCCCAGCGGTTCGAGCACCCGCGGACGCAGGTAGGCGAGCAGGTCCGCCCCGGTGTGGCGGCGCACCAGCTCGCCGAGCAGGAACGACGCGCCGTTGTTGTACACGTGGCAGGAGCCCACGGGCTGCTGGGGACGGATCGCCAGGAACGCCTCCACCCAGCCCTCGGGTGGGCCCGCCGTCATCGCGTCGATCGTGTCCTCCGTGTGTCCGGTCGACATCGACAGCAGGTGGTGGACGGTGATCTGCGCGACCCGGTCGTCAACGTCCGGGGCAGCGTCGAGCAGGTCGACGATGCGGTCGTCCAGGGCGAAGCGCCCCTCGCCGATCGCCAGCCCGACCGCGGTCGCGGAGAAGGCCTTGCTGGCGGAGTACACCAGGGGCCGGTCACCGGGCCGGTACGGTTCGGCATACCGCTCGAGCACGGTGACCCCGTCCCGGAGCACCAGCAGCGCGTGCAATTCGAGTTCGGGGTGCTCGCCGAGGGCCTCGAACAGGTCCCGTCCGATCGGTTCGTCCACGCCACCAACCTATCGGGGCCCGGGGACAGCTACGCAGCGCTCAGCCACGCAACTCGGAGACGATCAGGGGGTAGGTGTCCCGCCAGGCGTTGACACCGAAGATCACGTCCAGGTGGCCGTAACCCCGGATCCGGTGCAGCACGTGGCGTCCGGGCGCCAGCCGGTCGAAGTGCTCGAAGCTGCGCTGCTGGCTGGCCGGGAGGAAGCAGCGGTTGTCCTCGCCGGCGATGAACACGAACCGGGCGTCGGTTCGCGGTGCCACAGTGAGGTCGGGGAGGATCCCCGGCACCAGCCCGGTCGGCACCAGGTGGCCGGCCCGGACGGAGTCCCGCATCTGGGCGAAGAAGGTCATCGGAGCTCCGGCGAACTCGCCCCGGATCCAGTCGTGGGTCTGATCGTCGAGGTTCGCGTGCGACCACAGCGCGGGGCGGCCGCTGCCGTACACGAAGCTCACCATCGCGCACACGGGGTTGTCGCACTCGCGATGGCTGAGGCTGACTCCGGCGCGGAGCGCCCGGGAGAACCAGCCCTCCGTCCGGTAGCCCCACTTGGGCGAGAGGGTGGGGGTGAACCGCCTGATCGACGGAGCCAGGCCAAGAATCTTCACCCTTGACCAGGCCGGGAGCACCGGGTGGAGCGACACGGCGTTGCTGACGATGGTGGTCACCTCCGGCACGAGGCCGGAGATGGCGGCGATCATGAACGACGTCGAGCCCTGGCAGTGCACGAAGGCTTTCAGGGTGGCCGCCCCCGTCGCGTGCAGGATCGTACGCACAGCCACCGGGAAGTCGAAGGCCGCCGCCTCGTCGAGGGTCCAGCCGACGGGAGGCAGGTCGATCGATGCACGCCAGTTCAGCAGCCAGACGTCGAAGCCGTCGGTCAGCAGCGCGTCCACGAGGGTGCGCTGCAGGGGCGGGCGGAAGATCTCGGCCCGGACGCCGGCGCCGTGGACCAGCAGGACCGGCCCGTGGGTGGGGGCGATCCCGTCGGCCCGGGTCACGTGCAGCAGCGTGAGCGGGTGCCCGTCGCCCGCGGTGAGGGGTACCACCTCGGTGTGCTGCCCCCGGGTGCCCGGACGGACGTAGCGGGGCGTCCCGGGCGCCGGCACCACCTCGACGGGATCCATCACCGGCCTCCCCGTCCGGTGGCGAGGCCCGCGTAGGTGTGCCACAGCTGACCGAGGAAAAGCTCCCCGAACTCGGCGATCGCCTCCGCGCCCTGCGGGCCCTCCGCAGCGAAGGTGGTCAGCTGCTTCGCGAAGTCCAGCGGAGCGATCCGCAGGATGCCCGCGCCCCGCACCCGCGCGTCCGCGACCGGCAGCAGGCCCGTCTCGACGGTCACGTCCCCGGGCGGAACGTGCCCGTCGAGGAGCTGGACGAACAGCGTCGTCGTGTCCTCCCAGAGATCGAACCCGGGGTCGTCGTGGATGTCCTTGAAGCCCACCAGGGTGAGTGGCTCCCCGCTGTCGGGGGTGAACCAGAGACGGTAGAGCATCCGCCGGTCGGTGCCCTGCCCGGCCGCGACGAAGAGGTTGAACCAGCCCTGCTCGACCACGCAACGGCCGCCGATCACCTCGCCCTCGACGTAGCCCGTCGCACCGCCCTGGTGGGCCGGGTCCGCCACGAAGGCGGCCACGTCGTCGGCGGTGATGGTGAGCTCGAACATGAGGTCCTCACGCCGCAGCCGAGCGTCCTCGTAGGCCTCGGCAGGGTCCGCCGTGCCCAGGCCGACGAATCCCTTCATCTGCTCGGTGAACGAGACCGCGGTGGCACCGGGTACGGGTGTCGGTTGGTTCACGGCGACTCCTTCGGGACGCGGCGAGCGTCGCGGCCGGTGGGCACGCGACCGCGGCGCTTCGAGTTCGTGTTCCATCGCCCGGTCTGCGAAGGCGGCGATAGTGAGGGCCGGGTTCGCGCCGACCGGCCCGGGCATGGCCGCGCCGTCCACCACGCACAGGCCCTCGGTGCCGAAGACCCGGCCCCATTCGTCGACGACGCCCTCGTGGCTGTTCCGGCCCATCGGGGCGCCGCCGAGCGGGTGGACGGTGATCACGCGCCGCGCCCACCACAGCGGGTCGTCCTGGTAGTCCGCCCCCAGTTCCTTCGCCACGTCGGCCATCGTGCCCCGGATGTCGTCGAAGAACGCCAGCGAGGTGGCCGTGGTCCAGTCGACGGCCAGCCGCCCCCGGTCGAGGTACATCCGTCCGTCCGGGACGTCGCGGCCCATGCCGAGCAGGGGCATCGAGCTGGACGAGATCGACACGCGTCCCACCGCGTCCGCCAGATCGCGGGACACGTCCGAGTTCTTCCAGTGCCCGATCCGGGACAGCAGCAGCCGGGCCGCGATCCGGGTGCTGCGCGAGACCACCGAACGCAACTGGGCGGCCTCGATCAGCCAGTTCAGGAAGCCGGGATAGCCCGCGTCCTCCACGTAGTAGCCGCGCCCGCGGGCACCCGTGCCGTCCACGACGTCGCCGACCCGGATCGCGCTGGTGATCACCGGGCCCCTGCTGCCCGCCACCGTGCGGGCCCTGGCCTCCCGCTCGATCCCCTCGCGTGCGTTGAACAGGAAGCCCAGCAGGTCGCCGTTGCCGCTGAACCGGGTGCCGATGGCGTCGCTGAGGCCCGGCAGCGCCGCGCGGTTCTTCAGGAGCAGGAAGGTCGAGCCGAAGGTGCCCGCTGCGAGGACGAGCACCCGGGCGCGGATGGCCCGCGTGACACTCGGCCCGCCGTCCAGGTCGTGCACGGCCAGCCGCACGACCCAGCCGTCGGCGTCGCGGTGGAAGCCCTTCACCTCGTGCAGCGTCCGGACGTCCGCGCCGGCGTGCGCGGCCGCGGAGAGGTAGGTGTGGTCGAGGGTGTTCTTGGCCCCGTAGTTGCAGCCGATGTCGCACTCGCCGCACAACCTGCAGGTGAACCGCGGCGCGTGATGAATGTTCCCGTAGTCGGGTGTCAGGACGACGTCGAGGCTGGGCGGATCGTTCCGGCCCGGCGCGAACGACACCGCGAGCGGCGGACGGATCGTCGCGTAGCCAGCGCGCGTCGCCGCCGCCTCGAAGGCGATCGTCTTGGGCGTGTCGGGGTAGGGGTAGGACCGGGCGCCGAGCATCTCCTCGACGCGGTCGTAGTGGGGGTCGAGCTGCTCCCGCCCGATCGGCCACGTCTCGTAGCCGCCGCCGGGAATCGGGGAGTCGCGCACGAACCACTCCGGGTCCTTGCGCAGCAGCACATTGGCGTAGATCAGCGAACCGCCACCGAGCCCGGCTGAGACCAGCCCTTCGAGACCGCTGAAGCTCCACGCCTGGTAGAGCCCGTACAGGTGGTCGTCCGGTGACCAGAAGTTCTCGGCGAACTCGGTCGGCGACCGCGCGAACGAACCCGGCGGATAGGCACGCCCGCGCTCCAGGACCACCACGGAGCGCCCCGCGTCGGCCAGCCGGTGAGCCGCTACCGCACCGCCGAACCCTGACCCGACCACCACTGCGTCAACGGCTTCCGCCACGTCCACGGACATGACTCGCACCCCCCGGGAGCGGCTCCGCGTGCGCCCCTGCCCATCGTGGTCCCCGGATGCCTCAGCGGGACACGCGCAGTTCTTCCACCACGCCGGCCCCGGGTGATCGCCCGCCCCGGCGGCCCGGGTTCAGCAGGGACGCTCCTTCGGCGTGTGCTCAGCGGTCAGCATCGGGTTGCGCACCACCACATCGCCCAGGGCGTCGTCGATTCGCGACATCACCTCGGGAGTGAGCACCACCCCGGACGCGGCCGCGTTCTCCTTCACCTGCCGCGGGCGCGACGCACCGATGATCGCGCAGGCGACGTTCGGGTTCTGCAGCACCCAGGCGACGGCGAGCTGGGCCATGCTCAGCTCCAGTTCCTCTGCGATCGGACGCAGCCGCTGCACAGCGACCAGCACCTCCTCGCCCATCAGTCGCTGGATCATGGCCGCGCCGCCCCTGGTGTCGGTCGCGCGGGAGTTCTTCGGCGGCGCCTCGCCCGGCACGTACTTGCCGGTCAGCACGCCCTGCGCCACCGGCGACCAGCAGACCTGGGAGAGCCCCAGCTCGGCCGACGTCGGCACCACCCACTCCTCGATCACTCGCCACAGCATTGAGTACTGCGGCTGGTTCGAGACCAGCTGGAAGCCCAGCTCTTTCGCCAGCGCGTGCCCCGCGCGGATCTGCGCCGCGTCCCACTCGCTGACGCCGATGTAGAGCGCCTTGCCCTGCCGGACCACGTCGGCGAACGCCTGCATGGTCTCCTCCAGCGGCGTCTCGTGGTCGTAGCGGTGCGCCTGGTAGAGGTCGACGTAGTCGGTGTCGAGCCGCCGCAGCGAGCCGTCGATCGACTCCATGATGTGCTTGCGGGACAGGCCGCAGTCGTTCGGCCCCTTCGGCCCGGTCGGCCAGTAGACCTTGGTGAAGATCTCCAGCGACTCCCGCCGCTGGCCCTTCAGCGCCTCGCCGAGCACCGCCTCTGCGACGGTGTTCGCGTAGACGTCCGCAGTGTCGAAGCTCGTGATCCCCTCGTCGAGGGCGGCGTGGACACACTTCTCGGCAGTCTCGTTCTCGACCTGCGAACCGTGGGTGAGCCAGTTGCCGTAGCAGATCTCGGAGACCTTCAGCCCCGAGTTGCCGAGGTAGCGATGTCTCACGCGAGCGTCTCCTGCTCCACCATGCCCTCGGCCTCCGCCGCCTCCTGCTCGACTTCCAGTTCCGCATCTCCGGTGTCGCCCTCGACGTCCGCCTCAGGCCCGGCGTCCACTGCAGCCTCGGCGGCGGCGTCCGCCTCGTCGTCAGCCTCGCTCTCCGCCTCCACCGGCGCGACCGGCGCCACCGGCTCCTCCGGCTCGGCCAGCGGGTTCACGATGGCCGCGCCACCGAGGGTTGCCAGCATCTGCCGGACGTTGGTCAGCTGCGCCGTGATCGAATCCCTGCGGGCCGTGGCGGCCTGCAACTCGCGCTCGGACTCGCGGCGGATCTTCTCCGCGGACAGGCGGGCGGAGTCGACGTGCTGGGCGGCCTCCTCGCGGGCCGACTTCAGGTGCGCCTCGGCCTGGGCCTTCGCCTCGGCGAGCGTCCGGTCGGCCTCGGCCTCGATCGCGGCCTGGCGCTCCTGCGCCATCGCGATCGCCTGTTCGTTGGCCTGCATCAGGCTGGAGAACTCCTCGGCCGCCTTGTCCCTGCGCTCGGCGAGGGTCTTCTCGAAGTCGGCGGCAGCGGCGGCGGCGCGGGCCCGCTGGTGCTCGTAGACGGCCTCCGCCTCCTCGCGGCGCGCGGTGGCCTCGCGGTCGGCGTAGTCGAGGATCTCGTCGGACTGCCGCTTCGCGGCCTCCAGCACGCGGGTCGACTCGGCGTCGGCCCGGCTGGTGACGTCCGCGGCGTACCGGTCGGCCGCGGTGCGGGCCTGCTCCGCGGCCGCTTCGGCCTCGGCGACCAGCTTCTCGGCCTCGGCCCGCGCCTTGGTGCGCAGATCGTTCGCCTCGTCCTCGGCCAGCTTCAGGATCTTGCCGATCCGGGCTCCCAGGTCGGTGTAGGTCGGCGCGCTGGATTCCTTCTGCTCCTGCTCCAGCGCCGCGATCCGCGTCCGGTAGCCGTTCGCCTGCTCCTCGAGGTGACTCACCTGCGAGGTCAGCTTGGTCACAGCGACCGAGCTGGACCCCGACTCGGCCCGGGCCTGTTCGAGTGCCCTCTGCAGGTCGGCGATGGCCCGGTCGACCTCATTCGGCTCGTAGCCACGCATCACCGTGCGGAAAGCGGCGTTCTGCTGGGTCATAATCCTTCTTCCGTTCCTTGCTGGGTCGTGGGGGAGGGACGTTCGGAGACGGCGAGCGCCTCGATCACCCCGGAGAGGTGCCCGAGCTGGGCGTTGATGTCGTCGCGGCGGCGGGCCAGCTGGGCGACCTCGGCGCGAGCCCGGTCGAGCATCGCGCGCGCTTCGCTGCGGACCGCGTCCGCCTCGACTCGCGCCTCGGTGAGCAGGCTGACCGCCTCGTCCCGTGACGCGCGCGCCTTCTCGTAGGTCTCCCGCTGCAGCTTCTCCATGTCGGCCGCGGAGCGCTCGCGGATCAGCTTCGCGCCCGACTCGGCCTCGGCCAGTCGCCGCTCGGCGCGTTCCATCTGCGCCTTCGCCTCCGCGCGCGCGGAGGCGAGCAGCCGTTCGGCCTCCTCCTTCGCCTGCTGGCGGGTGTTGG
>PHEV01000197.1 GCA_002843035.1 Actinobacteria bacterium HGW-Actinobacteria-5 | reverse complement strand
CGCCGCGAGGACGGCAGCTTCCGCGACACCGTTGTGTTCAGCGTCCTCGCCGACGACTGGCCCGCCGTGAGCGAACGCCTCCTCGCACGCCTGCGCTGACCCGCTCCCGGCTGTTCGAGTCCTGGCCGTGTTCCTGCACGGCCGCGGTTCGGGGAGTTTCGGGGACGGTTCCCTTCCCGTTCAGCCGTGGCCGGGAACGGATCCTGGGGAGTGTCGGGGACGGTTCCCTTCCCGTTCGGGTGGTGCGTCCCCATTTCCGTTCGCTGCCCTTCCCTCCCTTGTCAGCGGCTGAACGGGAAAGGAACCGTCCCCATTTCCGTTCAGGTTCGACCGATGATCGGTGGAATGAACGGGAAGGGAACCGTCCCCGTGAACGGGAAAGGAACCGTCCCCGTGAACGGAAAGGGAACCGTCCCCGGGTGGCTCGGCGACCGTGATCGGGGGGACGGGCGGCCGGAGGGGTTGGGGTCAGGCCAGGCGCCGGCAGGCGGCGATCAACTCGCGGGCGACCTCGTCGGCCTCCGCCCGGAGGGCCTGGACGACGGCGATCAGCAGTGCGGCCCTTGCGGTTGTGGAGAGCACGGGCCACGGGTCGCCGTCCGCGGGGACGGCCGGGCCCTCCGCTTCGCGGTAGGCCTCGAGGAAGACCTGCCAGGCATCCTCCTCCAGCAGGCCCGCGGCGTGGAAGCCGGCCGGCGCGGACAGGTCCCAGGCCGGGTCTCCGATGCCGAAGTTGTCGATGTCCAGCAGCTTCCAGCTGCGCCGCAGCGGGGTGTGGCCGAGCTGGCCGAGGTGGAAGTCGCCGTGAGCGAGCGTGGTGTGCCGTTCGTGCCTGAGCTCGTCGGCCCAGGCGTCCCCTCGGTCGGCCAGCCAGCCGAGGTCGTCGCGTCCGCGCAGGTAGGCGATTGCCCGCGCGAGCCGGGAGTGCCCGCCGAGGCGTGGGGGATCGTCGAGGACCGGCATCCGATGCAGCCGGGCCAGCAGCCGTCCGGTGTCGGCCCAGGGCGGCTGGTCGATGGTCGACAGCACGGTGACCCGCGGCCAGACGGTCGCCAGCCGATCGCCGGGCGCGGGGAGGGGGGCGTAACGCAGCGGCTGGATCCACAGCCGGTCCAGGTCCGGGCCGCCGATGCAGGTGAGGCGGCGCGAGAGCCGGCCGGCGTCCGTGCCCTCGCCGTGGATCTTCACGATCACGCCCGCGCAGATGTAGACCTGCGAGTGGGTGGGGGCGACCGGACGCGTGGGCAGCCCGCGGGTGATCAGCGGCATCACCGGGGTGGTCGGCATCACCCGGGGGTCCTGGGCGACGGCAACCTCGCGCACCCAGTTCTGCAGCTGCGGGCTCACCGGAGCGTGCATCGGCATGGCTCGCGGCGACCTCCCGTCCGTTGTGCTGCGCTGCGCAGCGGCACCAGCCGCCGAGCCTACCCGCTGGGCTGCGCGGTGGCACGGCTCGCGTCCCGCCGGCGCCGGTGGGACGCCTCCCCGCCGCGGAGTGCCGTTGAGGCCGACCACGGCCGCAACGGGCCCTTCCGGCGGGAGTGGGCTGAATCCCGTGGTCGGACCGCTCAGGCGGCTTCGGCGACCTCGTCGGCGGCCACCGTCCGGGCGCGCAGGCGGCGCACCTCGGGGAAGGCGAGGGCGAACAGCGTGGTGCCGATGCTGATCGTGCCCGTCCCGATCAGCGCCAGGTGCGGGCCGAACAGCGTGGCGGCAGGGCCGGCCAGCAGCAGCCCGATCGGGCCGAGCATCAGTGACCCCAGCGCGTCGTAGGACGCCACCCGGGACAGCGATTCCGGGGGCACCTCGTGCTGCATGGTGGTCATCCACAAGACCCCGAACAGGTCGAAGCCGATGCCCATGAAGAACGCCGCGACCACGACGATCCACAGCGGCGCGCTGAACCCGAGCAGCAACTGCGGCGCGGCCGCACCGAACGTGAGCAGGGTGGCGACGAAGATCGGCCGCCGCGGCCGCCACACCATCGCGATCGCGACGCCGAGGATCGCGCCGAGCGCCTCGCCGGCCAGCACGAAGGTCCAGCCGGCCGCGCCACCGAGTTCGGCCTTGGCGACGACCGGGCCGAGCACGCCCTGGGACGCCTGCAGGACCATCAGCATCACGGCCCACTGGAGCACGCAGATGAACAGCCACTGGCGGCTGCGGAACTCGCCCCAGCCGTCCCGGAGTTGTCGCAGCGGGCTCTCCTCGGGACGGGCGAGCGAGCCACCGCGGGGCAGGAAGCCGGAGAGGACGGCAGCGATCAGGTACAGCGCGCCTGCCACCACCATCGCCCAGCCGCCACCGAGCCAGACCACGACCGCGCCGCTGGCGACCAGGCCGGCGAATCGGGCCGCGCTGGCGCCCATCGAGAGCCAGGCGTTGCCGTCCTGCAGCAGGTGCGCGGGCACGACGTCGGGGATGATCCCGCTCAGCGCGGGGTACGCCGTTGCGCCGGCCATTCCGGCTACCGCCGCGGCCGTGCAGAGCAGCCACAGCGGAGGATTCCCGAACAGCAGCATGACACCGACCGCGGCCCAGGCAACGGCGGTGAACGCCTGCCCCCAGCGCAGGACGAGGGCGCGGGGGTGGCGGTCGGCGATCACGCCGCCGACCAGCATGAACACCACCAGTGGGATCGTCTGTGCCGCGAGCACGATCGAGAGCGTGCCGGCGTCCGCGCCGGGCAGGGCGAGGATGCCGAACGCCAACGCAACGGGCGCGAAGGACATGCCCAGCATGGAGATCGTGCGGGCAGCCAGCAGCACCATGAACGCGGGGTTTGCGCGTAGTTCGCGGGTCTGGCTGGACGCAGGCATGACTGTCTTCCGTGGCGTGAATGGTGAGAATCGGTGTGCTGGCCAACGGAGGAGCCCCACCGTCCGGGCAGCCTTCCATGATGCCACCGGCCTCTCGGCGTTCGCAACTCAGCGGACGCGCCGCGCGCGGCAAGAGACGCCGGCTTCGCCGCAGCGGTGTCGCCGGCCAACGGGTGGCGCCGCAGGGTGTGGATGGGAAGGATGGGGGCATGCTGATCGTGCATGTGTTCGTCCACGTCCTGCCCGGCAGCGTGGACGCGTTCATCGGGGCCACGACGGCGAACGCGAACGCGTCCGTCCTGGAACCGGGGATCGCCCGTTTCGACGTCGTGCAGTCGCTGGCGGATCCGACCCGCTTCGTGCTGGTCGAGGCCTATCGGAGCGACGAGGCCGCCGGCGCCCACAAGGAGACCGCCCACTACGCCACCTGGCGCGACACCGTGGCGGACATGATGGCTGAGCCTCGCAGCGCGGTGAGGTACCGCGACGTCGTCTTCCCCGACTGAGCGCCCTGCTGCCCCTTGGGCTCGCCGGAATCCGGCAGCCGTCAACAGGGGATGGGCGCGCGCGCCGGATGGTCGCCATGTGAAATAGTCAAGCCCGAGGTTGCGTAATTTGTCGCGCTGCGTCCATAGTTAGGTAAGGCTCACCTAACTAGAGGGGATGGATGTGCTCGGGAACTTCCTGATCGGGCTGCGCGAGGGCTTGGAGGCCAGCCTGATCGTCAGCATCCTCGTCGCGTACCTGGTGAAGTCCGGACGACGGCACCAGCTGCCCCGGGTCTGGGCCGGGGTCGGCCTGGCCGTCGCGGTCTCCCTCGGCTTCGGAGCCCTGCTCACCTTCGGACCCAGGGGCCTCACCTTCTCTGCGCAGGAGGCCATCGGCGGCACCCTCTCGATCGTCGCCGTCGGTCTGGTCACCTGGATGATCTTCTGGATGGCCGGCGCATCGAGGACTATCGCGACCGACCTGCGCCACCGGGTTGACGCGGCCGGCGACAACGCCTGGTCGCTGCCGCTGATCGCCGCGCTCGCCGTCGGCAGGGAGGGCCTGGAGACCGCGCTGTTCATCTGGGCGGCCACGAAGGCGGCTGCGGCGGAGGGCGGCTCCACCACCGGCCCGCTGCTCGGCGCCCTGCTCGGCCTCGCCGTCGCGATCGGCCTCGGTTTCGCGCTGTACGCGGGCGCGGTCCGGATCAACCTCGGCCGGTTCTTCGCGATCACCGGCAGCTTCCTGATCGTGGTCGCGGCCGGGGTACTGGCCTACGGCGTCCACGACCTGCAGGAGGCCGGCTTCCTGCCCGGCCTGAACAACCTCGCCTACGACGTGTCCGCCGCGATCCCGCCCGGCAGCCTGGTCGGGACGCTGCTGAAGGGCGTGTTCAACTTCTCGCCGGCCGCGACGGTGCTCGAGACCGCCGTCTGGGTCGCCTACGTGGCGATCGTCGGGACCCTGTTCGTCCGGACGGTCCGCCGGAAGGCGCCGCCGGTTCCGAAACCGGTCGCCGCCTCGGCCCACGCATCCGCCTGAGCTCCGTTCCCCCCACGTCCCGTTCACGACCACGCTGAAAGGCACCATGCGCCTCCGAGTCCTTGCCATGCCCGCTGCCGCCACGATGCTGCTGCTGGCCGGCTGCACCGACAACGCCGCCGCACCCCGTTCCGCCACGGCGGACGGACGCACGCTGTCCGTCCAGGCCTCCGATGCGGCCTGCACGCTCAGTGCGACCTCCGCCCCGTCCGGCACCCTCACCTTCACCGTGACCAACACCGGCTCGCAGGTGACCGAGTTCTACCTGCTCGCCGCGGACGGTCTGCGGATCGTCGCAGAGGTCGAGAACATCGGGCCCGGGGTCACCCGTGACCTCGTGCTGAGCGCGCCCGCCGGCGACTACATCTCCGCCTGCAAGCCGGGCATGGTCGGCGACGGGATCCGGGCGCCGTTCACCGTCACCGACTCCGGCGAGCCCGTCGGGCCGGGCGGGGACGACGCCGAGCTGGTCGAGGCCGCCACCACCGCGTACGGCAGCTACGTGCGCGACCAGGTCGACCAGCTGCTGGCCGGCACGAAGGAGTTCGTTGCCGCGTACACCGCGGGGAAGGACGACGACGCCCGCGCGCTGTACGCGCCCACCCGCGTCCACTGGGAGCGGATCGAGCCGGTCGCGGAGTCGTTCGGCGACCTCGACCCCAAGATGGACGCCCGCGAGGCCGACCTCGCCGAGGGCGAGAAGTGGACCGGCTGGCACCGGATCGAGAAGGACCTGTGGCCGCAACGGGCGAAGAACTACACGCCGCT
>PHEV01000196.1 GCA_002843035.1 Actinobacteria bacterium HGW-Actinobacteria-5 | reverse complement strand
GTGAAGCTCAAGGTTGCCGGCGTGAAGTTCCCGCGCCCGCAGAACGCCTATGCCTTCCTGCTGGCCGGCGCGGACCTGATCGGAACGCGCGCAGTGCCGGAAATCATCAACGCACTTGACACGATGCGGGCGATCGGTCTTGTTCCGGCCGACGCCCGTGCCTCGTAGGCGACACAACACGATGCTCACTGTTGAACAGTTTGCCAAGGTCTTCGACATGGCCGTCCTGGCGCAGGACACCCAGGAGGCCGCGATTCGCCTGGCGTGTGAGAAGGCCCGCCGCTATCAGCTCGCGGCCCTCTACACGACCCCGTGCTGGTCGCACGTGGTGGCCGACGAGTTGGCCGGTAGCGGCGTCCGGGTCGGGGTCGGCATCGGTTTCCCCTATGGCACCCCGACCAGCCGGATCAAGCTGGCTGAGGCCGAGGAGTCGCTCGCCCTGGGCTGCACGGCTCTCGACATGGTGATCAACATCGGCGCCCTCAAGGACGGGAACCTCAGTCTGGTCAGGGGCGAAATCCGCTCGCTCGTCCAGTTGTGTGGCGACGATGCGTTGGCGAAGGTCATCTACGAGGTGTGTTTCCTGACCGATGACGAGATCCGCACGCTCACCGATATCTGCGTGGAGGAGGGCGTCGACTGGGTCAAGACGGCGACCGGCACCGAGGGCCTGCCCGACGTTCACCACCTCGAGGTGATGAAGGAGCGGCTCGCCGGCAGCCGGACCCAGCTCAAGCTGTCCGGCGTTCCGCGCCAATTCACCCTGGCGGCCTGCCTGTGGATGCTCGACATGGGCGTCACCCTGATCGGCACCCGGTCCGCACCGGTGCTGGTCGACCAGTACCAGGACTACCTCGCCCGTCGCGCCTGACGGGTGATCAACCAAACAGAGAGGACTGCTTCAATGGCGAAGTACTTGGTGGGAATAGACGAAGGCACGACAGGCTGCAAGACCTGTGTCTTCGACCTTGAAGGAAACATCATTGGTCAGGATTACCGCGAGTACCCCTGCCACTACCCCAAGCCCGGCTGGGTCGAGCAGGTTCCGGAAGAGATCACCCCTGCCCTGTTCGCCTCCTGCAAGGCCGCGATCGAGCGGTCCGGTGTGGACAGTGCGGACATCGTCGCGCTCGCGCTCTCGACGCAGGGCTCGGTGATCGGTCTGGTGGGCGAGGACGGCAACCTGATCCGTCCGTTCGTCGGTTGGCAGGATCTGCGCGGAGGACCAGAGTCGATCGCAACGATCACCGACAAGATCAGCGTCGAGGACTACTACGCGATCACCGGTGATCCGCTGGGGTTCGTGTTCTCGAGCGGGAAGCTCGCCTGGCTGCGGGACAACGAACCGGAGAACTGGGCGAAGACGGCTCTCTTCTCGACGCACCACGACTACTTCGCTCGCGAGTTCGGGGCGACCGAGCCGTGGACGGACCTCTCCTCGGCCAGCCGCGAGGGCATGTTCGACGTGAACAACCACTGCTGGTCGGAGCGGGTCCATGACGTGATCGGCATTCCGCTGAGCAAGCGTGCACAGGTCACGAAGGAGCCCGGCAAGGTCATCGGACGCATTCCTGCCGATGTGGCCGAGAAGACGGGTCTGGCCGAAGGCACCCTGCTCTGTGTCGGCGCGCATGACCAGAACGCCTGCACCTTCGGTGCCGGCGCGGTCGACGACGGCACGGCGGTCATGGTGATCGGGACGTTCGGCTCCTGCTTCGTGGTCAGCGACACGCCCATCCGTGACCCCAACGGCAAGCTCGTCGTCAAGGGCAACCACGGTGTGGGCAACTGGACGATTGAGGGCTTCGCCAACGCGTCGGCGTCGGCGTTCCGCTGGTTCCGCGACGTCTTCGGCGACGTTGAAGTCGCAGCCGCGAAGTCCATCGGCGTCGACCCCTACGAGTTGTTGACCCAGGAGGCCAGCGCCTCCGTCCCGGGCGCAAACGGCATCACGTACCTGCCCTACCTGCAGGGTGCTGCCGGTGCTCGCCTCAACGGCAACGCACGGGGCGCCTTCGTCGGCATGACGCTGGGCACCAAGAAGTCGGACATGGTCAGGGCGGTGCTGGAGGGCATCTCGTTCGAGATGCGGGAGATCCTCGAGACCGAGGCAGCCGCAGGGATCAACGTCGAGCGGATCCGCCTCACCGGTGGTGCGGCGAAGTCGCCGTTCTGGTGCCAGTTGCTCGCCGACGTCTTCGGTCGTCCGATCGAGCTCCTCCAGACCTCGGAGACCGGCTGCCTGGGCGCTGCCCTGTACGCCGGGATCGGAGCCGGCCTGTACGAAGGGCCGCACGACGCGGTCAACAAGGCGGTCAAGGTGTCGGCGGTGTACGAGCCGAACCCCGAGCTGGCCAAGCACTACGACGAGGCGTTCGCCCGGTTCGTCGCCACCATGGATGCCCTCAACGACACGGTCTTCGCCTAGGGTCCATCCTTGTCAGGTCTGGGCGTGTTCGTTCCGGGAAACCGGGCGAACACGGCCCAGGCCCGTACCGCATGAAGGGAGCAGGATGAGAGCCTCGACACTGGAGTTGGTGCGGAACGCGCAGGACCACGGCTACGCCGTGCCGGCGTTCAACATCGTGGACGAGGTCAGCCTCCGGGCGCTCATCGAAGCGGCCGAGGCTGCCGACTCGCCGGTGATCATCCAGGTCTCGCTCAAGACGGCGCGCTCGATCGGTGTCGAGCTGGTCGGTGCGATGTTCGACTCGGCGGTTCGGGGGACGTCGGTGAAGGCGGCCCTGCATCTGGACCACTGTCCCGATCTGGCCTGGATCAACAAGGTGATCGACGCCCGCTGGTCCTCGGTCCTGTTCGATGCCTCGGATCGCGACTTCGACCGTGCCGTCGCTGAGACCGCGCAGGTCGTCAGGGCCGCCCACGCCGTGGGCGTCGAGGTCGAGACCGAGATCGAGAACATCGTCGGCGTCGAGGACGGGGTCGGTTCGGACGTGCTGGTGCACTCCTACTCGCCGGAGTCCCTGGTCCAGGCTGCAGAGGACTGCGGTGCCGATCTGCTCGCCCCCCAGCTGGGGACCGCCCACGGGGAGTACTCGGGGCGGCCATCGCTCCTGCCCGGCAGGGTCCGCGAGATCCGTGCGCTGACGGACAAGCCGGTCGTCCTGCACGGCGGCACCGGCCTGACCCAGGCGGAGTTCCGTCTCCTGATCGCGGCGGGGGTCTCGAAGATCAACATCTCCACCGACCTCAAGCGCACCTACATGCGCGCCGCGCACAAGTTCCTCATCGACGCGGCCGAACGGGACGAGTGGGATCCGCCGTCGATGTTCCGCAGTGTCTCCGGCGCCGTGCGGGCCATGGCGACGCACTACTTCGACCTGTTCGGCTCGGCCGGGCAGGCCTCGGGCAGCACCCGTGCCTAGGGCGATCGTCTTCGACTGCGACGGGGTGCTCGCCGACACCGAGCGGGACGCCCACCTGGTCGCGTTCAACCAGGTGTTCGCCGAGAACGGGCTTGCGTTGCGCTGGGACGATCAGGAGTATGGGCGCCTGCTGAAGGTGGGCGGGGGCAAGGAGCGCCTGCTGGCCTACTTCACTGCCGAGCGCGCGCAGCGGTGGGGTCTGCCTGCCGACGACGAAGGGCGGAAGGCCCTCTTCGTCCAGTGGCATCGGCGCAAGTCGGAGATCTTCACGGAGCTGATCCGCGGGGGATCGGTTCCGGCCCGGCCGGGGGTGCGCCGGCTCATCGACGAAGCGCTCACGCTGGGCTGGCGGGTCGCCGTGGCTTCGACCTCGGCAGAGTCATCGGTACGCGCCGTCCTCGAACACGCCGTCGGTCCGGCCCGGGCCGGCGAGGTCTCCGTCTTCGCCGGCGACGTGGTGGCAGCCAAGAAGCCTGCCCCCGACATCTACCTGCTCGCTGTGCACAGCCTCAAGGCCGAACCGTCGACGACCTTCGTGGTCGAGGACAGCGCGGTCGGGCTGGCCGCCGCGCGAGCGGCAGGGTTGAGCACCCTGGTCACCCCGTCGACCTACACCGTGGACGACGACTTCTCCGGTGCGGTCGTGGTCGTCTCCGATCTGGGGGAGCCCGGCGCGCCGGCGACCGTGATTCGCGACGACCTGGGGCTCGCCCCCGGCGGGGTGGTCACCGCGGCGAACCTGGCGCGGTAGGGCCGGGACGAACCGCGGGCTCCGGCGAACTGCGCGCGCGGCGGACGGCTCAGGCGCAGCGAATCACCTCAAGGAGTTCGCTGGGGGAGTCGACCAGGGCGTCCGGGTTGCTCTCCCGCAGAGCGGACGCCTTCCCGTACCCATAAGTGACGCCGACCGTCTGGGTGCCCGCAGCCTTCCCAGCCTGGATGTCGGTGGGCATGTCGCCGACCATGACGGCCGCGCCGGGCTCGACGCCGAACCGGGCCAGCACCAGCTCGATGCTCTGCGGATCGGGCTTCATCCGCTGCAGGTCGTCCGCGGTCACGATGCAGTCGAAATAGTCGATCACGCCGAGGGTGTCGAGCAGCTTCACCGTGGCCGGGCGGATCTTGGCGGTGGCGAGCCCCACGCTGACCTTTCCGTGGAAGTGGTCGAGTACGTCCCGGACGCCCGGATAGAGCCTGGACTCCTCGGCGCAGTGCTCGGGGTAGTAGTCGCGGAAGTGCTCGACGGCCGGCTCGACAAACGCTCGTCCGGAGTCTCCGAAGACCGCGGCGAAGGCCTTGCGCGCGCCGCCGCCCACTTTGTTCTGCGTCTGTTCGTCGCTGAGTTCCCCGTATCCGACTGCTCGTGCGGCGGCGCGCAGGGCGCCGACGATGTCGGGCATGGTGTCGACCAGGGCGCCGTCCAGGTCCCAGATGATGGTGCGGACGTCGATGGATGCGGTCACGGGTCTCCTCTCGATGCGGGCGGCGTGGACCTGCGCTGACGCTGAGGGCCGCGGGACCCGGTGTTCGGTAAATGCCCTTGCGTAACTTACTCAACTATACAGGTACATGCTGGAAATGCGCCCCCGGTTGGCGTACGGTATCTATACAGGTATAGCAGTTGAGTTCCTGGATCACTCCCGCCGCCGGATCGGCGGGAGGCCGACAAGAAATGGAGGCGCAACGATGCGCACAGTGGCAGATTTCGCGCAGCACTTCGACCTCGCCCTGCATCAGCAGGACGCAACCAGAGAGGTCATCCTGGGCTACTGC
>PHEV01000195.1 GCA_002843035.1 Actinobacteria bacterium HGW-Actinobacteria-5 | reverse complement strand
AGGGTCTCGTCGATCCGCTGCAGCTGGAGCGACCGGAAGATCCCGATCGCGGCCCCGCTGGAGGCGAGCAGGCCCAGCGCCAGGAGGGCCGCGATCCCCAGCACCAGGCGCGCCCGGAGCGAGAGCCGTCTCATCGCAGTTGCCGGGGCAGGCGAAGGGTGTAGCCCACCCCGCGGACGGTCTCGATCAGCGGTGGGTCGAACGCGTCCACCTTGCGCCGCAGGTAACGGATGTAGGAGTCGACCACCGAGGAGTCGCCGTTGAAGTCGTAGTGCCAGACGTGCTCGAGGATCTGGGCCCTGGACATGACCCGGCCGGAGTTGCGCAGCAGGAAGCGCAGCAGCGCGAACTCGGTCGGCGACAGCGAGATCGGCTCGCCCTGACGCCAGACCTCGTGGCCGTCCTCGTCCATGGTCAGGTCGGCATAGCCGAGCAGAGCCACCTCGGCAGTGGCCCCGGCCCCGGCTCGCCGCAGGATCGCGCCGACCCGCGCCACGACCTCCTCGAGGCTGAACGGCTTGGTCACGTAGTCGTCCGCCCCGAGAGTCAATCCGTGGACTCGATCCTCGACGGAGTCACGGGCGGTGAGGAACAGCACCGGCGGCTGGTGGTTCGTGCGCAGCCGGTGCAGCAGGTCGAATCCGCTGGTGTCGGGCAACATCACGTCGAGGATGACCAGGTCCGGCGGGTTCACCGCGGCCTCGCGTTGGGCCTGCGCCCCGGAGTGGGCCGTACTCACCCGGTAGCCCGCATAGCGCAGGCTCATCGAGAGCATCTCGACGATATAGGGCTCGTCGTCGACCACGAGCACCCGCGCGGACGAGTCGGTCATGGGGCCAGCATGGACGCAGAAGATGACAGTTTGGTGAGAACCGCGGTTTCTCACCGAACCGTCACCGTTCTCCGCCGGATCTCGCATCTTCACCGGCAAGGGTGCGGTCCATGAACACTTCTCGACAGCTTCCCCACCACCCGGGGGCAGAGGCATGAAACGCCCGCTCATCCTGGTCACGGCGATCGTCTGTGTGGTCCTGGTCCTGGGTGCCGGCGGCGTCGCGCTCGCCAATTCCGGTGGTGGCACGCCTGTGGCCACGGCTGTGGTCGCACGTTCCGACCTCCAGGCGACCGTGACCGCGTCCGGGAATGTCCGCAGCGGGATCACCTCCGAACTCTCCCTGCACGGCGCGGGTGGAATCGTCACCCGGGTGTACGTCGAGCCCGGCGACGAGGTCGAGACCGGTGATCGCCTGGTCGCCGTCGACGACACCGCAGCCCGGCAGCAGCAGCGCACCGCCGAGGCCGGCCTCGCCGCCGCGCAGGCCGCCCTGATCACGGCCGAACAGGGACGCAGCGACGCCGAGCGTGGTGCCGACGACGCCGCGATCGCTGCGGCCGAGCAGTCCCTGAAGAACGCCGAGAACGGGGTGGACGCCGCCGAGGCGACCTATCAGCTGGTCACGCAGCAACAGGCCGACCTGGTCGAGGCCGCCGCGCAGGCGCAGGACGATGCGTCCGCAGCGCTGGCCCAGGATCAGGCCGAGCTGGATCGGCTCCAGGCCGAGCTCGCGGCCACCGACCCAGCCGACAGCGCGACCGTGTCCCGGCTCACCACGAGTATCGCCGAGGTCCAGGCGCAACTGGCCGCCGACACCGCGACCCTCGGCGCCGCCTCCTCGGCACTGGCGCAGGCCCAACGCACCCAGGACTCCGCCGTGCTCGAGGCGAAGAACGCGCTGAGCGCTCAACGCGGGGTCCGCGACTCGGCGAAGAAGGCGCTCGAACAGCAGCGCGCGACGGTCGCGGTCGCCGAGCAGGGCGCCCGGCCCGGCACCCTCGACGCCGCCCGGGCCCAGGTCGAGTCCGCGCAGGTCGCTGTGGATCAGGCCCGTACCGCAGTGGACAACACGATCCTTCGCGCCCCTTTCGCCGGCGTCGTCTCCGACGTCACCGCGGTGGTCGGCCAGACCGCGGCCGCCGGCGCCGGGACCGCGGGCGGGCTGGTCACGCTGGTGGACCCGGCCGGCAAGAGCATCGGGGCGAACGTCTCCGAGGCCGATGCGGTTTCCCTCGAGGTCGGACAGACGGTGGACATCTCGTTCCCCGCGAACGGGCTCACTGCCAGCGGCACGGTTGCCTCGATCGATCCCCGCAGCAGCGTGGTCGACAACGTGGTCCAGTACCAGACCACGATCGCGATCGGATCCGGAGCGGAGGAGGCGCGGATCGGGCAGACCGCGGACGTCACCATCACCACCCGGACCGCGACCGGTGTCCTGGTCGTCCCGACCAGCGCGGTGATCACCGCGGACGGCCGGACCTGGGTGCTGCGCATGGAGGCCGAGAACCAGACGCGGGTCGAGGTGACGACGGGGTTGGTCGGGACGTCCGGCACCGAGATCCGCAGCGGCCTCCGGGCCGGGGACCGGGTGGTACTCACCGCCGGAACCCAGGCCACGCCCTCCGCCACTGCGACGGGCTCCCGATGAGCGCGAACGAGACACCGGTGATCGCGGTCGAGGGGCTGCGCCAGACCTACGGCAGCGGCGAGACCCAGGTGCATGCCGTCGACGGGGTCGATCTCGTCGTGGAGCGCGGGGACTACGTCGCGATCATGGGCGCGTCGGGCTCCGGGAAGTCCACCGTGATGAGCATCCTGGGCTGCCTGGACACCCCGACCGCCGGACGCTACCTGCTCGACGGTACCGACGTCCGCACGCTCTCGGACCGCGAGCAGGCCCGGATCCGCAACCGGAAGATCGGGTTCGTGTTCCAGCACTTCAACCTGATCGCCCGGACCAGCGCCCTGGCCAACGTGGAACTCCCGCTCGCCTACGCGGGCGTGCCGCGCAGCGAGCGTCGCCGGCGAGCGGTCGACGCGCTCACCCTCGTGGGCCTCGCCGGGCGGCTGGACCACACTCCGGCGCAGCTATCTGGAGGTCAGCAGCAACGGGTCTCGATCGCGCGGGCCATCGTCGGCGAACCGGTGCTGCTCCTTGCCGACGAGCCCACCGGCGCCCTGGACAGCCGCAGCACCGACGAGGTGCTCGACCTGTTCGACGGCCTCTCCGCAGAGGGCCGCACGCTGGTCGTGATCACCCACGAGGACGAGGTCGCCGAGCACGCCAAGCGGGTGCTCCGCATGCGCGATGGACGGATCGAGGCCGACCTCCGCCGGGCGCCGGTTGACGCTGCGCCACCGCGGTGGCGACCGGGAGCGGAGGCGTCGTGAACATCGGGGAGAGCTTTCGCTTCGCCTGGCGCGGAGTGAACGCCAACAGGGTTCGTTCCGCCCTCACCATGCTCGGCGTGCTGATCGGCGTGGCAGCGGTGATCGTCCTGGTCGGGGTCGGAAACGGCGCGAGCCAGAGCGTGACCCAGACCCTGAGCAGCCTCGGCACCAACACCCTCACGGTCACCCCGGGGACGGCCACGAGCTCCGGGCTGCTCGGCCTGCGCCGCAGCACGGAGACCCCGGCCGTCGGCACCGGCGGCACCCTGATCAGACCCGAGACGCTCACCGCGGCCGACGCCGCGGCGCTCTCAACGCCGGGCGCGGCCCCCGACGTCACCGCCGTCGCGCCGGTCGTCTCGCCCGCCGGAGTCGTGGCGAGCTACTCCGACACCTCGCACCAGCTGGGCTCGATGACCGGGAGCACCGCCGGCTACCTCGGCATCGCCAACGACACGGTCTCGAGGGGTCGCGCCTACACGGCGACCGACGTCGCCGCTCACGCCCGGGTGGTGCTGGTCGGACCGACCGCGGCCAAGGCCCTGGCCGGCGGCGACGGAAGCGCCCTGCTCGGCCAGGAGATCCGGCTCAACGGGGTGACGTTCACCGTGATCGGGATCCTCACCGAGAAGGGATCGGTGGGTGCGCGCGACCAGGACGACCGGATGATCGCACCGCTCTCCTCGGTGCAGGACCACCTGGCCGGGTACGGCGATCTGACCAGCATCGCGATCCAGGCTGCGGACGCCGATGCGGTGGGCGCGGCGCAGGCCCAGGTCGAGGCGATCCTGGACGCCCGCCACCGCACCGGCGCGGCCTCCCGCGACTTCACCGTGACCAGTTCGGCCAGCATGCTCAGCGCCGCGAACTCCATCACCGGCACTCTCACCGTGATGCTCGGTGCGATCGCGGCGATCTCCCTGCTGGTGGGCGGTATCGGCGTGATGAACATCATGCTGGTCACGGTCACCGAGCGCACCCGCGAGATCGGAGTACGCAAGGCGATCGGAGCCGACCGCACCGAGATCATCATGCAGTTCCTGATCGAGGCGATCCTGCTCGCGGTCTTCGGCGGGCTCGCCGGGGTGCTGCTCGGGGTGGGCCTGTGCCAGATCCCGGTGGCCGGCTTCCGCGCCGAGGTCGACCCGGCTTCGGTGGGCATCGCCTTCGGGTTCGCCCTGGCGGTCGGGCTGTTCTTCGGCATCTACCCGGCCACTCGCGCCGCGTCGCTGCGCCCGATCGAGGCGCTGCGCTATGAGTGAGCCCACCTCGGGGCGCCCGAATCGACGCGGACGCCGGGTCCTGGCCTGGGTCGCGTCGGTCCTCGCAGCACTAGGCCTACTGGGGGGAGGCATCGAGACGATCGCCCGTGCCTCGGTCGGCGAACAGCTGGCGAGCAGGGCGCCCGAGGGGGTGCGGATCGAGACCACCGGGCTCGTGCTGCCCGGTCTCCTCACCGGACAGGTCTCGGTGCGGGCGAGCATCGATGCGTCCGGCCTGGCCCAGCTCGGCATGGACTCGGTCACGGGAATCGACCAGGCGATCGAGGTCACAAGGGTCCGTCATACCCCCATCGGGGCGGTGCCGATCGTGGTGCGGCTCTCTCCCACCGTCACGGGAGGGCACCTCGGGTTCAGCGTCGTCGCCGCGACCGTGGGCGGGATCCCGGTATCCGTGGACGGAATCCGCGCGCCGAGCCCGTCAGCGCTGGCACGTGTCCAGGACTGCATCCTGGTCACGGCCGCGGGGTTGAGCGACGGACGCCTCGTCGTCGATGGCCAGCTCCCGCTGCGCGTCGACGGCTCCACCCGGTGCCACTGATCGGCGCACTGGCGCCCCGGTGGGGGACGGCACGTCGTGAGCACACCTCTGCCGTTGCTCCTGCCGCCGATCCGCGGGCGTGGCTCGACACGGGCCCGGGGCGGGCTCA
>PHEV01000194.1 GCA_002843035.1 Actinobacteria bacterium HGW-Actinobacteria-5 | reverse complement strand
ACCCAGTTGACCTTCTGCGTGGTCGGCGACGGCGAGGCGGAGACCGGGCCGTTGGCGACCGGCTGGCACGGGAACAAGTTCGTCAATCCGAAGACCGACGGTGTCGTGCTGCCGGTGCTGCACCTGAACGGCTACAAGATCGCCAACCCGACCGTGTTGGCCCGGATCCCGGACGACGAACTCGCCGACCTGATGCGGGGCTACGGGCACGACCCGTACTTCTTCGAGGCGCAGCCCGGTGACGACCACCTCGAGGCGCACCGCCGGTTCGCTCGGCTGCTGGACGACGTGCTGGACCGGATCGTTGCGATCAAGACCGACGCCGAGTCCGTCGACGCCGACGCGGTCGAGCGGCCCCGCTGGCCGATGATCGTGTTCCGGACGCCGAAGGGCTGGACGGGACCGGCGAGCGTGGACGGCAAGCAGACCGAGGCCCACTGGCGCAGCCACCAGGTTCCCTTGGCCAACGCCCGGGACTCCGAGGAGCACCTGCAGGTGCTGGCCGACTGGCTGGCCAGCTACCGGCCCGAGGAGCTGTTCGACGAGCGCGGGGCCCTCGACGACCGGTTCGACGTGTTGCGTCCGGCCGGGGAGCGGCGGATGTCGGCCAACCCGGTCGCGAATGGGGGCCAGCTGCTGAAGGACCTGATCATGCCGGACTTCCGCGACTTCGCCGTCGATCCCGACAGCGACGGCCACGGTGGGCCCGTGGTCGAGTCGACCCGGCGCCTGGGTGAGTTCCTCGCCGAGGTGGCCCGCCGGAACCCCGACAACTTCCGCGTGTTCGGCCCGGACGAGACCGCGTCCAACCGGCTCCAGGCCGTCTACGAGGCCACGCCCAAGCAGTGGTTGGGTGACTACCTGCCCACCGACGCGCCCGACCCGATGCGCCGCCAGGGCCAGGTCATGGAGGTCCTCTCCGAGCACCAGTGCCAGGGCTGGCTGGAGGGTTACCTGCTCACCGGCCGGCACGGGATGATGTCCTCCTATGAGGCGTTCATCCACGTGGTCGACTCGATGTTCAACCAACACGCCAAGTGGATGGAGTCCACCAACGAGATCGGCTGGCGGCGCCCCGTCGCGTCCCTGAACTACCTGCTCAGCTCACACGTGTGGCGCCAGGACCACAACGGCTTCAGCCACCAGGACCCCGGCTTCCTCGACGTGGTGATGAACAAGAGTCCCGAAGTGATCCGGGTCTACCTGCCCCCGGACGTGAACACCCTGCTGTCCACGTTCGACCACTGCCTGCGCAGCAAGCAGTACGTCAACGTCGTGGTCGCCGGCAAGCAACCCGAACCCGTCTTCCTGAACATGGAGGAGGCCATCGCGCACTGCACCCGCGGCCTGGGCATCTGGGAATGGGCCGGGACCGAGGTTCCGGGATCTGAACCGGACGTCGTGCTCGCCTGCGCCGGCGACGTCCCCACCCTCGAAACCCTCGCCGCAGCCGACCTGCTCCGCCAGCACATCCCCGAGCTCACGGTGCGGGTGGTGAACGTGGTCGACCTGATGCGGCTGCAGGACGAGCACGAGCACCCGCACGGCCTCTCCGACCGCGACTTCGACACCATCTTCACCGCGGATCGTCCCGTCATCTTCGCCTTCCACGGCTACCCCTGGCTGGTGCACCGGCTCGCCTACCGACGCACCAACCACGCCAACCTCCACGTCCGCGGTTTCAAGGAGAAGGGCTCGACCACCACCCCCTTCGACATGTGCATGCGCAACGACATCGACCGCTTCCACCTCGTCATCGACGTCATCGACCGTGTGCCCAGCCTGCGCGCCCGCTACGCCACCCTGCGCCAGCAGATGGTGGACCGCCGGATCGAGGCCAAGGCGTACGCCTACCAGTGGGGCACCGACATTCCGGAGGTGGCCGACTGGACCTGGCCCGACGCCGGCGCGACGACCGCGGACGCCAAGGCCGCCGCCCGTGCGACCGGCGGCGACAACGAATGACCCTGCTCTACCTGGTTCGCCACGGCCAGACCGAATGGAGCCGATCCGGGCAGCACACATCGGTCACCGAACTCGACCTCACCGACGCCGGGATCGTGCAGGCGACATCACTGCGCGAGCGGCTGGACCCGGGCGACTTCGACCTCGTGCTGAGCAGCCCGCGACTGCGGGCCCGCCGGACGGCGGAACTGGCCGGGTTCACCGACTACGAGGTCGACGACGACCTGGCCGAGTGGTACTACGGCGATTTCGAGGGCATGACCAGCGCGCAGATCCGCGCGCACTTCCCGGGCTGGCGGATCTGGTTCAACGGCTGCCCGGGGGGTGAGTCCTCCGAGCAGGTCCGGGCACGGCTCACCCGCGTGGTGGCACGCGTGCGCGCCTCCGGCGTGGAACGGGCGATCTGCTTCGGCCACGGCCACGCGTCCCGGGTGCTGGCGCTGTGCTGGCTGGACTTCCCGATCATCTTCGGCCAGAGCTTCCCGCTCGAGGTGGGCAGCGTGTCCGTCCTCGGCAGGGAGAAGGAGTCGCCGGCAATTCTCCGCTGGAACAGCTGAGCCGGCCCCGAACGGCTCGAGCAGCGGCGAGGGGACCTCGCCGAGGCGTGGGAGCGATTGCAGTGCTGCCGTCCGACCTGCTTTGCTGATCCGGTGGCGACGGTGCGCAATCCCCTGCTGAACAGCCTGGTGAACCTGCGGGGCAACGGACGGGCGTGCGTCTACACCGAGCCCTTGTGGGGCCTGTCGATGATGCTCGTGCTCCCCTACGCGTCCGTCTTCATGCTGGCCCTCGGCGTCCACGACGTGCAGATCGGCCTGCTCGCGACCATCTCGATGCTGTCCCAGGTCGGGTTCGGCCTGCTCAGCGGCGTGATCACCGACAAGCTCGGACGCCGCCTCACCACCGCCGTCTTCGACGTGATCGCCTGGGCGATCCCCTGCCTGATCTGGGCCGTCGCGCAGAACTTCTGGTACTTCCTGATCGCGTCCGTGGTGAACGGCGCGTGGCAGGTCACCCAGAACTCCTGGGACTGCCTGCTCGTCGAGGATGTCGACCGTGGCGAGATCACGAAGGTCTACTCGCTGGTGAAGGTGGCGGCCGAGTTCTCCGCGCTGTTCGCCCCGATCGCCGCCGTCCTCGTGGCGCAGTTCGGACTGGTGCCGGCGGTGCGCATCCTCTACGTCAATGCCTTCGTGATCATGACAGCCAAGATCCTCATCCTGTACCGCTGGTCGACCGAGACCGAGATCGGGCGGCTGCGGGTGGAGCTGACCAGAGACGTGAGCATCTGGCGCTCGCTGTCGGAGTACCGCGGCGTGCTGCCTCTGATCATCCACTCGAAGGGGACGATCTTCTCGCTGACGATCGCGGCCATCGTCGGGGCCGTCCAGCTCGTCAACGGCACGTTCTGGCAGGTGGTGATCAACCAGCGACTGGGCGTCCCTGACCCGCTGCTGCCGTTCTTCCCGATGGTGCGCTCGCTGCTGTCGGTGGTGCTGTTCTTCACGGTGATTCCCGCGCTCACCCACGGCAAGCACCTCAAGGCACCCACGCTGTGGGGTTTTGGCGTCTACCTCGCCGGCCAGGCGTTGCTCGTGTCGATCCCGGCTCCGGACGGCGCGGCGAACGCCAACACCTACGGCCTGCTCGCGGGCTGCCTGGTTCTGGACGCCTTCGGCGCGGGCATCCTCTACATGCTGGCCGAGTCGCTGGTCGCCCTGCACGTCGACCGTCACGAGCGCTCGCGGGTGATGGCCATCCAGCGGACGGTTGTGATGCTGGCCACGGCCCCCTTCGGCTGGATCTCCGGCTGGCTGTCGAGCATCGACCGCACCTGGCCGTTCGTCCTCACCTCTGCCCTGCTCGCGCTGGGCATCATCGTGACCGCACGATTCTGGGTGACCACCCACACCGAGCCGGTCCCGGCGGCGTGACCTCCGCGCTCGAAGCGCAACGCCCTCTCGGGACTCCGCGCCAGACGGTCCGATCCTGACTAGGGTCTGCGCTGTGAACACCGTTGCCGGCACGCCGTACCGCTGGGTCGTCCTTGCGGTCTCGGTGCTGGTCAACATCACCATCCAGCTGCAGTGGATCTCGATGTCGCCGGTGAGCACGACCGCCGCCGAGTTCTACGGTGTCACCACCACCGAGATCGGCTGGTTCTCAATCATCTTCATGGTGGTGTTCATCCCCCTGTCCATCCCGGCCGCCTGGATGGTCGACCGGTACGGTCTGCGGATCGCCGTCGGCCTCGGTTCGGTGCTGGTCGCCCTCGGCGCCACCGTCCGGGCGCTGGCAGGACCCTCCTTCGGCTGGGCGCTGGCCGGCACGTTCCTGTCCGCGGTCGCGCAACCCCTGCTCTTCAACGCCTGGACCACCGTTGCCGGCAAGTGGTTCCCTCGCCATCAACGGGCCACCGTGGTGTCGATCCTCACTCTCGCGATGATGGTCGGCGTCGCGGTGGGCACCGCGGTCACACCGGCCCTGCTCGACGCGGGGTTGACCATCGACGGCGTGCTGTGGGTCTACGCGGGTGCCGCCTCCGTGACGGCGGTGCTCTACCTCGGGTTCGCCCGGGACGCCGACCGCGGCATCTCCGACGCGACCGAGGCCCGTGCGCTCGAGTTGGGCGGCCTGCGCCACGCCCTGGCCCAGCGGCCGTTCCAGGTCTTCCTCGCCGCGCTGTTCGTGGCACTCGGGGTGTTCAACGGGCTGTCCACCTGGGCGCTCCAGATGGTGTCCGCGATCGGGTTGCCCGAGGACGCCGCGGAGGTGCTCCTCGAGAGCCTGCTGGCCGGCGGCGTGATCGGTGCCCTGGCGCTTGGCGCTGCGTCCGACCGGAGCGGCAGGCGGGTGCCGTGGACGGCGATCCCGATGGTGATCGCGGCGCCGCTGATGGCGGCCTTCGTGCTCCCGGGGTTGTCAATGGTGGTTGTGGGCGTGTGCTCCTTCGTGGTGGGCTTCCTGCTCACCGGCGCCATGCCGGTGGGCATGCAGTACGCGTCCGAGATCGCCGCGCCCACCCCGGAGGGAGCGTCGTCCGGACTGTTCCAGCTGGTCGGTCAGGCCTCGTTCGTGGTCGTGCTGTTCATGGAGGCCGCCCGCACTCCCGAGGGCGGCTTCGTGTGGAGCTTCGCGATCCTGGGAGTTCTGCTTGCCGTGATCGGGTTGTGGATGTGGCGCCAGCCCGAGCCGA
>PHEV01000021.1 GCA_002843035.1 Actinobacteria bacterium HGW-Actinobacteria-5 | reverse complement strand
GCTGCAGCGGATCGACGAGACCCTGGCCGCGCCGTTCCAGGACGAGCCGATCCCCCCCGTCCTGCGCCGGCTCGCCACCTCGTGCGAGCCGGACCAGATCGCGGGCGGCCTGAGGATGCCGAGCGAGTACGCCCTGCTCCTGGCCGACAAGGCCGGGACGATCAGTTGCGCGCTTTCCCAGCCGTCGGGCCAGGGACTTCCCTCCTCGCTGGACCCTTCGACGCTGGCTGAGGCAGCTGCGAGCGGGCAGATCATCACCCTCCGCAACGCCAATCCCGACGGCGCCGGCTGGCGGGCCCGGGTGACCACGATGGACGACGACTATCTCGTCCTGGCGCTGTCGCTGGCAGAGACCAGGGAGTCGGTCGCCCGGCTGACCCTGATCGCGACCCTGGTCGGTCTGGTGATCCTCGTGCTCGCCGCGCTCGCCGGGCTCGTGGTGGTCCGGATCGCGCTGCGTCCGCTCACCGCCATCGAGCGCACGGCCGGCGAGATCGCCGCGGGCGATTTCGAGAGTCGGATCGAGGCCGGCGACCCGGACACGGAGGTGGGCAGGCTGGCCGCCGCCCTGAACGCCATGCTCGTCGAGATCCGCGAAGCCTTCGCGCAGCGCGACCGCACCGAGGAGCGGCTGCGGCAGTTCGTCGCCGATGGCAGCCACGAACTGCGGACGCCACTGACCACGATCCGGGGGCACGCCGAGCTGATCCGCCGGGGGGAGGCGAGCCGTCCCGAGGAAGTCGCCCGCAGCGCCAGCAGGATCGAGGCCGAGGCGATCCGGATGTCGGGCATCGTGGACGACCTGCTGGTGTTGGCCCGGCTGGACAGCGCGCCGGATCCACGGCGCCGACCGGTCGACCTGCTGGCGCCGTTGGCCGACGTCGTGGCGGACGCCCGCGTCCGCGATCCCGGGCGGCAGATCGAGGTCCGGCACCTGGTCGAACCGCCCTGGCAGGACACCGCGCCCACCGTCCTCGGGGACGACGGCCAGCTCCGGCAGGTGATCACGAACCTGCTCGCGAACGCGCTCAAGCACACGCCGACGGACACCCCGATCCAGGTGGAGGTCGGGGTGCGGGCGGAGCGCGTCCGGTTGGCCGTCGTCGACCACGGCCCCGGCCTCAGCCCAGGCAACGAGACCCGGGTGTTCGAGCGGTTCTACCGCGAGGATGCCGGACGCTCGCGTAGCCAGGGCGGGGCCGGGCTGGGGCTGGCGATCGCGGCCGAGGTGGTCGAGCATCACGACGGAACCCTGAGCTACGAGCGGACGCCGGGCGGCGGCGCGACCTTCGTGGTCGACCTCGCCCACGTTCCCTGACCAGGTGCGCCCGTTGCCCGATGACCTTGCCGGGCAGGATGTTGCGCCGCAGGCGTGATCGCCGCTGGGTGCGCGCCGGTGGGTCGGTTTCAGTGCATGGCCGGGCCGCCGGCGATGAGCGGACCGTAGGTGTCCGGTCGCCGGGTGGTCAGGAACGGGAACAGCTCCAGCCAGTCGTCGCGCTGGGCGAGATCCAGGGACGCCACCAGCGCGACGTCGCCGGCGCGGGGCGCACGGGCCAGCACACGTCCGTACGGGTCGCAGATGAACGACGACCCGTAGAACGTGATCAGGCCCTCATCGCCCCAGCGGTTGGGCACCACCATGAACAACCCGTTGGCGATCGCGTTGCCGATGATGGTCTGGCGCCACAGCGGCTCGGTGTCGAAGGCCGGGTGATCAGGCTCGGAGCCGATCGCGGTCGGGTAGGCGAGCACCTCCGCGCCGGCCAGGCTGTACGCGCGGGCGAGTTCGGGGAACCACTCGTCCCAGCAGGTCGGCAGGCCCACCCGCGCCGCGGACGGCGTCTCCAGCGGCGTCACCGGGTAGGCGTCGTCGGCCGGCCCGGGACGGAAGTAGTGGTCCTCGTAGTAGCCGGCCGTGACCGGGATGTGCAGCTTCCGCGTCCGCGCCAGCAGGTGGCCGCCGGGGGAGACCAGGATCGCGGTGTTGAAGCCGCGCCCGTCCGGCCCGTCCGCGCGTTCGTAGAGCGAGGCGTGCACGATCACCCCGTTCGCCGCGGCGCAGCGGGCCGCGAACCGGAACGTCGGCCCGTCCTCCAGCGGTTCGGCGAGCGCCGCCGGCCGGGCGTCCGGCTTCACGTCGGCGGGGTAGCGCAGCAGGGTCAGTTCGGGCAGGAACACGACTTCGGCCCCCGCAGCGGCCGCGGAAGCGACGCCGTCGGCCAGCACCGCTGCGTGCTCGTCGGCGTCCGCGTGCCAGCGGGTCTGGACGAGGCCCACGACCAGCGGTGGACGGGCGCTCTCGCGCACCCGGGCGGGCGAGTCGAGCGGCTCCGCGACCATCGTGTCCATGGCGTCTCCTATCGGCCCGCGCGCGGCTGTTGCTGGGTGATGCAGTGGATGCCGCCGCCCCGGCTGAACAGCGGCCGGGCGTCGACGGACACGACCTCGCGTCCGGGGTAGGCGGCGGCAAGGATCTCGCGCGCCTCGGCGTCCGCCGGGTCATCGAACGCGCAGGCGACCACGACACCGTTGGCCACGTAGTGGTTCACGTAGCTGTAGTCGACGAACCCCTCCGCGTCGCGCAGGACGGACGGGGCGGGCAGGCCCACCACCTCGAGGTTCGCACCCTCGAGCAGCCCGCGCAGCCGTGCGGTCACGGCGTGGTCGGGGTGGGCAGGGTCGCGCTGGTCGTGCAGCAGCACGGTGCCCGGCGCAGGGAAGGTGGCGACGATGTCCACGTGCCCGCCCGTGCCGTAGGTACGGGAGTCGCGGGTGAGCCCCTGCGGCAGCCAGATCACCCTGTGGGCGCCGACCGTCCGGGCCAGTTCGGCCTCGACGTCCGCCCTCGTCAGGCCCGGATTACGGAACGGGTCGAGCTGGACGGTCTGGGTGACCAGGAAGGTGCCGGCGCCGTCGGTGTGGATCCCGCCGCCCTCATTCACCAGGGGGGAGCCGATCCGGCGCGCCCCGGTGGCGGCGATCGCCACGGCGGCAGCGTGCTGGTCGGCGTCCCAGCGCGCCCAGTCCTGCTGCCCCCAGCCGTTGAACACCCAGTCCACCGCGCCGAGAGTGCCGTCGCCGTCCAGCACGAACGTGGGACCGGTGTCGCGGTACCAGGCGTCGTCGAGCGGGCACTCGTGGAGCTCGATGGCGCCGTTCACCCGGCGGCGCGCCTCGGCGCGTCCGTGCGGCGTGACCAGCATCGACACCGGCTCGAACGCGGCGATCGCGTTCGCCACCGCAGCCCAGGTGCGCCACGCCTCTTCCGCGTCGCCGGGGCCGTCGCCGAGCGTGTACGGAGCCGACGGCCACGCCATCCAGGTGCGCTCGTGCGGCGCGGTCTCGGCCGGCATCACCCACGCGCTCATGGGCAGACTGTATTGGAGACCGCATCGGGCAGATGTCGTACCCACCCGATCTGGCGGCCGGTCCACGCCGAACGGCGACGCGGACGAACGCATGCAGATGTCAGATCCGCGTAAGGAGCGGGTAAGCCCCGGGTCATGGAGCCGATCCGGCGTCGCGCGTTGACTGACCGGTGTCCACGCAACCTTCCTGAGGAGCGCCACCGATGAAGTACCTACGCTTGTCCATCGTGCTGACAGCCGCTGCCGCAGCCATCACCCTGTCCCTCGGCGCGGCACCGGCCGTCGCCGCCGGATCCGTTCCCACCAGGGCCACGGTCGGGGCCGTCTTCGTCCTGACCAACGACGTCGCCCACAACTCCGTGATCACCTACAACCGCGCCCCCGACGGCTCGCTGACCAGGACCGGCACCGTCGGGACGGGCGGCTCCGGCGCGATCGTGGACGGTGCGGTCGTCGACCCGCTCGCGTCCCAGGGTGCGCTCACCCTCGACCGCCCACACCGGCTGCTGTTCGCCGTGAACGGTGGCAGTGACACCGTCACCGTCTTCGGCGTCGACGGCAGCAGCCTCACGCGCCGTCAGGTGCTGCCCACCCACGGTGACCTGCCGGTCTCGGTGAGCGTCGTCGGTGACCTCGCCTACGTGCTGAACGCCCGTGGTGGCGGCTCGATCACCGGCTACCGGATCGTCGCAGGACGCGTCGTGCCGCTGCCGGGCAGCACCCGCTCCCTCGAGCTGACCCCGAACGACAAGCCGGAGTTCCTGCAGTCGCCGTCGCAGGTGGCGATCACGCCCGACCAGCGCGCGGTCGTCGTGGCCACCAAGACCCATGGGACGCTGCTGAGCTACCCGCTCGACCGCAGCGGACGGCCCGCCGCCGCCCCGGTCACGACGGCCTCCGGCGCGGTGCCGTTCGCCCTGTCGTTCGACCGCGGCGGTCACCTGCTGGTCGTGGACGCCACCGGACTCGCGTCCAGCTACCGCGTCGCCGGTGACGGCCGCCTCACCGAGCTGTCCTCGGTCGGGCCGACCGGCCAGGCCGCCGCGTGCTGGTCGGTCGTGGTGCGCGGCACCCTGTACGCGGCCAACGCCGGTTCGAACAGCATCTCCGCCTTCACCGAACGGCACGGCCGGCTGCGCCTGTCCGACGCCACCGCCGCGCACACCGACGGCGGGCCGATCGACCTGGCCGCGTCCAGGGACGGCCGGTACGTGTTCCAGCTCAGCGGCGCCGACGGCACCGTCGAGACCCTCCGCGTCGGCCACGGCGGCTCGCTGACCTCGCTCGGGTCGGTCGGCACCGGCCTGGGCTCGGCAGTCGGGCATCCGCTGGAGGGGATCGCAGCCAGCTGAACGCTGGTGGGCAGTGGTGGGGCCGGTGTCCGCGTTCGGGCACCGGCCCACCGCGCTGTGAACGGAAAGGGGACGGTTCCTTTCCCGTTCACGCGGAGGCGCGGACCACGTTCTCCAGCGGCTCGCCGGCGAGCAGGTGCTCGAGCTGGCGGCGGAGCAGCGCGGCGACCCTCGGGTAGGTGGCGTCGCTGTTGCCGCCCTGGTGGGCGGTGATCAGGGTGTTCGGCGCGTGCCACAGCGGATGGTCGGACGGCAGCGGCTCGGGATCGGTGACGTCGAGCGCGGCCCGGAGGCGGCCGGACCGCAGTTCGGCGAGCAGTGCGGCCTGGTCGACGATGCGTCCGCGGGCGACGTTGACCACCAGGGCACCGTCGGGCAGTGCCGCCAGCGCGGTCGCGTCCAGCAGGTGGTGGGTGGCGGGGGAGTGGGGCACGGCGAGCACCACGATGTCGGTGCGGCGCAGGAGCACCGGCAACTCGTCGACGCCGTGTACGCCGCGCCTCGCCGTGCGACCGACCAGGCTGATCTCCACCTCGAACGGACGCAGGCGTTCGACGATCGCCTCAGCCACCGACCCCGCACCCACCACGAGGATGCGGCGGTCGGCCAGCGACGGCAGCTCGGGATTCGACCAGCGGCTCTCCTGCTGCGCCACCACGGCGTCCACCAGGCCACGCTGGGAGGCCAGGACCAGTGCCACCGCAAGCTCGGCCGTGCCGGTCGAGTGAACACCGCGCCCGTTGCACAGGGTGACGTGCTCCGGGATCAGCGGCAGCGCGTGCTCGAAGCCCGCCGATGGCAGTAGCACGTGGCGCAGGTTCGGCAGGTCGTGGAGTCGCTTCCAGCGGTCGGGCTGAACCCAGTAGTGGCCGATCTGAACGACGCCGACCCGGGCGGCAACCGCCTCCGGCAGTGGCTCGAGGAGATCCCACAGCACGAGCTCGACGCGTCCGGACAGATCGGACACCCGGGCCAGCAGGTCCTCGTCAGGAACGGTCACGGTCAGCACGCGGTCGAGTCTGCCAGAGGTCTTCGGGGTGCCCTGCGCAGGACCAGCCCGCGACGGCACCGCAGGGAACCCTCAACCCGACCCGAGGCAAAGTCTCAACCAAAGCTGCCTCAACGGGGCCCTCGTGCGAGACTCGACAACGGCGGCCGAAATGGCTGCGGATTTGGCGTTGCCGCTCGTATTCGGGGGCGGGTGTGACGCCCAACAATGCATGCCCAGGTGTTATTGGCGCGCCCGGGAACAGAATACGAAAGGCTCTTCAAATGGTCAGGACGGCTCGCGCACTGGTCGCGGCACTCGTCGCGACCGTCTTCCTCGCCTTCAGCAGCGGGGTCGTCGTGGAACCGGTCTCACACGCAGCAGAGGCCGCCTCGGTAGCCCAGCTCAAGGCGCAGGCGATCTACTTCCAGCAGGACCGCGACGCCGAGCGGCGCGACCTCGCGGTGAGCACGATGGCCGCCTCCTCGACCTGGGAGGCCGAGCTGTGGACCGGGTTCGTGGCGTCCTGGTCTTCGATCAACAATGCGATGACGATGAACTCCTCGGTGCCCTCGGGTCTGCCGACGAAGGGCCACGTGTTCGTGGTGCTGGGCTCGGGGCTGACGTCGTCCGGAAAGCTGAGTACGAAGTTCGCGCGCCGGCTCAAGCTTGCGGTGAAAGCAGCGAAGAAATACCCGAAGGCGAAGGTGCTGGTCACCGGTGGCAAACCGAAGAAGGGCCACACTGAAGCCGAGGTTGGATACAAGTGGCTGGTCGCGAACGGCGTGTCGAAGTCGCGAATCCTGGTGGAGAAGAAGGCGTCCGACACGATCGACAACGCCAGGAACTCCATGGCTATTCTCGCCAAGTCCTCGACGTACACCAGCTACAGCCTGATCTCCGATTCCTCCCACCTTCGCCGCGCGTCCATCCTGTTCGACGCCGCGAAGGTTCGGGTGCAGGAGCAGAGCGGCAAGGCCTGGTCGATCTCGCGTGAGGGCAACGTCGCCTACATGGACATGAAGAACGCGGGCCAGGTTCCGCTCGCAGACTGGTCGGTGTCCTACACCGCCGGCAACGTGGCCAGCCTGTTCGGCGTCACGACGTCGTACAAGAAGCTGCTCGCCTCGCCGCCATCCGACGCGGTCCTGACCGGGGTCAGCGTGACCGCGCCCGCGAAGGTGACCTACGCGGTCGGGGAGAAACTGAGCACCAAGGGCCTGGTCGTCAAGGCGGTCTACAACAAGGGTGTCTACACCGCGATCGTCACCGGCGCCGCGAAGGTCTCGGGCTTCTCCTCCGCCGCGGTGGGGACCGGGACGGCCACGGCGTCCTACACCGACGGATCGGTGACGAAGACGTCATCCTTCGGCTACACGATCGTCAAGGCGTCCAGCACGACGAAGGCCACCCCGTCCACCACCAAGGTGAAGCGCAAGAAGACCCGGGTCGTGATGAAGGTCGTCGTGGCGTCCGCGGCGAGCGGGGTGACACCGACCGGGAAGGTGCGGTTCTACCTCGACGGCAAGTGGCTGAAGACCGTCACCCTCGACAAGGACGACAAGGGCCGGGTGTCGCTCAGCTACCCGAAGCTGGGCTGGAAGGGCAAGCGGACGCTCACGGTGAAGTACGCCGGGAACTCCACGCTGGCTGGCTCGAGCAGGTCCGTGGCGGTGACCGTCAGCTGACCCATCGGCAGCGTCGCTGCGGGGGGTGAGCCCTGCGCAGTGCCTCTGGTGAGGAGGCTCCGGTGAGGGTAGACCTGAACGTGGGGACCACCAGCCCTCGCGGAGGAGGAACCATGTCGGACAGGGCGAACCAGAACGACCCCGGATCGGACAGCACCCAGGCAGATCGTCCGCTGCCGCCGCGTGGCCCCGGACGCGGTGTCGAGCACGGACCCGGCCCCACGGAAGGGCCGTACCTCGGTGAGGCCGCAGAGGACGAGGAGGTCGTGACGTTCCGGCACGGCCCGGACGCGACCCAGGACGCCCCGCCCGCCTGAGCGCCGGGACCCGAACCTGCTCGGCACCGGCGGGCAGGCCGCGAAGAGGTTCGTCACAGGGGGCGCCGCCGATTGGCCGGGCCCCCACTCCGTTTGGGCGGATTCGCGCTCGCCGATTCGTCAGTCGGCGGTTGGCGCTACTGCGGTGGTGATGCCCAGGGTGACGTAGGCCCGCCGGATGTGCAGTTCCACCAGGTTCGCTGCCGCGGCGGCGTCGCCGGACTCGATGGCGGCGAGGATTTCGCTGTGCTCGTGGCGCAGCTGGTCACGGTGTTCGGCCCAGTTCGGCAGGGCGGTCGAGGCCGTCCGGATCACCTCGCGTACGGCCTGTCGGATCGCGACGGTGAGGTCGGCGACGAGTTCGCTCTGGCCCGTCCGTGCGATCTGGACGTGGAACTCGGTATCGAGGTCGTTGAACTCGTCCACCGCCTCGATGTCCTCCATTGCGGTCATGAGCCCGCGCAGCTTGCGGACGGAGCGTGGGTTGGCACGCTGGGCGGCGAGGGCGGCGGAGGAGCGCTCCAGGGCGATCCGGGTCTCGGTCAGGTCGGCGGTGCCGGCGTCGGAGAGCATCAGGTGGAGCTGGAAGATGCGTGCCAGTGCGTCCCCCCGGGCCGGCGCGATCCGGGTGCCCCGGCCGGGTCCGGTGCTGGAGGTGATCAGACCCTGGGTCTGCAGTACCCGCATCGCCTCGCGTACCGCCGACCGGCTCACGCCGAGCTGGGTGGCGAGGTCGCGCTCGGTCGGCAACTGGTCGCCGGGGTGGTGCGTCCCGGCGAGGATGCCGGCCTCGACATGCTTCAGCACCACTTCGTAGGCGTGCAGGCCGTCGCGTTCCCCAGTCGAACTCACGCGCCCATTGTGGCGGAAGTTCGGCCGTGCACTTGACGTGCGGGGAGCTGGGGTCCAGACTCAGAAATGGTCTGACCAATACGAACTCGAACCGGACACTGGTGTCGGCGAGGAGGAACGATGACGATCCATGCGAAGGGCATCACCGTCGCGCTGTTCGCCACCTGTATCAACGACGTGATGTTCCCGGGTACGCCGAAGGCCGTCGTCCAGGTGCTCGAGCGGCTGGGCTGCAGGGTGGAGTTCCCGCTCGACCAGACCTGCTGCGGCCAGATGTTCACCAACACCGGCTACTTCGATGCTGCGGTGCCCAACGTCCGCAACTACGTGAAGGCCTTCACCGGCTATGACTACGTCGTGGGCCCCTCCGGCTCGTGCGTCGGTGCCGTGCGGCACCAGCACCCGATGCTCGCCGAGCACGCCAGGGACGCCGGGCTGGGCAGGGCCGTGGACGAGGTGGTGGCACGCACCTACGACCTGAGCGAGTTCCTCGTCGACGTCCTCGGCGTCACCGACGTCGGCGCGTACTTCCCGCACCGGGTCACCTACCACCCCACCTGCCATTCGGTGCGAGTCGCAAAAGTGGGCGACCGGCCCTACCGGCTGCTGCAGGCGGTGAAGGGGATCGACCTGGTCGACCTGCCCGCCGCCGACCAGTGCTGCGGGTTCGGCGGCACCTTCTCGGTGAAGAACCCCGACGTGTCCGTCGCGATGGCCTCCGACAAGGCCAGGCACGTGATGGAAACCGGCGCCGAGTACCTGGTCACCGGCGACAACGCCTGCCTGATGAACATCGGCGGCATCCTGCACCGGGAGAACTCCGGGGTGAAGACGATCCACCTCGCCGAGATCCTCGCCCACACCGAAGGAGGCGACCGATGACCGCCCAGGCCCAGCGCCGCACGCCCGCGCCGCCGCCCGGGACCTACCTGGGCATGCCGAAGTTCCAGAAGAACGCGAAGGAGCAACTCGCCAACGAGCAGTTGCGCAAGAACCTTCGCCACGCCACCGGCACCATCCGTGCCAAGCGGGCCGCCCGGGTCGAGGAAGTGCCGGAGTGGGAGGAGTTGCGGCTCGCGGGAGAGGCGATCAAGAACCGCACCCTGCGCCACCTCGACACCTATCTGGTGCAGCTGGAGGATTCCCTGCAGAAGGCCGGCGCGAAGGTCCACTGGGCCCGGGACGCCGCGGAGGCCAACCGGATCGTCGTCGGCCTGGTGCAGGCCAAGGGCGTGGACGAGGTGGTCAAGGTCAAGTCCATGGCCACCCAGGAGATCGAGCTCAACGAAGCTCTCGAGGAGGCCGGCATCGCGGCCTGGGAGACCGATCTTGCCGAGTTGATCGTCCAGTTGGGCCACGACCGGCCGAGCCACATCCTCGTCCCGGCGATCCACCGAAACCGCTCCGAGGTGCGGGAGATCTTCCTGCGCGAGATGAAGCAGTACGGGACGCCGGCTCCGGAGGACATCACCGACGACCCGGCCGAGCTCGCCGGCGCCGCCCGGCGGCACCTGCGGGAGAAGTTCCTGAGGGCCAAGGTGGCCATCTCCGGGGCGAACTTCGCGATCGCGGAGACCGGGACGCTGGTGGTCGTCGAGTCCGAGGGCAACGGGCGGATGTGCCTCACCCTGCCCGACACCCTGATCTCGGTGGTCGGCATCGAGAAGGTTCTGCCCACGTTCGCCGATCTCGAGGTGTTCATGCGGCTGCTGCCGCGCTCGTCCACCGGGGAGCGGATGAATCCGTACACCTCGATGTGGACCGGCGTCACGCCCGGCGACGGCCCCCAGGACGTGCACGTCGTGCTCGTCGACAACGGACGCACGAACGCGCTCGCCGACCCGCAGGGTCGCCCGGCGCTGCGCTGCATCCGCTGCTCGGCCTGCCTGAACATCTGCCCGGTCTACGAGCGGGTCGGCGGGCACGCCTACGGCTCGGTGTACCCGGGCCCGATCGGAGCGGTGCTGAACCCGCAGCTGCGAGGGATCGGCCACGAGATCGACCAGTCGCTGCCCTACGCGTCCAGCCTGTGCGGGGCGTGCTTCGAGGTGTGCCCGGTGCGGATCCCGATCCCCGACATCCTCGTGCACCTGCGCAAGGAAGTGGCCGACCACAAGCGCGGCAAGCCCAAGCTGGAGCCGACCGCAATGGCTGCTGCGGGCTGGGTGCTGGCCGACCACAAGCACTTCGAGCTGGCGGAACGAGTGGCCGGGCTCGCTGCGCGGGCGCTGCCGAACACCACGTTCCTCGGCCCGCTGCCCTGGCCCGCCTCGGCGTGGACGCGGGCCCGTGACCTGCCGATGCCGCCGCCGGAATCGTTCCGGAAGTGGTGGCGCACCAACCGCGGGGAGGAGCAGCAGTGAGCGCGCGCGAGGAGATCCTGGGCCGGGTTCGCTCCGCCCTGGTGGACGTCTCGGTCAGCGATCCCGTCGCCGACGTGCCGATCGATTGGGAGTACGGCAGGCCGACGGCGATGCCGGAGGTGCTGGCCCGGTTCGTCGAGATGTGCGAGGACTACAAGGCAACGGTGGCCCGGTGCGACGAAGGGAGTCTCGCATCCAGGGTCGCCGAGCTCCTCGGTTCCGCCGGGGTGCGCTCGGTGGTCCTGCCGTCAGGGGTAGAGCAGCCCTGGCGGCAGGCCATCGAGTCGGCCGGGATCACCGTCCATGGCGACGAGCCCCCGCTGTCGCGCGCCGAGCTGGACGCGATCGACGGCGTCGTCACCGCCGCGGCCGTCGGCATCGCGGAGACCGGGACGATCGTGCTCGACCACGCGCCCGACCAGGGCCGTCGCGCACTCACCCTGGTCCCGGACACCCACCTCGTCGTGGTCCGGTCCGACCAGGTCGTCTCCGACGTCCCGGAGGCGGTCGCCCGGCTTGCGGGAGCCGTCACCGACGGCGCGCCGCTGACCTGGATCAGTGGTCCCTCCGCCACCTCCGACATCGAACTCAGCCGCGTCGAGGGCGTGCACGGGCCCCGCAACCTGTTGGTGGTTCTCGTCGGCTGATCCTCGCATCGCTCGGGAGTACCCTGCGAGGATCACCGCGGAGGAGGTTCCCGATGACGTACCCATGGCAGGAGTCCCAACAGGCCTATCGGGAGGCGGCCGCCTGGTTCCAGGCGATCGTCGCGCGGGTGAACGGGCGGTGGGGCGAGCCCGGGCTGGGGGAGTGGGACGTCCGCGCCCTGGTCGGCCACACCAGCCGCTCGCTGCTCACCGTGGAGGCCTACCTCAAGCAGCCCGCCGCGGCCGTGATCGTGGACTCACCGGTCGCCTACTACCTGGCCACGCATGCGCTGTCGTCCGGACCCGGCGTTGTCCAGCGGGGGCGGGACGCGGGCAAGACGCTCGGCGCCGACCCGGCCGCGTCGGTCGCGACCATCGCGGCGCGGGTGCTCGCCCTCGTCGACCGGATGACCGGGGACGAAGTGCCCACCACGATCGCCGGCGGTATGCGCCTGGTCGACTACCTGCCCACCCGCATCCTTGAGCTCACCGTGCACACCGCCGACCTGGCCACCGCACTCGGACTGCCCGTGGAGCCACCCGCGCTCCCCGCAGCGGTCACGCTGCGGCTGCTCTGCGATCTCGCCGTCGCCCGGGGCGAGGCGGGCCCGCTGCTGCTCGCCGCGACCGGGCGGGGGAGCCTGCCCGGGGACTACTCCGTGCTCTGAGGCGGGTGGGACCGCGCCCGTCCACACGGCACTCGGACGCCGCTTCGCTCCGGTGCTCGAGTTCGTGCCGACCGGGGACGGTGCGAGTGGCGCTCAGCGCACGATCTTGTAGGTGAACATCGAGCTGCCGACGACCCCCCACAGGCGCAGCCAGATCAGCATCATCGCCTCGACGCCGCGGGACGCGGTGATGTCGCCGAGGTCAATCACGTCGCGGTGTCCGAGACTCGTCAACAGCTCCGTGACCAAGGTCTTCGCCTCGGTGTCGTCACCGCAGACGAAGGTGCTGAAGTCGCCGTCCGCGAGGTCGCCGGGCGCGACCATCAGCGACGCGGTCATCGTGTTCAGGCTCTTCACCACGCGCAGGGCCGGGAACGTGCGTTGCAGCGTCTCGCCGAGGGAGTCGGTGTTCGCCACGAACAGGCTCGGCGGCATCCCGTGGCTGGCATCGAGGGGGTTCGCCACATCCAGCAGCACCGTGCCGTCGGCGATCGAGGCGGCGCCGACGCCGGCCAGCGACGCGTCCCCGGACAGCGCGTTGACCACGAGGTCGGCACCTGCGGCGGCGTCCGCGAACGTCGCGATCCCTACTTCGGCGTGCTGGGCGGCCCAGGTCCCGAAGCCGCCCTCACCGAGCCGGGCCAGCGATGCCTTCGGGTCGCGCGTGCCCACCGTCACCTGGTGCCGGATTCGGGCGAGACCGCCCGCCAGCGACTGCCCGACCATTCCCGTTCCCAGAACTGCGATGCGCATGGCTGTGATCATGCGCGCACACCCCGACCGACGGAATAAGCACTTCGCCGCGAGCGCTACACTACTTACCGACCGGTAAGTAAGGAGCATGGTGGACGACAAACAACGCAACCGCCTCCTCGGCGTCCTGTTCGTGGGCGTTCTGATGGGGGCGCTCGACATCGCGATCGTGGGGCCGGCCCTGCCCGCGATCCGCAGCGAGTTCGGCCTGGATACCCGGGCGACCTCGTGGGTGTTCAGTGCGTACGTACTGGCGAACCTGATCGGCACTCCGCTGATGGCGAAGCTCAGCGACTTCTTCGGTCGGCGCGCGATCTACATCCTCGACGTGGTGCTCTTCGCCGCCGGTTCGCTCGTCGTCGCGTTCTCCCACGGCTCCGGTGCGTTCTGGTTGCTGCTGCTCGGTCGCGCGGTGCAGGGTCTGGGCGCGGGCGGCATCTTCCCGGTTGCCAGCTCCGTGATCGGTGACACCTTCCCGCCCGAGAAGCGGGGCGGCGCGCTCGGCCTGATCGGCGCCGTGTTCGGGCTGGCGTTCATCATCGGCCCGATCATCGGCGGCGTCCTGCTGATGTTCGGCTGGCAGTGGCTGTTCCTGATCAACCTGCCCATCGCCGTTGTCGTCGTCGCACTGGCGTGGCGCCTGCTGCCCCACCACCGTGTCGCTGACGCGGGCGGCTTCGACTGGGCTGGCATGACCGCCCTCGCGGCGGCGCTCGGCGCGCTCGCCTACGGCCTCGGAGCGATCGACACCAGCAGCTTCTGGGCGAGCCTGACCAGCCGGGACGTCTGGCCCTGGCTGCTGGTCTCGGTCGTCGCCTGGCTGGTGTTGGTCCGGGTCGAGCGAAACGCGGCCAACCCGGTATTCCCGATCGCCCTGTTCGGGCGCCGCCAGCTGCGGCTCGGCTTCCTGCTCACCGCAGGCGCGGGCCTGGGCGAGGCCAGCCTGGTCTTCATGCCGACGCTGGCGGTGGTGTCGCTCGGCGTCTCTGCGTCCGCGGGCAGCTACCTGCTGATGCCGGTGGTGGTCGCGATGTCGGTCGGCTCGCCGCTGGCCGGGCGCCTGCTCGACAAGCTCGGCTCCCGGACGGTGATCGTGGCCGGCGTCGCGGTGCTGGCCGTCGGCATGGTGCTGCTCAGCCAGACCTCGTCGTCGCTGGCGATGTTCATCGTCTCCGGGCTGCTGATCGGCCTGGGCCTGTCGGCGCTGCTCGGGGCCCCCGTCCGCTACGTGACGCTGAACGAGACCACCCCGGCGGAGCGTTCTGCCGCACAGGGCCTGGTGACGACCTTCACCAGCACCGGCCAGTTGCTGGGCAGCGCCGTGGTGGGAGCGGTGGCTGCGTCCGCGACCGGCGCAGCCGGCTATGACACGGCGTTTGCGCTGGTCGGCGTCCTCTCGGCGGCGCTGGTCGTCGCGGCCCTGTTCCTGAAGTCGCGGGACGCCGAGGCGCGGCCCGTCCAGAGTCACGGACCCGGCGAGGCGGGAGTCGCGCATGCGTGAGCGGATCCTGGCCACAGCGACCGGGATGTTCGTCGCCCGGGGCTACGAGGGCGTAGCGATGCGCGAGATTGCCCAGGCCTGCGGGATCACCAAGGCTGCGCTGTACTACCACTTCACCGGCAAGTCCGACGTCCTGAACGCCATCTTCACCGGCTACCTCGACGAGATCGCCGCAGTGGTCGGGGCCAGTGCCGACCACGGTGGCGGCGAGCAGCGGTTGCGCTGGCTCGTGCGGCAGCTGTTCGCGCTGCCCGCCGGGCGCAGGGCGATCATGCGGCTGGCCATGCACGACGTCGGCCAGCTGGAGCCGGAGCAGCGTGCGTCCTTCGGTGCCGCCTACGTCGACCGTTTCATCGGCCCGCTGCAGCAGATCGTCGCGGACGGGGTCGCGTCCGGTGAGTTCGTCGCGAAGGACCCGTCCCTGGTCGTGTGGATCCTGCTCGGCATGCTCTACCCGTTCTTCGCCCCGCGAGGCAGCCCCGCCGTGGATGCCGACTCGATCGATGACCTGCTCGATGTCTTCTTCGGCGGGCTCTCCGCCTGACGGACGAACCACGAGACGGTGTCTGGCCGGAAAGGGGACGGTTCTCCTTTTCGGCCATCTACCCGGCCAGCTCGCGGGTGGACGGAAACGAGAACCGTCCCCTTTCCGGCCAATCAGCGGCGCAGGCCAGTCCGGCGGACGGCGGCGATGCGCTGGCGGCGCAGCTCGTCCTGCTCGGGATTCGGCAGCGGATCGAGTTCGTGCCCGAGCGCCCGCTCCAGCAGGTGGTCGGCGAGCTCGGGGTTGCGGGCCAGGATCGGGCCGTGCGGGTAGATGCCCAGCACGTTGCCCTGGACGGCGCCGTCGGTGCCGTCACCGCAGTTGCCGACGCCGATCTCGACCCGGGCAAGCGGCTCGGCGTTGACGCCGAGGTAGGTGAAGCCGCCGTGGTTCTCGAAGCCGGTGACCAGGCTCTCGGTGCCGTCCGGACGCGTCCACGCGCTCAGCACCTCGCCGACGGCACGCTCCGGGCCGCGGCGGGTGGTCACGTCGAGCAGCCCGAGCCCCTCGATGACCTCGTCGTTCTCGCCGACGGTGAACGTCTCGCCGACGATCTGGTAGCCCGCGCACACGGCGAACAGCACCGCGCCGGCGTCGATCGCCCGGAACAGGTGGCCGTCCGCCTTCAGCGCCTTCACCGCCGAGATCTGCGCCGCGTCCTCCCCGCCGCCGAGCAGGTACACCGATCCGGTGGACGGCACGTCGTCGCCCGGGTCGACCACGGTGAGGGTGGCGTCGATCCCGCGCCAGGCCAGGCGCTGCCGCAGCACCATCGCGTTGCCCCGGTCGCCGTAGATGCCCAGCAGCGACTGGTAGACCAGGACGATCTCGACCGGCTTCATCGCAGCCCCGCCATCTTCAGCAGCCGCTGGAACGGCGTGTAGGTGGCGATCACGTCCACCGGCATGTCGCGCTCGCCCAGCGCCGCCCGCAGGTCCGGTTCGACCTCGTGCTCCACTCCGGCGTAGCTCAGCCGGACGGCCAGATCCTGCGCCCGCGGGCCGGTGCAGACCACCCGGCGTCCGGCCAGCTGCTCGTACTCGACGTCCCACAGCCAGGAGACGTCCTTGCCGTCCGCGGCCACCGAGTCGATCGCAAGGATCACCGGGTCGGACGTGGCCAGCGGCAGCGCCTCGGCCCAGCCGGCAGGGTTCTTGGCCAGCAGAAGCCGGGCGCGGGTGCGGCCGAAGTGCGTAGTGGCGAACCGCCCGGCGGGGGCAGTGACGGTGTGCATGCCGGCCAGTGCTTCCGGCACGGGGACGCCGAACTCCACGGCGGCGGCCAGCGCACACGCCGCGTTGGAGACGTTGAACGAGCCCGGCACCTGCAGGTCGGGGTGCACCATCCTGCCGTTCGGCAGCACGATTCGCTCCCCGTCCACCCGGTAGCTCGCCTCGGGCTGGGTGAGTTCGCAGCCGGGGCAGTCCCAGCGCGCCCGTTCATCGATGGGGACGCGCCGCAGCACCGTCCCACACGCCGGGCAGAGTGCTCCGTCCGCGCTCCAGGTGGTGTCGGTCTCCACCCAGACGACCTTCGCGGCCGTGCCGGCCGACCACACGACGAGCGGGTCGCAGGCGTTGGCCACGATCGTCGGACCGACGGCGCCGGCCGCGGCGAGTGCTGCCCGCCAGGAGCGTCCGAGCGCCTTGATCTCGTGGTGGCGGTCGAGCTGGTCCCGGCTGAAGTTCAGCAGTACCAGGAGTTCGGGTCGGGCGTGGGCGATCATGTCCGAGACCACCCGCTCGTCGGTTTCGAGCACTGCGATGTCCGACCTCGGCTGCTGGCTGAGCGCGGACGCGATGCCGTAGTGCAGGTTGGCGCCGTCCGCGTTGGTGACCAGGCGGCGGGCGTCGGCTCCGAGTCCGGAACGCACCGCTGCGGCGAGAAGATGCGTGGTGGTCGTCTTGCCGTTGGTGCCCGAGACTGCGAGCACGCGATGTCCCTGCAGCAGGTCGGCGAAGGCGTTCGGGTCGAGCCGGGTGAGCACCTGGCCGCGGATGGAGGCTCCCGAGCCCCGTCCGGCCAACCGGGACGCAAGCGCAGCGACGTCGCCGACCCGGATCGCCGTCCACAGCCTCAGCCGCTCTGCCCGGGTCAGGGACGCGGGCTCGGCGGGCGTGCTCAGCGTGCTCGGCATGCGCCCATTGTGCCAAGTCGCGGACGTGGCTCGGGTTCGACGCCACCGAACGACGACCGGCACGTCCGTGCGCTTGACAACATGCAACCAATCAGTTGTATGTTGTCCGGGTGATTGAAGCGGACGAGGACCGGGCGGACGCGTTCTTCCACGCCCTCGCCGACCGCACCAGGCGCGACATCCTGCGGCGGGTGCTGGCCGGAGAGCATTCGGTCACGGCGCTTGCGGCGAGCTACCCGATGAGCTTCGCCGCGGTGCAGAAGCACGTCGCCGTCCTCGAGAGGGCCGGCCTGCTGTCCAAGCGGCGTCAGGGTCGCGAACAGCTGGCCAGCGGCGACGTGGAGGCGCTGCGTTCGGTCGCATCGATGCTCACCGAGCTCGAGGACGTCTGGCGCGGCCGGATTGCACGAATTGATGAACTCATCCAGGAGGACTGATATGCCCGTCACCAACGTCACCAAGGACCTCGACGCCCGTTCGCTGGTCATCACCGCAGAGTTCGCCGCCTCCGTGGAGCGGGTCTGGCAGGTGTACGCCGATCCTCGCCAGCTGGAGCGGGTGTGGGGGCCGCCGACCCACCCCGCCACCGTGGTCGAGCACTCGCTCACCCCGGGTGGGCGGATGCACTACTACATGACCTCTCCGGAGGGTGAGAAGTACTACGGCGGCTGGCGTGTGCTCGCGGTCGAGGAGCCGCACCGATTCACCTTCGAGGACTTCTTCGCCGGCGATGAGTCGTTCACGCCCACGCCGGGCATGCCGGTCTCGACGTCGGAGTTCACCCTAGAGCCCACCGCCTCCGGCACGCGCGCGGTCTTCACGACCACCTACGAGACTCCCGAAGCCCTGCAGCAGGTGCTCGAGATGGGCATGGAGGAAGGCGCCACCCTCGCCACGAACCAGATCGACGCCCTGCTTGCCGAGGGCTGAGGCGAGGACCGCTGGTCGGGGCTTGTCGGGATCTGGCCACGTTCCGCAACCCACCCGTCACTCCCGTCACAGCACGGCGGCACGGCGGCCAGATCGCGACAGCGCCGCACGCTGCCGCCTGGGCGGTTGCCTGCCGACCCGCCTGCCACTCTTCCGGCTCGCGTGTCGCAATCCGGCCGCTTCCGGCGTCCGGTGTGACGGGCGTGACGGCTGGGATCGGGGCGGTGGCCAGATCGCGACAGCGGCGATCAGTGGCCGGGCAGCACGTCGCGGTAGGTGGGCTGCTTGGCGCTGCGTCCGTCGCCCGAGGAGGTCCGGCGGATCCTGCGGCCGACCCACGGCGCGAGATGCTCACGGGCCCAGACGATGTTCCAGTCCCTTCGCTCGCGCGAACTCATTGCGGGCGCGGGCGGCAATGGCTCGTCCCAGTCAGGGGTGTCGGGCTCCAGGCCGAGCCCGACCAGCGCCGCCTGCGCCACCCGGGCGTGACCGAGCGAGTTCAGGTGCAGCCGGTCGTCGTGCCACATCCGCCAGTCGTGCAGCGAGCGCAGGCCCCAGGTGTTCACGACGTGCGCGCCGTGACGGGTGCACACGCTGACGAGGTTCATGTTGTAGATCGCCACCCGCTTTCGGGTGAGGCTGACCACGGGGGAGTCCTTCGGGTCGAAGCCCAGCCCGACCAGCACGTCGGCGCCGGTCGCCCGGAAGCCCGCCACGGCTTCCTCGATGGCGGCGGCGAGGGCGTCCGGGTCGGCGTCCGGGCGCAGCACGTCATTGCCGCCGCCCCACAGCGAGACCAGGTCGGGCTGCAGTGCGAGGGCCGGGGCGACCTGCTCGTCGAGGATCGGCTTCAGGAGGCGTCCGCGGATCGCGAGGTTCGCGTACTGGACGGGCTCGCCGGCCCGGTTGGCGAGGAGTTGGGCGAGCCGGTCCGCCCACCCGACCGCTTCACCGGACGCGTCGAAGTCGGCGATGCCCTCGGTGAGCGAGTCGCCGATCGCGACGTACCTGCGCCAGGGAACGGCCATCTGCTCCACCTGCTTTCACTCCGGGGCGAAATCACGGTAGCGCCCGCGCCCCGGACGGCGATGCTGTCCCGCCGTGGGCCCTTCCGGTGAGTGCGTCCTGATGCCAGAGTGTGCCGGTGGGTATCCCTGTCGACGCGGTGGACTTCTTCGCCGAGCTGGAGTTGCACAACGAGCGCGCCTGGTGGACGGCGAACCAGGAACGGTGGCGGCGATCCGTTCGAGAGCCGATGGAGAGGCTCTGCGACGGGCTCGCCGACGAGTTCGGGGAGGCGAAGCTGTTCCGTCCCTACCGAGACGTGCGGTTCTCCTCGGACAAGACCCCCTACAAGACGCACCAGGGCGCTGTGGTGGCGACCTCGCCGGGCGTGGGTCTGTACGTGCAGGTGAGCAGCCAGGGCCTGCTCGCGGGGGCGGGCTGGTGGCGTCCTGAGCCCGGCCAGCTGGACGCCTACCGCGCCGCAGTGCTCGACGACGACAGCGGTGAGGCGCTGGCGTCGATGGTCGCGGTGCTCGAGGAGGACGGGGCGGAGGTACACGGCGAGGAGTTGAAGACTGCGCCGCGCGGTGTCGATCCGGGGCACCCGAGGATCCGCCTGCTCCGGTACCGCACCGTGCTCGTCACGGTTGAGCACGGCGTGCCCGACTGGCTCGGGACGCCGGAAGCCCTGGAAAGGGTGCGAGCCGACTGGCGGGACTGCCGTCCGCTGATCCAGTGGCTGGACGCGCACCTCGCTGGCTGAACCGCCGCTGCGGCCCGTCGGCGGCGCGGAACGGAATCGGCGCGTGCCGCAGGCTGTCCACCTGGGGCGCACGACCGAGCTGAGGAGCGATCGGGGGTGAGTCCGCGAGTGTGGGTGGAATCCTGGTGGGAGCGGCGGTGTAGGTGCGGCGATGAAGCTGCCCGCCTGACTCATCTGCCGGCCAGGACGGGTTGCCATTGGGGTGAGTAACGGGACTCGAACCCGCGACATCCTGGACCACAACCAGGTGCTCTACCAGCTGAGCTATACCCACCATGCGCCACTCGGGCTGGCCCAGCTTAGCGGCTCGGCGGTCGACAGCAGAAATCAGTGGTCGTCGGCCGCGGCCGCCTCGCCGGTGAGCGAACCCTGATGTTTGGCGGCAAGCTCGCGCAGCACGTCCGTGTTCGGCCCGGGCGGCGCGACGAACAGCGCCTCGCGGTAGTACCGGAGCTCCTCGATCGACTCCCGGATATCGGCCAGCGCCCGGTGGTTCCCGGACTTCGACGGAGTGTTGTAGTAGGCGCGCGGGTACCAGCGCCGGGCCAGTTCCTTGATGCTGGAGACGTCCACGTTGCGGTAGTGGACGTGGCCTTCGAGGGTGGGCATGTCCCGGGCGAGGAATGCGCGGTCGGTGCCGATGGTGTTGCCGGCGAGCGGGGCCCTGCGGGGCTCCGGGACGTGCTCGCGCACGTAGGCGAGCACCTCCTCCTCCGCGTCTGCCATGGTCATGCCGTTCTCGAGCAGCGGCAACAGCCCGGAGTTCTCGTGCATCGTGCGGACGAACTCGCCCATCTGCGCAAGGGCCTCTGCGGGTGGCCTGATCACCACCTCGATGCCGTTGCCGAGCACGTTGAGTTCCGAATCGGTGACCAGCGCCGCCACCTCGATCAGGGCGTCCGCTTTCAGGTCGAGGCCGGTCATTTCGCAGTCGACCCACACCAGGTGTTCGTTCACGGGCGCTACTTTACGGCGTTCGGGATTGGCGCCGGCCACCGGGTGGTCATGCGGTGCCCGACCATCCCGAGTCGATACCGCGGCTGCGTTCCCGCAAGCCACGCACGTATCCGGCCTGGCCGATGTGCTGGGCGGTCTCGACCAGCACCGAGACGAGGCGGACGCCGACCGTGACCGGCGGGGTGTAGCGGGTGTCGATCACCTCGTCGAGCCGGTCCTCGGCGATCGAGGCGAGCACGGCCCGGGTCTGCTCCCAGGTCGCCGCCGAGTAGCCGGCGAGCAGGTGGGCATCGGTGACGTTGAAGGCGCCGACTTCGACCGGGGTCATCCGGAATCCGTGGGCCTGCTTGAGGTAGGGCAGCCCGAACCGCTGGTACCAACCGTCGGCGGTCCATGCCTGTTCGACGCCGCCCAGGTGGGCGAGGTGGTCGTCCTCGACCCGGGTGAGGTGCCAGATCAGCCAGCCGATCGAGTTCGCCTCCGGATCGGCCCGCCAGAGCAGGTCGTCGCCGGTGAGTCCGTCCAGCACTGCCGGGATGAGTTCATGGACGCGGCCCAGCGAGTCGCGCACGACGTCGAGAGTATTCATGCTGCCATCCTGCATCGCGGCTCCGACAAGGGCCAGATACCATCGATTCTGCGTCGGCCCCCGTAGCTCAGTGGATAGAGCAACAGCCTTCTAATCTGTCGTGCGCAGGTTCGAGTCCTGCCGGGGGCGCCAGACCCACATCGGGCGGCGGTCGCGATCTGACCGCCCGAGCCTCGAGGTGTGACAGGTGGGGCAGGGCTGACGGGGTGGGCGGCCAGATGGCGACAACCGCCAGGCTGCCGGTCTGGGTCCGGGCCCGGCGGTTCCGGTCCCCCGCGCGCCGCTGGCCTATCGTGAGCGGGTGACAGCAACCGAACCGCACGGCGAGGCCGGGGAGCAGGTCGACCCGGGCCGGCTGCGGCGCACGGTCCTGATCGTGGCCGGGTTGAACCTGGCCTACTTCTTCGTCGAGTTCGCGGTCGCGCTCTCCGCGGGCTCGGTCGCGCTGCTCGCCGACAGCGTCGACTTCCTCGAGGACACGGCGGTGAACGCGCTGATCTTCCTCGCGCTGGGCTGGCCGCTCGTGCACCGGTCGGTGATGGGCAAGGTGATGAGCGTGCTGATCCTCGGCCCTGCGCTGCTCGCCGGCTGGGAGGCGTTCGAGAAGTTCCGCGACCCGACGCCGCCGGAGGTGCTGCCCGTGGTGTTCGCGTCGCTCGGCGCGATCGTCGTCAACGGGACGGCGGCCTGGCTGCTGGCGAGAGTCCGTCAGCACGGCGGCTCACTGAGCCGGGCGGCGTTCCTGTCGGCCCGCAACGACGTGCTGGTGAACACCGCGATCATCGTGATGGCCGGCGTGACGGTGTGGACCGGGTCCGGGATACCCGACCTGGCATTGGGCTGCTTCATCGTCGCGCTGGCCCTGCGCGCCGCGAAGGAAGTCTGGGAGGTCAGCGAGGAGGAACGGCTCGCCGCTCGCGCGCTGGCCGGCGAGGACCTCGACTGATGCCAACCCCGCGCGCGAGGCGGTGCGTTGCTCAGACGGGGCCTGGACGGCGGTGACCCGGCCGTCGAGTCCGACCAGGAGGCCCGCGTGGCGGGGGAGTGTGGCCAGCCAGCCCACTGCGGTGGGGCCCTTCACGAAGGCCGCCGTGGCGTAGACGTCTGCCCAGGTCAGCTCGGGGCCGATCACGGTCGCCGAGAGCAACCCCGTGGCCGGGACGCCGGTGGCCGGGTCGGTGATGTGGTGGCCGCGGGCCGCCGTCCCCGAGGTGGCGACGGCGCCGGTCCGCAACGCCGCCGTGCGGAGCAGGCGGCTGCGGTCACGGGGGTCCTCGACGGCGACCCTCCAGGCGGGCGTGTCCGTCCGGGCGCAGTGGACGGCGATGTCGCCGCCGGCGTTGATCAGGGCGTCGTGGGCGCCGAGGTCGTGCAGGCGTCCGACCAGACCGGTGAATGCCTGCTCGACCGACCAGCCCTTGACCAGTCCGGTCGGGTTGAACCGGATCGTGCTCTCGCCGTCCGGGAGCCAGGCGGAGAAGGCGCCGCCGGTGCGCTGGCCGGCGAGCTCGCACAGCGAGGCGACATGGCGGATCCGCGGATGCGCGTCGCGCAGCGAGTCGCGTCCGTCCCGGATCCGGCTGACCGGACTGTCCGGCCGCCAGATGCTGAACATCGCCTCGTCCGCCCGCAGCTCCGCGTACGCCTGCTCGACCGCCTCGGCGACGGCTTCTCCGCGGGCGTGCGGGCCACGGACGTGGACGCTCATCGGCAGCCCCATGATCTGGGCGACGAAGGCGCGGCGAGGGAGTCCGGTGGGGGAGGGCCCGTCGGGGCGCCACTCCCGCTCCTCGGGAGGCTCCCCCGGGAGCGTGAGCGGGTGCACGGTGCTGGTCACAGGTGTGCGTTGTCGATGGCGGACTGCAAGGACTGGAGGTAGCCGTCGCTGGTGACCGTGGCGCCGGAGATGGTGTCGATGTTGGCGCTCTGCGCGTCCACCGCCTCCGCGTTCAGCAGCGGGATCGCGTAGGCGTTGATCTGCTGGTCGCGCCTGTTCTCGTTCGGGTACTGGATCGCGTCGGCGGAGGTGATCTTCCCGTTCTTGACCGTGATCTGGACCTGCACGGTGCCCCAGCGGGTCTGGACCGCGTCACCGGCGTAGGTGCCTGAGGTGGAGCTCGAACCGGAGGAGGAGGTGCTGGAGGATGACGGCTCGGCGGTCGCAGAGGGTGCCGGGCCGGAGCTCTCGCCGGCGTTGGGCGTGCTGGTCGCGGACTGGTTGTCGTCGGTGTTGCCGGTGTCGGTTCCGCCCGTGACCGTGGCGGCCTCGTTGTTCGTGCTGGTGTGGTAGCTGAACAGCAGCACGAGTCCGCTGATGGTGCCCATGATGGCGGTGACGATCTTGCGCATGAGTCGATTCCTCCTCGGGTGCCGGGGTTACCAGCTGAAGCGCTCGGTGTGGATGTGGTCGGCCGGGACGCCGCAGCCGATCGCGGCCGCGGTGGCGGCGTCCATCCATGCGGTGGCGCCGCACAGGAACACGTCCGCCTGGGCGATGTCGGGGACGAGCTGGTGCAGCGCCTGGGCGTCGGAAAGGCCGGCGGCCGTCTCGGGCAACCAGGTGTCGCGTCCGGCGATCCGGCGTCCGAGCACGTAGAACAGCCGGGCTCCGGACTTCGCAGCGAGGCTCTCGATCTCGGCCTTCAGGGCGAGGTCGGCCTCGCGGCGGGCGCGGTAGATCAGGGTCACGTCGCCGGGTTCCTGCGGCAGCGCCTCGAGCAGCGCCCGCATCGGACTGATCCCGATCCCCGAGGCCATCAGGACGACCTTGCGCCGGGTCCGGACCCCGGTGTGGAGCCGGCCGTAGGGCCCTTCGAACCACACCCGGGTGCCCGGCTTCACTGCGGCGAGCGCATGGCTGCCGTCACCGAGGTCCTTCACCGTGACCCGCAGCGACAGCCCGTCCGGGGCGGCCGAGATTGAGTAGGGGTGCGCGCGCATCCAGCCCGGCCCGGTGAGGAAGCGCCAGTTGAAGAACTGGCCCGCGACCGGGTCCAGCCGGTCCAGCCCGCGGCCGCGCATGGTGACCGAGACGATGTCCGGGGTTTCCCGCACGACCTTCTCGACCCGCAGGTCGTGGGTGAGGCTGCGGTACAGCGGCAGTGCGACCCGCCAGATCAGGATCGATCCGGCCGCTGCGGCCCACAGCGTCCACCAGTACACGGTGGCGACCGGGTTGGTCAGGAACTCCTGGCCCGTCCACAGCTGGTGCGGCAGCGCCAGGCCCACGCCGAGGTAGGCGTACAGGTGCAGCAGGTGCCAGGACTCGTAGCGCAGCGTGCGTCGCGCCCACCGGATGCTGGTTGCGACCACCAGCACCAGCAGCAGCGTGCCCGCCAGGCCGAGCAGCATGCCGGGGTAGTCGACGACCAGCTCCCAGAACTGGACGAACGGGTTCAGGCCCGCGCTCGCCGCGTAGCCGATGGACACCGCCACGACGTGGGCCACCATCAGCCAGAACGACCAGAACCCGACCAGCCGGTGCCTGGCGACCAGTTCGTCCTGCCCGTAGACCCGCTCAACAACCGGGATCCGGGCCATCAGCAGCACCTGGACCAGCAGCAGGTCCGCCGAGACCAGGCCGGTCAGCCGGCCCACGCTGGTCACACCCGGCGCCCAGCCCGCTAATGCCTGGACGCCACCGCCGGCCACCCACAACGCGACCACGACGAGCATGCTGGTCCAGGTCGCCACACCGATCGCGTCGCGCCACCAGCCCGGCACGTGTGCCCTGCCCTGCGGCCGGAAGGCTGCGGGCACCGGACGCGGGTGCGTGACCGGCGCGGAGGTCGGCGAGTCGGCCAAGAGAGTCATCGGGGTCCTGTTCAGTCGGGCTCTGGACAGGACTCTTGCGGGTCGCCCCGTCAGGGTCGTGAGGGGTGCCTGTGCGGGTCCTGTGAGACGGTGCGGGGCAGCGTGATCCGCACTTCGCCGGGAGCGCCCGGGGCGGAGGTGGTCAGGCTGCCGTGGGCGTGCTCGACCAGGCGGCGGGCGATCTGCAGCCCCAGCCCCGAGGTGCCCGGACGCGGTTCCGAGCGCTGGGCGGGGAAGCCGGCGCCGTTGTCCCGCACGACCAGGGTCACCGCGTCGCCCTCACTGGCCAACTTCACCGAGAGCCCGGTGCCCTCGGGGGTGTGGGCGAAGACGTTGTCGATGCAGATGTCGACCACGTCGCCGAGTTCCAGCGCGCTCAACCCCACCCGCAGTCCGGAGGTGGGCAGGCCGACGTCGAAGACGCGGTCCTGGTCCTCCGCGAGCGGGCGCCACCATTCGGTACGGGCGGCCACGACGCCGACGGCGTCGCAACCACCAGGCAGATCCTCCCTGAGTGGACGGCGGGCCTCACGCACCACCGCGTCGATGGCTTCCTGCAGCTGGCCGACGAGTTCGGTGAGGTCGGACTGGGTCTCGGGATCGTCGACCTGCTCGGCCTGCAGCCGCAGCGCGGTGACCGGGGTGCGCAGCCGGTGGGCGAGGCCGCGGACGTTGTCGCGCTCGGCAGCCAGTAGCTGCTCGATCCGGTCGGCCAGGCCGTTCAGGGCGGAGCCGACCTCGATCGTCTCCGGGGTTCCGGCCAGTGGTGCGCGGGCCGCCAGGTCGCCCTCCCTGAGCCGGTGCGCGGTGTCCGCCACGGCGAGCAGGGGGCGGCTCACCCCCCGTCCGGCCTGCGCGGCGACGAACACGGCGACCCCGCTCAGCACCAGGCCGAGCGCGATGATGCTCACCCAGGCCAGCGGCACACCGTCAGCCAGTTGCTCGCTGGTCATGGTGGCACGGACGACCGCGACGCCGCTGTCCAGCAGCACGGGCACGTACACCCTGCCGCCGCTCTCGTCCCGCACCGAGAACGCCTCGCCCTGTTCGGCCCGCTGGTAAGCGGCGTCCGCGGTCGCGTTCGGCCAGGGTGTGCCGAGCACCTGGCCGTCGGCGAGCACCACGCTGGTGGCTGCGGGGGAGGTGCTGAGGCTGGGCCCGAGCAGGTCGTCCAGGCGCGGGTCCTGGTTCAGGCTGGAGACGAGTACCGCCACGGTGTTCGCCTGCTCGTTCGCCACCGCCATGCCACGATCCTCCGCGAGGGTGCGCACCAGCAGCATCAGCGGGATCACGAACGACGCGACGATGGCGGTGCTGATCACCGCCATCAGCAGGCTGACCTGACGACGCATCAGGACGCGTCACCAGGCGGAGCGAGCCGGACCCCCACCCCGCGAACGGTGTAGAGGTAGCGCGGCTCGGCTGCGGTCTCGCCGAGCTTGCGGCGCAGCCAGCTCAGGTGCACATCCACCGTGCGGTCGCCGCCGCCGAACGGCAGCCCCCACACCTCGGCCAGCATGTCGCGCTTGGTGATCACCTCGCCGGGGCGGCTGGCGAGCAGCCAGAGCAGGTCGAACTCCTTGCGGGAGAGCTCCACGGGCTCCCCGTCGACGAGGACGCGGCGTGCGGCCGGGTCGATCTCCAGTTCGCCGATCCGCACGGTGGCGTCCGTTGCGGAACCGGGTCCGGATCGCCGCAGCACCGCGCGGATCCGGGCGGCCAGTTGCTCGCTGCCGAACGGTTTGACGAGGTAGTCGTCGGCGCCGGCGTCCAGCGCCTGCACGACGGTGCGGTCGTCGTCCTGGGCGGTGACCACGATCACGGGCACCTGGCTGACCGCCCGCAGCATCTGGAGGACCTGGCGCCCGTCGAGGTCGGGCAGGCCGAGGTCGAGCAGCACGACGTCCGGCTTGTCGCGCATGGCAATGGTGAGCCCGGTCGCTCCGTCGGACGCCACCTCGACCGAGTCGCCCCGATCGGTGAGGCTGCGGCGCAGCAAGCGGGCGATCGCCGGATCGTCCTCCACCACCAACACGCGGGTCATGGCCGTAACGTACTCCGGCCCTTGCCCGCGCGCAGTGCAATCATGGGTCAGTGAACGGACGCCGGATCCTCCTGATCGCCCTGTTGTGGCTGGGCACGGTCGCCGGCGCCTCTGCGCTCAGTTGGGGAGTGATCTCCGCGGCGGGCGGGGGGGTCGGGCAGCCGTCCCGGGTGACGGTCACCAGTACCGAGTCGCCGAGCGCCGCGCCGGCGGTGAGTTCCCGGACCTGGTCAGGCACCGGCGGCCGGGTGACCGCGATCTGCACAGGGGAGGCAATCTCGCTCGGTTCGGCGTTCCCCGACGTCGGGTACACGGTGAGGCCCTACGAGAGCGGCCCCGAGCGCCTCCGCGTCGACTTCGAGTCGAAGGACTCCGACGACTACGGCGAGGTGAAGGTGTTCGCGTCCTGCGTGGACGGGCGGCCCGAGTTCCATCACGAGTGAGGCGAGCCGGCACGGGTCTTCCTCGCGGCGTCCACGCCCGTGCGCGGGGGTTTGCCGAGGCTTGGCACCGGCTTGAGGTTTGCTTGAGGTACCCCCCGGTACGTTCGGTGACATGCTGACGCCCCTTGAGTCCGGTTTCTTCGATGTGATCTCCGGTCTGCCTCTCCACCCGCTCGTCGTCCACTTCGCTGTCGTGCTCCTGCCGCTGGCCGCGCTGGGCCTGGTCCTGCTCGTGATCGTGCCCAAGTGGGCCGATCGGTACGGCCTGCTCACGCTGCTCGCGCTCGCGGGCGGGACGGCTGCGGCCTTCGTGGCGAAGGAGTCGGGCGAGGCGCTCGCGTCCCACATGGGGATGCCGGCGACACACGCTGCGTGGGGTGACCAGCTGCCGTTCCTGTCGGTAGGGCTGCTCGTGCTGGCGGTTGCGTGGTACGTCCTGCACCGCAGGAACAGCTCGGGGGGACGGCCGCGTTCGGCGGCGACGACCATCCTCGGTGTGCTCGCGGCGCTGATGGCCCTGGTGGTCACCGGGGTCACGGTGCTCGTGGGGCACACCGGCGCCGAAGCGGCCTGGTCGGGCACCGCTGTGGCGGGTGGCCAGGCGTCGGTGGCCGCTGCGCCGACGGCGTCCGGGTCGGCGAAGACGCCGTCCGCCTCGGCGAGCGCCAGCGCCAGCAGCTACACGATGGCGGACGTGGCCAAGCACGCGGACGCGTCCTCGTGCTGGAGCGCCATCAACGGCAACGTGTACGACCTCACCAAGTGGGTCAATCAGCACCCGGGCGGACCGCGGGTCATCCTCGGGCTGTGCGGCAAGGACGGCACTTCCGGGTTCGTCGGCCAGCACGGTGGCCAGTCGCGTCCCGAGACGGTGCTGAAGGGCTTCCTGCTCGGCCCGCTCTCCTGATCGCGCGACCGGCGACGACCGGCGAGGGCTAGGCTCTCGGCTGTTCCAGCCGAGAGGAGTCTGAATGCCGACGACCGAGCCGCTCGCCGGGGACGACCCTGCCGCCTACCAGGCCGCCGAAGCCGCCGACGGATCCCATCACGCCCGGCTGAACAGCCTGCGGGCTGCGGTGCTGGGGGCGAACGACGGCATCGTCTCCACTGCCGGCATCGTGATCGGCGTGGCCGGCGCCACGATGGACCCGTTCCCGATCCTCACCGCGGGCATCGCCGGACTCACCGCGGGCGCGTTGTCGATGGCCGTCGGGGAGTACGTGTCGGTCAGCGCCCAGCGCGACACCGAGCGGGCGCTGCTGGAGAAGGAGCGCCGCGAGCTTGAGGAGATGCCGGAAGAGGAGCTGGCCGAGCTGGCGGGCCTGTACGAGCAGAAGGGGCTCGACCCCGACCTTGCGCGCAAGGTGGCCGAGCAGTTGCACGACCACGACGCTCTTGCCGCGCACGCCGAGACCGAGCTCGGCATCGATCCGGACAACCTGACCAGCCCGCTGGTGGCTGCGGTGTCGTCGGCGGTCTCGTTCACGGTGGGCTCGGTCCTGCCGCTGCTGGCGATCGTGCTCTCGCCGACCGACCTGAAGATCCCCGTGACGGTGGCGGCGGTCACCGCGGCCCTGATCCTCACCGGCTACCTGAGCGCCCGCGCGGGTGGGTCACCGATCGCGCGGGCCATCCTGCGGAATGTGGTGGGGGGCCTGCTGGCGATGGGCGTCACCTACTGGATCGGACGCCTGGTCGGTCACGCCGTCGGCTGAGGTTCGCTGGCCGATCCTGCCCAGCATCGGAGCCAATATCCGGTCATGGCCGATGATCGAGTGTCTTCGTGCCACGTGGTGGTGGTTCTGGCGTGTGCTGTGTGGTCGCTGGTCGTCGTGTGCCATCTGCTGGAGGTTGCACGGCCGAAGGTGGTGTGAGTCGGGTGTTCGCCTGGACCTGTGCGGTCAGCCGGTGCCCGCCGAGGAGCTGGTTTGCCGGCCGACGCACCCACCCGCCCCAGAGTCGTGCTCGTTCAGGAGTTGTCGGTGAGGGGAACGTCGAGGTCGTAGGCAAGGATGATGGCTCGGGCGAGCAGTAGGTCCTGCCCGGAGGTGAGGTAACCGACGGTTCGCCCGAGGGCCGTCGCGGGGATTGTGACGACGTTGTCGGCCGAGATCACGCTGTCTTGGTCGAGCCCGTTCTTGGGACCCACCGCGACTTCGCTGCTGAGCCCTTTGATGGTCGAGGTGATTGGTGCGACGGTGACTTTGGTCATGGCCGCGCGAGCGGGCTCGCGGGTGAGCACCACGACCGGTCGGGTCTTGTCCAGTCGAGCCAGGCAGATCTCGCGCACGCTACTCGGCGACCTCGACGTTGTGCATGGTCCAGTCGACGAGGGCGTCCAGGTCGTCGGCGGCGCCTCGCTCAAGGAGAATGGTGGCGTCGGCTTCGGCGGCTTGTCGACGCATCTCGCGCTCTAGCGCAGCGGTAACCAGGGCGGCACGGCTCGCAGCTTTGCCCTGGGCTACCGCATGGTCGAGGAAGGCCACCATGTCGTCGGGCAGCCGGACTGCGATCTGAGTGCTCATACGTCGATGATACTCTCTTGAATCCCAGAACGGGATTCACTGTCGTGCCGAAGTGCACGCGCCACTGACCCGTCCGTCTCGAGCATGGTTGGGCTGTCCGGCCCAGGCCGAAGGCACTCCAGCCGGTGCCGGAGCGACTCGGTAACCCCAAACACGCCCGCGATGACCGCCAGAGAGCCGACGTCGCCGCGGCCCGCGCGGTTGAAGGTGCCGATGAGCGGTTCGGTGGGCTGCGGACCCGATTGTCACCACCAGATGCCGAGGGCGATCGCCAGCACGGTCAACACGACCATGGCGAGCACCATCCAGCGACGCCGTGCCCGGCGACCACGATCCTGTGACGGCTGCGCGTCGGGTTCGGCGAGTTCCGGGGGGACCGGACCGATCAGATTGACCTGCTGGCCGTGGTCAGGATCGACGTTGTCCCGCTGCGGGTCGTGGAGCGGACCGCCGGGAACCAGCCAAGCGCGCGGTGATCGGATCAAAACGCTCCGCTGGCGGCGGAAGAACCTTGGCCATGGCCCATCATGGCACGCGCGTCGCACAGGTTGCCGGCCCCAGCGCCAGGCACAACATCGGCCTCTGCCGCGGTGAGCGGGCGTAGCCCCCGGCCGCGCTCACCCGAGCACGACGTCTTCGGTCGCCACGTCGATGAGTGCTGGTGCTTCAGGCGGGCTGATGGTATTGACCAATCTCGGTGTTGGGTGGAAGCTGTCGGGTTGCCCACTACAGCGACCGCGGCAGGCAGGCGATGCCTGCCCCGACTATTCGCGGCAGGAGGGCGTTGCGGTGATACGTCGAAGGCGCCGAGAACGAGAATCCGGACGTGCTCGTGGAGATGCTGTCGGAGGCTCAGTCGATGCAATGCAGCGAGTCCTCGACTCGCTGGAGGATCACGTGCGCGGGCTCGCTGGCAGCTGGGCGTCCGTCGAGAGATCGGACTGCTACGAGGGCGCGATCAGCATGGTCGAGGTGCAGCCGGGCAACCCGGGCAGTGGCGCGCTACTGATTGTCGGGGAATCGTTGCTCGAGGTAGGGGAACCTTGGCTCGAGGTAGAGGTCGGGGGGCTCGGCGCCACGTGGCTGCTCGGGTACGGCGACGCGGACATTCAGCGGGCCCGCCAGATCATCGAGGCAGTGATCAACGGGCGCGTGACCGAGCGCATCTACCGGTCCAGATCCGAGGTCGTGGTGACGCTCTCAACCGGAGAGGAGCTCACGGAGACTGGCGTCGGCACGGGACGGGGCCCGAAGGGTCTCCGACAGACCGTCGCGTGGGAGTCATACCAACCACCCGCCATCAGGAGTTGAACCGGAACGTCTGCTATCAGCGCGTGCCGTATGGGCCTGATGCGTCTCTGCGTTCGTGGCAGAGTGGCTCTCCTGCCAGGACGAGGTGGACCACGAAATGGAAGAGGCTCATCCCGGCGCGCTCCGGGAGCTGACGCCCCTTGCCCGGGAGCAGACCTCACCGTCGTCGAGCGAGGACTCACCCTCGTCGGCGTCAACCCCGCCATGGACGGCCTCGAGGAGTCAGCGCCAACCGCGAGGACCCTCGCCCAGGAGCAGGCGAAGGCCGCAGGGCTCGCCCTCGCCGCCCGGCTGGCAGCCGGCGGCTTCGCCGCGGCCTGAGCCCCGCCGCTCGCCGAGGGGCCGACCGCGCCCTCACACAAGCTTCACGTTCGGCCCACGGCCCCTTCATCGCAGCTCCCTAGCGTGAGTGGTGAACCACGCTGGACAAGGAGCACACCATGAACAGGACCTGGATCACCCGGACCGCAGCCGCTGCGGTCACCACCCTCGGACTGGGCCTCGGCATCTCCGTCGCGGCCACGGCCGCGCCGCCGACCCCGACGCCGACGCCCGTCGCGTCCGCCACCGTGGACGCAGCGGTGGCCAAGGAACTCACCTACATGCGCGAGCAAGAGCGGCTGGCCCGCGACCTCTACCAGGCGATCGCGAAGCTCTACCCGGACAACGCGACAGCGTTCACCCGGATCGCCACCAGCGAGCAGCGCCACTTCGAGAGTGTCGGACTGCTGCTGACCCGCTACGGGATCGCCGATCCCGCAGCGAACTCCTCAGCCGGCACCTACGCGGACGCCGACCTGACCAGGCTGTACGCCGACCTGCTCGCCAAGGCGAAGGGGTCGCTCACCGACGCCTACGGAGCAGGAGTGACCGTTGAGACGACCGACATCGCCGACCTCAAGGAGATCCTCGCCACGAGCGGACTGCCCGCCGACGTCACGCAGGTGCTGACCAACCTGCTGGCCGGCTCGCAGAACCACCTCGCCGCCTTCACCGCCCTCGTCGACGGCAAGACGCTCGGCGCCGCGGACGGGACCGGGATGCGCAACGGCCGCCGCTGGAGCAGCGACGCCACGACGGGCGGAACGGGCACCTGGACCCGGGGCGCAGGCGCCGGAGCGGGGCCAGCGAACGGCCAGGGGTACGGCCGGACGGGCGTGCGGCCCGCGACCTGCCCGCTGCGGTGACCCGACGGGTGGGTTCGCCACCCGTCCCCGAGGGGGCCGGTTCGCCGGAGACGGAAACGCTCCGGCGAACCGGCCGTCCGATGCGACACGCCCTAGGCTGATCGGAACCGAAGGAGGAGTGCCATGGCGCGACGGATCCTCGTTGTCGACGACGAGCCGGCCATCCGCACGGTCCTGGCCGCGTACCTGGAGGCCGACGGCTTCGCCGTGGTGCACGCCGACACCGGAGCCGAAGCTCTGCGACGAGCGCTCGACACGTCCGATCCGGTCGACCTGGTGCTGCTCGACGTCGGCCTTCCCGACCTGAACGGGCTCGAGGTGCTGACGACGATCCGGGCGCGTTCCGAGGTCTCCGTGATCCTGGTCACGGCCCGCGCCGAGGAGGTCGACAAGCTGGTCGGCCTCAACGTCGGCGCGGACGACTACGTGACCAAGCCGTTCAGCCCGCGGGAGGTGGTCGCCCGGGTGAACACCGTGTTGCGCCGCGTCCACCGGGAGCCGGCGGACGCCACTCCGCCCGACCCCGTGCTCCGGTTCTCCGGGTTGACCATCGACCCCGAGCGCCGCGAGGTGCGCGTGGGTGAGACGGACGTGGAGCTGTCCGCGCTCGACTTCGACCTGCTGCTCGCCCTCGCCGACGCACCGGGGCGCGTCTTCTCCCGCGCCCAGCTGCTGGAGAAGGTGTGGGGCTACGACTTCTACGGCGACGACCGGGTCGTGGACGTGCACATCCGGACGCTGCGCAGCGCCCTCGGCGACGACGCCAACCGCCCCGGCATCGTCGGGACCGTCCGCGGCGTCGGCTACAAGTTCCTCCCCAAGCCGGGGGAGGCGACGTCGTGAGGCTCACCGTGCGGCTGGTGCTCAGCCACGTCCTGGTTGCGGTGATCGGTGGCATTGCCACCTTCGCCGTCGTTCGCTGGCTGGCGCCGGCACTGTTCGACCAGAGCATCCAGCACGCCGGGTGGGCCGGCGGACGCGGCCAGGGCCAGGGCCAGGTGTTGCGGGACCAGTTCGCGGCCGCGGTCGACCAGTCGTTGCTGATCGGCGCCGCGGTGGGCGTGATCGCCGCCGCCGCCTTCGGCGTGTTCGCCGCCTACCGCGTGATCAAACCGCTCGGTGCGGTGCGTGCAGCGACCCGCGAACTCGCCCGCGGCCGCTACGACGTGCCGGCGCCGGTACCCCACGAGCCGGAGCTGGGCGACCTCGCCCGCGACGTGAACACGCTCGCGGACGCGCTCGCGCAGACCGAGGCGCGCCGGGTCCGGCTGCTCGGGGAGGTGGCCCACGAACTGCGCACGCCCCTGACCGTGATCGATGGCTACGTTGAGGGGATGATCGACGGCGTCCTGCCGACCTCGACCGACAACCTCGGCCAGATCGGAGAGGAGACCCGGCGGCTGCGCCGGTTGAGCGAGGACCTGTCGGCGCTCAGCCGGGCGGAGGAGGGCCGGCTCGGGCTCGAGCGGCGGCCCTGCGACCTCGGCGGGATCGCCCGCGCGGCTGCGGAGCGGCTGCGTCCGCAGGCAGAGGACGCCGGCATCGGCCTGGACGTGGCAGCGGCGGGGGAGCCGCTGCCGGTGGAGGCTGACCCTGACCGGATCGCGCAGGTGGTCACGAATCTCGTCGGCAATGCCCTGCGGGCGACGCCGGCCGGTGGGCGCATCACCGTGGCGGCCGGGCGCGACCGGGGCTTCGCCCTGGTGACCGTCTCCGACACCGGCGTGGGTCTGGCGCCGGACGACCTCGAGCGGGTGTTCGAGCGGTTCTACCGGGTGG
>PHEV01000193.1 GCA_002843035.1 Actinobacteria bacterium HGW-Actinobacteria-5 | reverse complement strand
GGTGGCGCGCCCAGGTCGGACACCTCGGCCAGCGTCGGGTTCGAATCGTGCGACCAGCCGAGCTCCCGCACCTCCTTGAGATAGCGCTGGCGGCGCAGCCCGTAGATGACTCCGGTGAGCGCGGCCACGGCCACGACCGCACCGACAACCAGCCAGAACGTGTGCACGTCCCCCCTCTCGCAGGTCAGGCTAGCCACCCGGCGACGGGGAACGGCGGTCGCTGAACACTCCCGGACAGTTGTCCACAGATCGCGTCCCACCCCCTGTTGCGACCGGACCGGTTCGGAGCAGGGTGGCCTCCTCACCCCAGGAGGAACCATGGATCCCACCCTCGCGCTGTGCAGGGCCGCGCCCGCATCCCGGCCACCCGCTGTACCGCTGCGGGAGCCGCAGCAGTTCACCGGTGCCGAGCAGCCCGTGCTGCCGTGGACGGTCGTTCCGGACGCGGCAGCTGACGAGGCGGCACTGGATCCGGAACGGCGTCAGCTCGCCACGTCGCTGACGGCGGCAGTCGTGGAGGTCCTCTCGGGCCAGCGATCGGCGACCCAGCTGGAGTTGTGGGTGGAGGCGGAGTTGCTCGACCTGCTCGAGCACCTGCACCGGGCTCGGGACGGCGACGGCTTGCGGCTGCGCTCCGTCCGGGTGCAGGCCCCGCACGACGCCGCCCTCGAGGTGTCCGCGCACCTTCGTCGCGGCAACGCCTCCCGCGCCGCGGCCCTGCGGATCAGCCGCCGCCGCGGACGTTGGGTGGTGACCCAGCTGGTGCTCGCGCTCGACCCGCCCGTGGTCCATCGGGCCGGCTGGATCAACCCTCTGGGGGACTGAGCGCGATCGTCCGCTCCTCCTTCACTGCGAGGTCGGTGAACACCACGGCAGGAGGGTCGGTGTATGGATAGTCGAGCGTGAGCACCCGTCCGGGCACGCCCTCCTCGGAGTTGCCCTGGGCTGCGATCACGAGGGTGTCGCCGTCGCTTCCGGCCCGAAGAGCGCTCACCGCGGAGCCGACGACGGTGTTCGGCCCGGCCTTCGCTGCCAGCCCGTGCCCGTCCCGCAGCTGGACCGGGTCGCAGCCGCCCTCGCCCAGCGGGATGAGCCACACCGACCCGGCCTGCTCGTCGGCACCGACCGCCTCTGCCCAGGCCCCCGCGATCACCCCGACGGTGTCCCGGCACGGCCGCACCATGGCCAGGGTGGAGCCGAAGCCGTCACCGGCGCTGATCCGGCCACGCAGGCCGAGCTGGTCGTAGGCCGTCGCCGAGCTGAGCGAGCCGGCCGAGAACTCCAGGACCACGAGCATGCCCGCACCGGCCCGGCTGCGGCCGCGTGCATCCTTGCGGCTCTCCCCCGGGACGCCCACGACGACCAGGGCTCCGCTGGCCGCCACCGCGGCCCCGAAACGATTCCCCGTCCGGGCGTCGCCGGGCACGCCACGGGTGGCCTCCGTGATCCGCTGCGCCTGCACCGGGTTCGTGCCGACGTCGACCAGGTAGACCGCCCCGGCCTGCCGGGCACCGTTCACGGTCTCGCCCGGTGCACCGATGACCAGGAGCGAACCGCTGGACGCCAGACTGCTGCCGAACCGGCTGCCAGCAGCGGGCGCGGCCAGCCCGAGCGATTCCGGGCTCACCGACGTGGGCCCGCCGATCGGCCGGCCGTCGGTGCCGAGTCGCCAGGTGAGTACCGAACCGCCGCCGCCGGCCGCGACGAGGACCGGGGACGGCGACTCGACGAGCGCGAGCGCGCGGCCGGAACCCGCCGCGTCCACCGGAATCGTCACCGGGTCGGCCAGGTCGAGGCCCTTCGGACCGCCGTAGAGGAGGAACAGCGTGGTCCCGAACTCGGCGCCCGGGTCGGAGACCACCAGGTCGGTGAAGCCGTCCCCGTTCAGGTCGCGAGCGAGCAGCGCCTGGCCGAAGTCGGCGGACGCCGCATGCGCAGGATCGCTGTCCACGTCCCCGCGGCCGACGTCCAGCGTCGCGCCGTTCGCATAGCGGATGCTGACCCGACCGGGGTCGGTGCCGGTACCCACCGCGAGATCTGCGCCACCATCGCCGTCGAAGTCTGGCGAGGCGTCGGTGCGGGCGGACGGTGCCGGACCGGGCGCGACGGGACTGGACCCGGTCGCCACCGCGGATCCGGGAGCCGGCGGCGCCGCACAACCGCCCAGCGCGACGGCGAGGACCACTGCGACGCCCAGCCCCCGATGTCGTTCCGCGAACCCCGTCATTGCGGTCCGCTTCATGGCACGTCCCCTCTTCGACAGCGGCGCGAAACCTCAGGAGGCTCGGCCGTGGCACATCTTGAACTTCTTGCCCGAGCCGCACGGGCAGGGCGCGTTCCGGCCCACGCCGGCGTACGGGTCGGCGGTCGCGGTGGCGGACTTGGTCGCCTCGCCGGTCTCGCTCGGCGCGGAGTAGGCCATCGGACGCGCGGCCTTCGGCTGCAGCCCCTTCGCCTTCAGCGCCGGACGCTTCATCAGCTCCGGCTCCTCCGTCATCGGCAGCCGGTGCTGCTCGAACGCCTCGGTGCCCAGGTCGGGGACGTCGTCGTCCGGGCCGGAGGCCAGCAGGTCGCCCGCCGTCACCGGCCTGCCGTTCGACCCCGCAACGAGGCCGACCTGCGGTGCGGCCGGCTCCACCTGCACCTGCAGGTTGAACAGGTAGCCGACCACCTCCTCCATGAAGGCCTCCATCATGGCGTTGAACATGTCGCCGCCCTCGCGCTGGTACTCCACCAGCGGGTCGCGCTGCGCCATGGCGCGCAGGCCGATGCCCTCGCGCAGGTAGTCCATCTCGTAGAGGTGCTCACGCCACTTGCGATCCAGCACGGTGAGCAGCACCTGCCGCTCGAACTCCCGCATGGTCTCCTCGCCGAGCGCCTCGGTGCGGGCGTCATAGGCCTTCTGGGCGTCGGCCTGGAAGTCGGCGACGAGTTCCTCGACGGTCAGGTCCGGGCGGTCCTCGTAGTCGGTGACGTCGAGGCTGACCGGGTACAGGGTGCCGAGCTGCGTCCACAGCGCGTCGAAGTCCCAGTCCTCGATGAAGCCCTCGGTGAGCCCGCGCACGTACTGCTCGACCACGGTGTTCACCGTGCCGCGCAGCTGCTCCTCGACGTCCGCACCCTCGAGCACCCGACGCCGGTCGCCGTAGATGGCGTGGCGCTGGCGGTTCATCACGTCGTCGTACTTCAGCACGTTCTTGCGCATCTCGAAGTTCATCGCCTCGACCTGCTCCTGCGCCTGCTGCACCGACTTGCTGACCCGGTTGTTCTCGATCGGCATGTCGTCGGGCACCTTCAGGGTCTGCAGCACCCAGTCGATGATGTCGGACTTGAACAGGCGCATCAGGTCGTCGCCCAGCGACAGGTAGAACCGGCTCTCGCCGGGGTCGCCCTGACGGCCGGAACGACCGCGCAACTGGTTGTCGATGCGCCGGGACTCGTGCCGCTCCGATCCGAGCACGTACAGCCCGCCCAGCTGGACGACCTCGTCGTGCTCCTCCGCCACCTGCTTCTCGATCGCCTCCAGCGTCTCGGGCCAGGCCGCCTCGTACTCCTCGGCGTGTTCGACCGGGTCGAGGCCCTTGTTCCGCAACACCTGGTCGGCGAGGAACTCGGAGTTGCCGCCGAGGATGATGTCGGTACCGCGGCCGGCCATGTTGGTGGCGACGGTGACTGCACCCTTGCGTCCGGCGAGCGCGACGATCGCGGCCTCCCGCGCGTGGTTCTTCGCGTTCAGCACCTCGTGCTTGACCCCGGCCTGCTTGAGCAGCCGGCTCAGCACCTCCGACTTCGCCACGCTCGCGGTGCCCAGCAGGATCGGCTGGCCCGCCGCGTGCCGGGGCACCACGTCCTCGACGATGGCTGCGAACTTGGCCTCCTCGGTGCGGTAGATCAGGTCGGACTGGTCGATCCGGATCATCGGCTTGTTGGTCGCGATCGGCAGCACACCGAGGCCGTAGATCTTCTGGAACTCGGATTCCTCGGTCTTCGCCGTACCGGTCATGCCGGCGAGCTTGTCGTACATGCGGAAGTAGTTCTGCAGCGTGATCGTGGCGAGCGTCTGGTACTCGTCCTTGATCTCGACGCCTTCCTTGGCCTCCAGCGCCTGGTGCAGGCCCTCGTTGTAGCGGCGTCCGATCAGGGTGCGGCCGGTGTGCTCGTCGACGATGAGCACCTCGCCGTCCATGATCACGTAGTCCTTGTCGCGCTTGAACAGCTCCTTGGCCTTGATCGCGTTGTTCAGGTAGGAGATCAGTGGCGTGTTCGCGGATTCGTAGAGGTTCTCGATGCCGAGCCGGTCCTCCACAGCGGTGATGCCGGGCTCCAGCACCGCCACGGTCCGCTTCTTCTCGTCCACCTCGTAGTGGATGTCCTTCTTGAGGCTGCGGACGAGCTTGGCGAACTCGGGGTACCAGGAGGAGTTGTCCTCGGACGGCCCGGAGATGATCAGCGGCGTGCGGGCCTCGTCGACCAGAATCGAGTCGACCTCGTCGACGATCGCGTAGTAGTGGCCACGCTGCACGCAGTCGTCGATGCTCAGCGCCATGTTGTCGCGCAGGTAGTCGAAGCCGAACTCGTTGTTGGTGCCGTAGGTGATGTCGCAGGCGTAGGCCTCGCGCCGCTCGGCCGGGGTCATGCTGGAGAGGATCGCGCCCACCTTGAGGCCCAGGAAGTGGTGGATCCGGCCCATCTGCTCGGACTGGAACTGGGCCAGGTAGTCGTTCACGGTGACGACGTGGACGCCCTTGCCGGTGAGCGCGTTCAGGTAGGACGCCAGCACGGCGACGAGGGTCTTGCCCTCACCGGTCTTCATCTCGGCGATGTTGCACCAGTGCAGGGCGGCCGCGCCCTGGATCTGGACGTCGAAGTGTCGCTTTCCGAGCACCCGCCGGCTCGCCTCACGGACGGTGGCGAACGCCTCGGGCATCAGCGCGTCGAGCGATTCCCCTTCGGCGTAGCGCTTCTTGAACTCGTCGGTCTGGGCCTGCAACTCCGCATCCGACATGGCCTCGAAGTCGGGCTCGATCGAATTCACCTGGTCCGAGACGACCTTCAGCTTCTTGAGCTGGCGGCCCTCGCCCATGTGCAGCATCTTGTCCAGTAGACCCACGGTTTCGCTTCCTGATTGCGCGGCAGAGCCCGTCACGTCCCAGCGCGACAGCCACCCCATCCTAAGCGGTGAGGGAAGCC
>PHEV01000192.1 GCA_002843035.1 Actinobacteria bacterium HGW-Actinobacteria-5 | reverse complement strand
GCTAAGGCGTTGCAGCCTGTGTGGTCGAAGTTCGACACCACCTCCGCCCTCGCCGCAGCAGGCGCGAGCATGGCGGCCGCTGAGGCGTTGCAGCCTGTGTGGTCGAAGTTCGACACCACCTCCGCCCTCGCCGCAGCAGGCGCCGTCGCCGCCACCAAGCACGCCGTCGCAAGCGTGGGCGGTTCCATTCCAGGCTTCGACGATGTCGCTCATTCCCTGCTTGAGGAGCTTCAACTCGTTACCGACGAAGGGGAGGAAGCAGTTGCATTCGCGCCCAGCGACGACGATCGAGCCTACGCGGTCCTGAAGGAAGCTGCCCCCGAGGTTGCCGAAGCGGTTGACGTGGCTTCATCGAAGGTCAAGACGCCCTTTTGGAGCAGGCGGGCGGTTCGCAACTCCCTGGCGTGGACGCTCCTTACCATCGCGCTGGCACTACACGCTCTAGGGGCGGTACTTCCTGAGCCCTGGAAGTCCATCCTCGGCGCGCTTCTCGGGGCTGGTGACATCTCAGCCTTCAGTGCCTACAAGCTCGCTGCTCCGCCGTCGAAAAGCGAACCCGCGGAGCAGGCTGGGGACACCGGGGACCACTGACGATCGACCCTTTTCCCGCCCCTTCGGCCGCTGCCGCCGCCGGGTGCGGAGAAGAAAGCCGCACCCGGCTTCGGTCGCCGGTCAGCTGGAAGCGCCAGCAAACGCCTTAATGGCGCCGGTGGTGTCGATGAGGGCGCCGTCGGCGCGCCATGTGGCCTTGAAGGTGATCAGGTCGGAGTTGAACGCGTAGTCGAGGGTCTGCTCGAACCGGATGTCGCTCTCCGCGGCTGTCAGTACGTCCGGGGGACTTACGGTCGTCACCAACGGGATCGGTAGGCCCTCGTCACCCTGGGCGATAGAGCGGGCCGTCCGGGCCGTCCGTGGTGACGTGAAGGGACTGCCGGAGGGCTTCCGGTTCCACGACCTGCGCCACTACTTCGCCTCGCTGCTGATCGCGGCAGGCCTCGACGTGAAGATCGTGCGGACCCGCCTGCGCCATGCGTCGGCGGTGACGACGCTGAACACGTACGGGCATATGTTCCCCGACAAAGACGAATCCGCCCGGGCCGCGGTAGCTGCTGCTCTCGCGGCCCGGACGGATTCTGCGGACTCTGTGCGGACTCAGGGGGTTGTTACCGCCCCCTGACTAGCACGTTTGCTCACATGTCGTAGTACATCTCGAACTCGTGCGGGTGCGGACGGAGCCGGATCGCGTCGATGTCGGCCCGCTTCATGTCGACCCAGGTCTCGATCAGGTCGGCGGTGAAGACGTCGCCGGCGAGCAGGAACTCGTGGTCCTCCTCCAGCGCGTTGAGCACGGCGTCCAGCGAGCCGGGGACGGTCGGGACCAGTGCGTGCTCGTCCGGAGGCAGCTCGTAGAGGTCCTTGTCGACCGGGGCAATCGGCTCGATCTTGTTCTGGATGCCGTCGAGGCCGGCCAGCAGCATGGCCGGGAAGGCCAGGTACGGGTTGCTGGACGGGTCGGGGCAGCGGAACTCGAGGCGCTTCGCCTTCGGGTTCGAGCCCGTGATCGGGATCCGGATGGACGCCGAGCGGTTCCGGCTGGAGTACACCAGGTTGACCGGAGCCTCGAAGCCCGGCACCAGGCGGTGGTAGGAGTTCACCGTCGGGTTGGTGAACGCCAGCACGGCCGGAGCGTGCTTGAGCAGGCCGCCGATGTACCAGCGGGCGAGGTCGGACAGGTTCGCGTAGCCGGCCTCGTCGTAGAACAGCGGCTCGCCGTTCTTCCAGATCGACTGGTGCACGTGCATGCCGGAGCCGTTGTCGCCGAAGATCGGCTTCGGCATGAAGGTGGCGGTCTTGCCTGCGGCCCACGCCGTGTTCTTGATGATGTACTTGTACTTCATCAGGTTGTCGCCGGCGGCGAGCATCGAATCGAACTTGGTCGCGATCTCACCCTGGCCCGCGGTGCCCACCTCGTGGTGCGCCCGCTCGATGATCAGACCGGCGTTGATCAGGTTGCGCACCATGTCGTCGCGCAGGTCGCCGAAGTGGTCGACCGGCGCCACGGGGAAGTAGCCGCCCTTGTACTTCACCTTGTAGCCACGGTTGCCGCGGCCGGTGCCGTCCTCCTCCGCGCCGGTGTTCCAGGCGCCGGCCTCGGAGTCGATGTAGTAGTAGCCGGCGTTCTGCTTGGTCTCGAAGCGCACCGAGTCGAACACGTAGAACTCGGCCTCGGGGCCCATGAACGCGGTGTCGCCGATGCCGGTGGAGGCGAGGTAGTTCTCGGCCTTGCGCGCGATGTTGCGCGGGTCGCGGCTGTAGGGCTCCTTGGTCAGCGGATCGTGCACGAAGAAGTTCACCGCGAGGGTCTTGGACTTCCGGAACGGGTCGATGAACGCGGTCGTGGCATCCGGCATCAGGGTCATGTCGGACTCGTGGATCTTCTGGAAGCCACGGATCGAGGAACCGTCGAACGACAGGCCGTTCTCGAACACGTCGCCATCGAAGAACTTTGCCGGCACGGTGAAGTGCTGCATCACGCCGGGAAGATCGCAGAAGCGGACGTCGACGGTCTCGACACCCTCGTCCTTGATGTAGGCCAACAGGTCGTCGGCGCCTTGGAACATCTTTCCTCCACAAGTCAGGGAATTGAACTCTGCAAACGCTAGGCACCAGCCGTAACTTCCGGATTGCGTCCACGTTTCAGCGACGTAACGCGCTGTCCCGCAGGCTCCTGCAACGTCTGGTTCCGTTGCCGCAAGGATGCCAGCGTGGACGCCGGCCGTCGGGGGCGTCCACGGACCGTCCGCCTCGCTACGCTCGACCCGTGACCACCGAACCGACCGACGCCTACCCGGGCGCCAGCATCGGGCTGCCCGAGCACGGACGCGGCTCGCTGGCCACCTGGTGGGCCCGGATCGCCGCCCTCGTGCTCGACTGGGCAGCGTGCATGGCGGTCGCCGTGGCCCTGTTCGGGATCGGCGTCCTGCGGGAGAGCGGTTGGCGCGCCTGGATGGTGCTGGCGGTCTACTTCGTCGAGAGCACGGTGCTGACAGCGCTCACCGGGAGCAGCTTCGGCCAGCTGATCACCCGGATCGGCATCGTCCGGCTGGACGGCCAGCGGCTCGGCTGGCCGCGCGCGATCGCCCGGTCCGCGATGATCAGCGTGGTGCTCCCGACGATCGTGATCGGGGCGGAGCGCCGCGCGCTGAACGACCTGCTGCTCGGCACCGTTGTGGTGAATCTGCGCGGCGCGGCGCGCTGAGCCTTTGGGGGATGCCGGGGGCCTGCGCTACCTTCCATCCATGCTTCGCTACATCGGCAAGCGCCTGCTCAACTACGTCGTCCTGCTGTACGTCGCGGTCTCGCTGACGTACCTGCTCGCCGCGACCCAGCTGAATCCGCGCGCATTGTGGGCCGTCCGGCAGCCGCCGGTCGACCCCCAGATCGTCGAGAACCAACTGCGCCAGTACAACCTCAGCGATGAGGTGCCACTGCTGGAGCGGTACTGGACGTGGTTCACCGGGGTGCTGCACGGCAACTGGGGTTACTCGCCGCTGGGTGTGAGCGTCAACGAGGAGATCTCGACGCGGATGTGGGTCAGCCTGCGGCTGCTGGTGATTGGCACCCTGGTCGGCATCATCGTGGGCGTCGCTGCCGGCGCGTGGACAGCCACCCGGCAGTACCGGGTGAGCGACCGGACGATCACCGCGATCTCGCTGCTGATCATTTCGACCCCGGCGTTCGTGATCGGCCACCTCACCCAGATCGGCGCCACCTGGTTCAACAACGTGACCGGCACCCGCACCTTCGAGTTCATCGGCGAGACCGGGGACGTGGGTGACTACCCGCTCGCGTGGCTCGTCGACCGACTACAACACCTCTTCCTTCCCACGCTGGTGCTGATCGTGATCGGTGCCGCGTCGATGAGCCGGATCCAGCGGAACCTGATGCTCGACTCGCTGGGGGCGGACTATGTCCGTACGGCGCGCGCGAAGGGCCTGCTCCAGCGGAAGGCGGTGATGAAGCACGCGCTGCGCACCGCGCTGATCCCGACCGGCACCTACGTCGCCTTCAGCGTGGCCACGATGTTCGTCGGAGCCACCTTCACCGAGCGGATCTTCAACTTCCCCGGCATCGGCCAGTACGGCGTGGACACGATCACCAAGATGGATGTGAACGGCGTCGTCGCGGTCACGGCGTTCGCCGGGGTTTGCGTTCTGGCTGGCGCCGTACTGTCGGACATCATGGTCGCGATCCTCGACCCGAGGGTGAGGCTGGCATGAGCGCCTCCGACGCGACCGAACTGGAGACCCTGGCCACCGCGGCCGAGGCGAAGCCACAGAAGCGACTCTCCCGCGGCCGGCTGATCCTGCGCCGGTTCCTGCGCAACAAGACCGCGGTGGTCGGTGCGTTCGGGATCATCTTCCTCGCCGCCCTGGCGATCTTCGGCGGCGCCTTCCTGTACTGGAAGTTCGACGACATCGACACCAACGCCTTCCTCACCGGGCCCGACTCCGCCCACATCCTGGGTACCACCCAGGCCGGGCGCGACGTGCTCGCCCTCACCGTCCGCGGCTTGGGCAAGTCCCTGCTGATCGGCCTGCTGGTGGCCGTCCTGTCCACCTCGATCGCGGCGCTGGTGGGCGCGTCGGCGGCCTACGTGGGTGGCTGGTACGAGAAGGCTGCGCTGTGGGTGATCGACCTGCTGCTGGTGGTGCCGAGCTTCTTCCTGATCGCCGTGGCCTCCCGTGGCGCCCCCGAGGGCGACGCCAGCTGGATGCTCCTGGTGGTGCTGCTGGCCGCCTTCGCGTGGCCGCTGTCGGCCCGGGTGGTGCGGTCGCTGACCTTGTCGATCCGGGAGCGCGAGTACGTGCAGGCGGCCAAGTTCATGGGTTTGCCGGCGTTCCGGATCATCCTGCGGCACATCCTGCCCAACGCGTCCTCGCTGCTGATCATCGACGCGACGCTGAACGTGGGCTACGCGATCCTGTCCGAAACTGGCCTGTCCTACTTCGGATTCGGTGTGCAGGCCCCGGACACGTCGCTGGGCACCCTGATCGGTGAGGGCGCCCGGATGGCCACGACGTACCCATGGGTCTTCCTCGGGCCGGCAACGGTGCTGGTGTTCCTCGTCATGTGCGTGAACGCGGTCGGTGACGGCCTGCGCGACGCACTCGACCCCAGTTCCGCCTCGGGAGGCCAGGCATGA
>PHEV01000191.1 GCA_002843035.1 Actinobacteria bacterium HGW-Actinobacteria-5 | reverse complement strand
CCGACGAGGGTGGCGACCCAGCCGAGGAGGTCGACAGGCGTCACGGGTGTCCTTCCGCGAGCGATCTGGGAGCGCTCCCATCCTGTGCGGTCGGGTAGCTCTTGCCCTGAGTGATGAGCACAGCGTAGTGGCGGGCGAGGGGCTCGGTCGTGCGGATCGTCGCTGGTCAGCCGTGACCAGATCGTGGCCGGGCGGCACGGGGGCGCCGCCCACCCTCCTGGGCTGAGCGTATGGGCAGTCACACCGGCCCAATCCGGATCAACGTGCTCCGGCGTGGATGGTTGACAACTTGGTCCCAATTGTCCCACGAGCGTCTCCGGGCCACTAAGGTGACGAGAAGCGGCTGTCACTGGGGCAGCCCCGTGGAGGGGACAGGTAGCACGATGAGCGACCCGGTGACGCCGTTGGGAGCGGTCCGGTTTCTGAAGGTTGCCGAGGTCGCATCAGCGCTGCGAGTGTCGCGGATGTCGGTGTACCGATTGATCCACGCCGGTGACCTCGAAGCTGTCCGGTTCGGCCGGAACTTCCGGGTTCCCGAGCACGCCGTCAGCGCCTACTTGCGCGAGTCGTTCTACCACGCGGGCTGAACTCCACCGGATTTCACCCGCGCCCACCGGGCCGGTAAGATCCTGTGCTTGGCTGGATTGTCCGGCCGCGTCCTTCAGGGCTGGCAACAGCCCGAACTTCGTACCTGCCGTCCGGTGGGACGGTCATCGAGAGGTCTGATTCGTGGGTTCGGTCATCAAGAAGCGCCGCAAGCGGATGGCGAAGAAGAAGCACCGCAAGCTGCTCAAGAAGACGCGCATCCAGCGTCGTCGCGCCGGCAAGTAAGCCACCATCCGCCCGGGGCCACCGATGATCGACGCCCGGGTTGTGCTGTTGGTCCGCGACGGCTGCCACCTCTGCACAGAGGCGGTGGGCGTCGTCAGTGCTGTCTGCGCCGAGACCGGCGACACCTGGGTCACCCGTGACGTGGACGCGGACCCTGCCCTGCGCGCCGAGTTCTCCGATCACGTGCCGGTCACGTTCGTCGACGGCGTCCGCCACGCCATCTGGTACGTGGACGCCGACGCGCTGCGCCGCGTCCTCACCACCGCTTGACCCTCACACCGGGGGAGGCATGACAAAGGAGTCATGTTGAAGATCGGAGACTTCGCCCGGATCGGCGGGGTGTCGGTACGGATGCTCCGCAACTACGACGAGCTGGGGCTGCTCGTGCCCGCGCACGTGGATCCCTGGACCAGCTACCGCAGTTATACCGCCAGCCAGCTGGCCCGGCTGAACCGGATCGTCGCGTTGCGCGGCCTCGGGTTCGGCCTGGACGCGATCGGGACCCTGCTCGACGAGAACCTGGGCGTCGAGCAGCTGGAGGGCATGCTGAGGCTGCGTCGCGCCGAGCTCGCCGAGCAGTTGCAGGCCACGTCCGACCAGCTCCGCGCCGTCGAGGCGAGGCTCCGCCTGATCGAAGGAGAAGGCATGACCGAACGTGAGTTCGTGGTGAAGGCGCTGCCCGCGCTGCAGGTGGCGGAGAAGTCGTTCCGGGTGGCCGGCCCGGAGGAGATCGGTCCCCGGGTGGGGCCGCTGTTCGGGCAGGTGTTCGGGGCGGTCGCGGCCGCCGGCGGGCAGCCCGGGCCGGGGATCAGCTACTACCGGATGGACGAGGACGGGCTGGAGTGCCACGCGGGCTGCGTGTGGGGCGGTGAGGCGCTGCCCGGTGTGGACCTGGTCGACCTGCCGGCGGTCACCGAGGCGGTCACGCAGCTGCATCTCGGCGCGATGGCGACGATCGGGGAGTCCTGGCAGGCGTTCGGCGCCTGGCTGGAGGAGAACGGCGCCGAGCCCTGCGGCCTGAGCCGCGAGGTGTACCTGGAGACTCCACCCGGCGATGAGGACGCCTGGGTGACCGAGTTGCAGATGCCCTTCGTCCGCCGCTGATCCGACCCCTCCCCGAACCGACGCTCCCGGGAACGTCGACGCTGCCGAACCTTCGGCAACGGGAACGAATTCCGGGAGCGTCTGCGTGGATCGGCGGGGGTGGGGCGGAGCGGGGGTGAGAGCGGGGCGCCGCGCTGCGTATTGTTGGGGGACGACCGAGCGAGGAGACCGATGAACGTCGTCCATGTGGTGCGGCACGGCCAGGTGCACAACCCGGAAGGTGTGCTGTACGGACGTTCCCCTGGGTACGGGCTGTCCGACCTCGGCCGGCAGATGGCGCAGCGCCTCGGGGAGTACTTCGCGGACGCGCCACTGGTGCACCTGGTCAGTTCCCCGCTGCAGCGGGCGCAGGAGACGATGGCGCCGATCGCGGCGAAGCACCCCGAACTGGAGGTGCACATCGACGACCGCGTGATCGAGGCGGCGAACGTCTTCGAGGGGAAGAGCTTCGGCAAGCGCAACGAGATCCTGCTCCGGCCGTCCAGCTGGTGGCACCTGCGCAACCCGCTGCGGCCGTCCTGGGGCGAGGCCTACACCTCCATCGCCGCCCGGATGCGCGAGGCGATCGCCGACGCCGCCTCCCACGCGATCGACGGGGAGGCGCTGGTCGTGGCCCACGAATTGCCGATCTGGATGGCTCGCTCCTGGGCGGAGGGGCGCCCGCTCGTGCACGACCCGCGCAAGCGCCAGGCCCGGCTCGCCAGCGTGACCACGTTCACCTACGACGGCACCCACCTGGTGCGCGTCGACTACACCGAGCCCTGCGCCGACCTGGTGCCGGCGAAGGTGAAGAAGTTCCGTCCGGGAGCGTGATGCCTTCGTCCGGTCCCGTTCGTGCGCCGAGGGCGCGCCTGCTCGGCGCTGTCCTCGCGCTGGGCCTGCTCCTGGCCGGCTGCGGTTCGGCGCCGACCAGCACCTCCGGCTTCGTCGGCGGGGACGGGACGCTGACGGTGCTGCCGGCCGGGCAGCGTCCGGCAGCACCACTGATCGAAGGCGCCACGCTCGACGGCAAGGCCTGGACCAGTGCGGACACCAAGGGCAAGGTCGTCGTCTACAACGTGTGGGGGTCCTGGTGCGCGCCCTGCCGGGCCGAGGCGTCCGCCCTGGTCGCGGCCAGCAGGCGCGCCGGCGAGGCGGCGGTCTTCGTCGGGCTGAACACCCGTGACCTCGACAAGGCGGCGCCGCAGGCGTTCGTGCGCAGCTTCGGGGTGCCGTATGTGAACCTCTACGACCCGGACGGGGCCCTGCTGCTGAAGTTCTCCGGCCAGCTGCCGGCCAGCGCGATCCCCAGCACCCTGCTCGTCGACCCGACCGGACGCGTCGCCGCCCGCGTCGTCGGCGAGACCACCGAGGCCACCCTGGTGGGCCTGATCGACGACCTGGCGGCCGGCAAGTGAGCGACTGGATCCAGCAGGCCATCGGCGGCTCGGTGCTCCTGGCCCTTCCGGTCGCGTTGCTCGCCGGGCTGGTCTCGTTCTTCTCCCCCTGCGTGCTGCCGCTGTTGCCGGGCTACCTGTCGTATGCCACCGGGCTCGGTGCCTCCGAGATCACCTCCGGCGCGGCGGGGCGGCACCGGCGCCGCGTCCTCGCGGGCACGCTCGGCTTCGTCGCCGGGCTGGCTGTGGTCTTCGTCGCCACCGGGGCGCTGGCCGGCACGGTCGGGGCCGCGCTGGTGACCTGGCAGCGGCCACTCTCGGTGGCGGCAGGGCTGATCGCCATCGCCCTGGGCCTGGTCTTCACCGGCTGGCTCCCGTTCCAGGCCACCTGGCGACCCGGCATCGCGCCCCGGCTGGGCGTTGCCGCCTCGCCGCTGCTGGGAATCGTGTTCGCGCTCGGCTGGACGCCCTGCATCGGCCCCGCGCTGTCCGTGGTGCTGTCCCTGGCCCTGAACGAGGGGACGGCGCTGCGCGGCGGTGTGCTCGCGTTCGCCTACGCGCTCGGCCTCGGCCTGCCGTTCGTCGTGGCCGGCCTGGCGTTCGACCGGTTCTCCGGAACGCTCGACTGGGTGAAGCGGCACCACCGCGGCGTCCAGGTCTTCGGCGGCGTGACGATGATCCTGGTCGGACTGTTGCTCGTCACCGGCTGGTGGGATGTGCTGATGTCCGGGCTGCAGCAGTGGGCGGCCACCTTCGGGGCGGTGGTCTGATGAAGGCCCTCGTCAGCTGGCTGCGCTTCGCCTGGACCACCCTCACCTCGATGCGCACCGCGCTGGTCCTGCTGGCGGTGCTGGGCGTCGCCGCGATGCCCGGCTCGCTGCTGCCCCAGCGTCCGACCAGCCCGGTCGGGGTCTCCGACTACCTGAAGGCGCACCCCGACGTCGGGCCGTGGCTGGACCGGCTGGGCTTCTTCGATGTGTTCGGCTCCGCCTGGTTCGCCGCCATCTACCTGCTGCTGTTCATCAGCCTGATCGGCTGCATCCTGCCGCGCACGGCCGGCTACCTGCGCGAGGTGCGCTCCCAGCCATCCCCCGCGCCGGGGAAGCTGACCCGGCTGCCGGGCCACGCGTCCGCCGTCGTCGAGACCGACGCTGCCGCGGTGCTGGACGCGGCCGAGGCCCACCTGCGGGCCCGGGGCTACCGCGTGCGCAGGGACGCGGAGAGCATCTCCGCCGAGCGCGGCTACCTGCGCGAGACCGGCAACCTCGTCTTCCACATCTGCCTGGTCACGATGCTGATCGGGCTGGCCTGGGGCTCGCTGTTCCAGTTCAGGGGCACCGCGATCGTCGTGGAGGGCCAGGCGTTCTCGAACACGCTCACCCAGTACGACGACTTCGGGTCCGGGGCGGCGTTCCGCTCGACCCAGCTGTCCCCGTTCACGATCCGGCTGGACTCCTTCGACGTCCGCTTCGAGACCGGTCCGGTGCAGACCGGGGCGGCCCGCGAGTTCAACGCCCACGTGAGGGTCAGCCAGCCGGGGCAGGACGACACCACCGCGAGCCTGCAGGTGAACGCGCCGCTGCAGCTGGGCGGAGACCAGGTGAGCCTGCTCGGCCACGGCTACGCCCCGGTGGTGACGGTGAAGGACGGCAAGGGCGACGTCGCGTTCTCCGGGCCGGTCGTCTTCCTGCCCCAGGACGCGAACTTCCGCTCCGAGGGAGTGGTCAAGGCACCGGACGCCCGGCCCGAGCGGTTGGCCTTCCAGGGAGTATTCCTACCCACTGCCGTTTCGGGCGGTGCCTCCGGGATGGTGTCGGCCTTCCCCGACGCGCTGAACCCGGAACTGCTGCTGAACGTGTGGAGCGGACCGCCCAAGCAGGAGACCGGCGCACCGGAGAACGTCTACGCCCTCGACACCACCGGCCTGACCCA
>PHEV01000190.1:5440-6749 GCA_002843035.1 Actinobacteria bacterium HGW-Actinobacteria-5 | reverse complement strand
GCGGGGAACAGGTGCGCGCTCAGAGGTATGCCGATCCCGGCCGACGCGTCCTGCACGAGGGTGACCACCCCCACAACGAGCAGAACCAGGTAGACCGCCACGGTGACCCCGATCGCGACGGAGCGACGCAGCCGCGGCAGCAGTGGGGCCAGGCACACCGCGGCAAGCGCCAGCGACCCGATCTGGATCGTCAGTCCCTCCACGGAGTGCAGCGCGACCAACCCGCGCTGCTCCGGCGAGGCCACCGCCAGGTCAGCCAGCACAACCGGTATCGCCAGGAGCGCTACCACGGCCGGCTGGAACGGTCGCGCGATCGGCCAGCGCCGCATCATCGCAGCCAGGCGCGCCTGCGTGGATGGCCACAGCGGTGGCACCGGAACGGAGCGGAACTCGCTCGGAGGCAGTGCCAGCTCGTGGCTGGATGGCCGGACCTCCCGATCGACCAGTTCACCGATCCGGTCGATACAGGCATCGAGTTCGGCCGCGGTGAGGCCTCGCCGCAGACGACTGCTCACCTCGCCGATGGCTGCCCGCGTCCGCGCGACGAGTGCGCTCAGGTGCGCGTCGGTCTCGCACAGGACCGCCGCGGTGGTCGCCCGGGTGGCCAGCAGCTGCCGGTAGGCGGTCTCCAGCCGCATCCGCTGGCCGGCCGCACGGTTCAACCACTCCAGCAGCCCGGCGGACACGGTGAACCACACGATCGCCCCGCACACCCGGGGCGGGAGCTGCTGGAACCACAGCATCCAGGACGCCGACGGATTCGCGGCCACCAGCACGCTTGTCCGAACCACACCGCAGAGGGCGAACACCGCCAGAACGGTTGCCGGGTGACCCCGGGGCTCCTCCGCTGCGGACCCGATCCGGCTCAGGAGCATCAGGGCGACCGAGCCCACCACGACCTGGGTCGCCAGGGCAACCGTGACCGCGCCGGCCAGTTCGAGGTCGTGGCGCAGGTTGAAGGCCAGATCGGAGATGAACATGCCACCGTTTGCGACCAGCATGCCCAAGGTGTCGGGCGGACGGCCGCGGAGGGAGACCCTCAGCGCAGTCGCGAGCCGGTGCACGCGAGCCCCCACGGCGACGTCCATCGGCTCAGGTCGGGCTCGGCCCGTGCCGGAAATAGATCCGGGCCAGTTGCACCCGGGGGTTCGCGCCTCCACCCCTGGTCACGCCCAGTCGGCTGATCAGGCGCTGGACGATCTGTTCGACGCCGTGGGGCGAGGTTCCGCGGCGGGTTCCGATCTCCGCGTTGGACAGTCCCGAAGCGACCAGTCGCAACACCTCGAGCTGGTCCTTGCTGAGACCGCTG
>PHEV01000190.1:0-5249 GCA_002843035.1 Actinobacteria bacterium HGW-Actinobacteria-5 | reverse complement strand
TCGAGATCAACCACCAGCACGTCCGGGTCGAAGTCCCGCAGCGCCGCTATGGCCAGGTCGGCCGAGTCGACGCCGCGAGCGACGAACCCGGCTGTTGCGAGTACCGAGGTCACCAGCGACTGGGTGAGTGGCTCATCCTCGACCACCACGACGCGCCGCGCCACGCCGGTGGTCGCCACCTTCATCAGTCATCCCTCCGCGTCGGGCACCTCTCCTGTACCGATGGAAATCCTCGCACCGCGATCCCCGTGCGGGCCGCGCGCCGCGCGCAGACGAGAGGATAACCGCTTGCCAGAGCGGGTGAGGCGGGGCCCTGGCGCATACTTGACCCATGAACGCAATGGCCAGCGTGATTCGAACCCCTCCGGCCGCTGGCCAGCGTCCAGGAACCGGTGATTGCGGCGCTGCTCTTCTCCCCTCCGCGAGCAGCGCCCGCACCGGGTCGGCACGGTCGATCACGGCACCTGTACACCGAATCCCCAGCGACTACCCCCCGCTCGCCCCCATCCCGGCCGCCACCGGGAACAGCGGATTCGGCCACGGGCCCAGCCGAACGATCTGACCGTCGAAGAAAGGGCCGCGACGTCATCTCCGCCGATGATGCCGCGGCCCTTCTTCGTGTCCTCCTCTTGGGCGCCTTCGGAGCAGCCGTAACGAAGCTGACACAATGACGCCCATGCGCGTCTACAACTTCTCCGCAGGCCCCGCCATGCTCCCGCTCGCCGCCCTCGAGGCCGCCCGATCGGAACTCACGGACTGGCAGGGTTCGGGGATGTCGGTGATGGAGGTTTCCCACCGGGGCAAGGCCTTCGTCGAGTGTGCGGCGCAGACCGAGGCGCTGCTGCGTGAACTCATGGGGGTGCCCGACAACTACAAGGTGCTGTTCCTGCAGGGTGGCGCATCCGGGCAGTTCGACGCGATCCCCATGAACCTCGCCGCCGAGGCCGACCCGGTCGCCTTCCTGAACACCGGCCAGTGGTCCACCAAGGCGATCAAGGCCGCGAAGAAGCAGGGGCTGGTCGTCGAGGTGCTCGCCGACGAGGCCGCCTCGAACTACACCACCACGCCGGCGGAGGGCAGCTTCCGCGTCGACGCCGGCGCGAAGTACCTGCACTACACGCCGAACGAGACCATCGGCGGCGTCGAGTTCGGGTACGTGCCGGACGCCGGCGACGTACCGCTGGTCGCCGACCTCAGTTCGACGATCCTCTCCCGGCCGATCGACGTGTCGAAGTTCGGCCTGATCTACGCCGGCGCGCAGAAGAACATGGGCCCGTCCGGCCTGTGCGTGGTGATCGTGCGCGACGACCTGCTCGGACGGGCGCGTCCGACCACGCCGGCGATCTGGGACTACCAGGCCATGGCGGACGCCGACTCGATGCTGAACACCCCGCCCACTTTCGGCATCTACCTGCTCGGAAAGATCCTCGACTGGGTGAAGGAGTCCGGGGGGCTGACCGGGATGGGCGAGCGCAACCGCGCCAAGGCGGAGGCCCTCTACGGCTACATCGACGCCAGCGACTACTACTCCAACCCGGTCGCGCCCGACTCGCGCTCGTGGATGAACGTGCCCTTCCTGCAGGCCAACCCCGACCTCGACAAGACCTTCGTGTCCGAGGCGTCCGCCGCCGGCCTGACCAGCCTCGCCGGCCACCGCTCGGTCGGCGGCATGCGGGCCAGCATCTACAACGCCATGCCGCTGGAGGGCGTGCAGGCACTGATCGACTTCATGACCGACTTCGAGCGCCGCAACGGGTGAGGAACCAGATGACCTTCACGATCAAGACCCTCAACGCGATCAGCCACACCGGGCTCTCCCGGCTGCCGAAGGAAGAGTTCGAGGTCTCCTCGGAGGTCGAGAACCCGGACGCCATCATGCTCCGCTCGGCCAGCCTGCACGGCGTGGAGATCCCCGCGTCCGTGCTCGCCGTCGCGCGGGCAGGGGCCGGCACCAACAACATCCCGATCGCCGAGTACTCCGCGAAGGGCATCCCGGTGTTCAACACCCCGGGTGCCAACGCGAACGCGGTCAAGGAGCTCGTGCTGGCGGCCCTCTTCCTGGCCGCGCGCAACATCGTGCCCGCCGCGGCGTTCGCGCACCGGCTCGAGGGCGACGCCCCGTCCATGGACAAGGCGGTGGAGTCGGGCAAGAAGAACTACGTCGGCTTCGAGTTGCCCGGACGCACCCTCGGCGTGATCGGCCTGGGCGCGATCGGGGTCGAGGTGGCGAACGCCGCCACCGGCCTCGGCATGCGGGTGCTCGGCTACGACCCGGGCATCACGGTCGAGCACGCATGGAAGCTGAGCTCGTTCGTCGAGCACGTGACCAATCTCGACCAGCTGCTCAAGCGGGCCGACATCATCACGCTGCACGTCCCGCTGGTCGACGGCACCCGCGGCTTCATCGGGGCCGCGGAGCTGGAGACCATGCGCAAGTCGGCGGTGCTGATCAACTTCGCCCGCGGCCCGATCGTGGACGAGGCCGCCGTGGTGAGCGCGCTGGAGAGCGGCCAGCTCCGCGCCTACATCTGCGACTTCCCCTCTCCTGCCCTGAACAAGCGCGACAAGGTGGTCACCCTCCCGCACCTGGGCGCCTCCACCAACGAGGCGGAGGAGAACTGCGCACGGATGGCGGCCGACGAGCTGCGGGAGTTCCTCACCGAGGGCACGATCCTGAACTCGGTGAACTTCCCGAACGCCTCGCTGGCCCGCGCCGAGGGCACCAGCCGGATCGCGATCGCCAACAGCAACGTCCCGAACATGGTCGGCCAGATCTCCACCCTGCTCGCAGAGGCGGGCCTGAACATCGCCGACCTGCTGAACAAGTCCCGTGGCGAGCTCGCCTACACCCTCGTCGACGTGGACGGTTCCGTTCCCGAGACCGTGATGGCCCAGATCCGTTCGATCGAAGGTGTCCTTTCGGCACGCCTGATCAACTGAGCGACTGTCACCCGTCCGGGCGTCGCCCGTCCGGGGTCTGACGCCCACCAACGCCCCGCCACTACGGTGTTCGATGTTTTGTCGATGAGATCCGTGGGAGGGGCCCAGGATGGATCACGAACGTAGTGCCGCGCGCTGGCTCGGCCATGCCCTGCTGGCGGCCGTGCTCGCGGCCGGATTGGCCGCGCTCGCGCCCGGCACGGCCCGGGCGGCCGGCGCCACCGAGCCGTTCGACGGCGGAGCGCTGAGCCGTCCCGACCCGTCGTCCGGGGCGACGACGGTGCCCGACCTCGCCTCGATCGCGACCTCGCGCTCCCAGCGAACCGGCACTCGTCATGGCCTGTCCACGACGTCGGGGACCACGCTCCCCTCCCCCACCGGAGCGATCACGGGCCGGGTGAGCGGGCCGGAGGGCAAGTCCCTCGCGGACGCCTACGTCGGCGCCTACTCGCGGGCCAGCGAACAGTGGGCCCAGATCGTCACCACCGACGCCGACGGCGCATACTCCCTGAACGGCCTGCCCGCCGGCAGTTACGTGCTCTGCTTCCAGGGCCCCGACGGCAGCGACCTCGCCCGGGAGTGCTGGAGCAATGAGCCCATCCTCGTGGACAGCGACCGGTTCCTCGCGAATGCGGACGCGATCCGCGTCTGGCCCGGCCGGACCGTCACCGGCCGCAACGCCCAACTCGAGCTCACCGGCCGGATCACCGGCTACGTCACCTTCGCCGGCAAGACCGTGCGCGAAGGCCTTCGGGTCTCCGCCTACCTGCGGCACGGAGGATGGCACTGGACCACCTATGCCCTGATCGACGCGGACGGCCACTTCGAGCTCACCGGACTGTTCCCCGGAACCTGGGCGCTGTCCCTCGACCAGTGCTGCGCGACGATCGAGGCCCGGGGCAACAGCAGCGCGTCGCTGGCCTGGATCGACTGGCGCGGACGTGTGCTCGCCACGGTCCACCCGTCCGTCTCCGGCACCCCGGTCGTGGGTGGGCTGCTCACCGCGAAGCCCGGCTCGGGTCGGTTCTCCGGCCTCGCGCTCAGCTACCAGTGGCTCCGCGACGGCGTCGAGATCCCGCAGGCCGTCGGCAGGACCTATCGGGTCGTCGGCGAGGACGTGGACGCGGAACTCAGCGTGGTCGTCACCAGTTCGCGCAGCACCGACAATTCCTCGCAGACCGGCGTCTCCAGACCCACCCGGCGGGTCGCACGCACGGACACCCCCAACATCCAGGGCAGCGCGCAGACCGGGTCGACGCTGACTGCCGTGCCTGGCGAGTGGACCGATGGCACCAGCTTCGCCTACACCTGGTACGCCAACGGCAGAGCCATCAAGGGCGCCCACGCCGCCGAGTACGTCGTACCGATCAGCAAGGCCGGCAAGCGCATCCGGGTGAAGGTCACCGGGACGCTCGCGGACCACCCGACCCTTTCCCGGACCAGTGCCTCCTCCGCACGGGTGATGCGCTGGACAGGTCCGCTCGTCACCGGAACCCCGGCCGTGGGAACCACCCTCCGGGCGCGCAGGGGGACCTGGACCGGGAAGGCCTCCTTCCACTACCAGTGGCTGCGCGACGGCGCACCGATCCCCGCGGCCACCCGGACCACCTATCGGCTCACCACCGACGACCTCGGTACCCAGGTGACGCTCAGGGTCACCGGGACGCGCTCGGGCTACGCCACCGTGGCCGTCGACAGCGAATCCACGGGGCGGGTCGCCCTTGCCGGCGGACCCACGGTGATGGGTGTCGCCGCCGTCGGGGAGGACCTCACCGCTGACACCGGCCTGTGGACCGAGGGCACCAGCTTCAGCTACGAGTGGCTCGCCAACGGCCGGCTGGTCGCCGCATCGTCCAGCGGGAACGGCTACCGCCCTTCCGCGGCTGACGCGGGCAAGCGGATCATCGTCCGGGTCACCGGGACACTCGACGGCTACGCAACTGTGACCCGCACCAGCCCCGCGACCGGGAGGGTTGCTGGCGCGACTGGCTAAGGTCGCGGCATGGAACTCGTCATCGATGTCTTCGTCGTCCTGCACCTGCTCGGCATGGCCGCGATCCTTGGCGGCTGGCTCGCCATGCGACTCGGCGCGCCTCGCGGCCTCGTCCCCCTGGTCTGGGGCGCGCGTGCCCAGCTCATCATCGGGCTCATCCTGGTCGCGCTCAACGAGCTGAACCATGAGGAACTCAACAACACCAAGATCGGCGTGAAGCTCGTGGTTAGCCTCGCCGTCGTGGCCTGCGCGGAGATCGCCCGCGCCCGCACGAAGAAGGGCACCGACCAGCCCACCCTGGTGAACGTCGCGTTCG
>PHEV01000189.1 GCA_002843035.1 Actinobacteria bacterium HGW-Actinobacteria-5 | reverse complement strand
AGGCGTCGCGCCGCCAGGAGCCCGAGCGCCCGCCGTCCTTCGCGAGGAGACGGACGTGCTCGATCTCGACGGTCCGGTCCACGCCCTTGACCATGTCGACGACGGCCAGCGCAGCGACCGAAGCCGCGGTCAGGGCCTCCATCTCGACGCCGGTGCGGTCGGCCGTCCGGACGGTCGCGGCGATCCGGACGCCGTCCTCGACCACTTCGACGTCTACCTCGACTCCGTGCACCCCGATGACGTGGGCCAGCGGCAGCAGCTCCGGCGTCCGCTTCGCCGCGGCGATGCCGGCGATCCGGGCCACCGCGAGCACGTCGCCCTTGGGGACGCCGCCCGACCGCAGCAGCGCGACCACGCCCGCCGGGCAGCGCACGAACGCGGCAGCCGTGGCCGACCGGACGGTGATCGCCTTGCCACTGACGTCGACCATGCGGGCGTTGCCCACACTGTCGAGATGGGTGAGCTCACTCATGGGTGACTCCTCGGGTGATCGGGATCTCCGCCGTGCGGGCGGTCATCGAGTCCAGGTAGAGCAGCCGGCCGAACAGCGGTTCGCCGGCTCCGGTGATCAGTTTGACGGCTTCGGTGGCCATCAGCGCGCCCACCTGGCCGCACATCGCTCCGAGGACGCCGACCTGCGCTGCGGTCACCCAGGTGGCCGGGTCGGGCGGCTCGGGGTGCAGGTCGCGCAGGGTGATGCCGGGGACGGGTCCCTCCGGTCCACGCGGGCGGCTCCAGAACACGCTCACCTGTGCCCGGGTGACGAGCACGGCGCCCCACACCACCGGGATGCCGAGGTCGGCGCACGCGTCGGAGATGACGTAGCGGGTGGGGTAGTTGTCGACGGCGTCGACGACCAGGTCGTAGCCGCCGAGGATCTCGGCGGCATTGTCGGCGGCGAGCCGGACGACGTGCGGAACAACCCGGACGCCCGGGTCGAGTTCGGCGAGCCGTGCGGCCGCGCTGGAGGCTTTCGCCACCCCGACGCCGTCGGTCGCGTGCAGCACCTGGCGCTGCAGGTTGACCAGCTCGACGGTGTCCGCGTCCACGATCCCGAGCGTGCCCACCCCGGCAGCCGCCAGGTACAGCAGGGCGGGGCTGCCGAGCCCGCCGGCGCCCACGACGCACACCTTCGCCGCGCGCAGCCGGCGCTGCGCGAGCTCGCCCAACTCGGGGATCGGCAGGTGGCGCGCGAATCGCTCCCGATCGGACGCCGACAGCTCAGGGCCGGGGTCCACCAGAGGATCGAGCCTCATGTTCACAGCCATCGCGCCGCGACCAGATCTCCGGCGGCCACGGCCGTCACGTCCTCACCGACCGAGCAGTAGCCGTCCGCCTCGGCCAGCGAGGACACGAGATGCGAGGCCGAACCCCGACGATGGGCCGGGACCGCGATCAGCCGGCCGTCGGCACCGGTGGAGAGCCGGACGGGGACGAGCTGCCGCCGTCCCGCGGGCGAGGTCCACGCGGCCCCGGCGACTGCCGTCAACCACTCACGGGCCGGACGGCCGAGCAGGCGGTCCAGCATCGGCTGGACGAAGAGCTGATAGCTCAGCGCCGCTGACAAGGGGTTTCCCGGGAGCGACAGAACCGGGGTCCCCTTCCACACCGCCCATCCCTGGGGCTTCCCCGGCTGCACCCGGACGCTGCGGAACGTCCCGCCGGCACCCAGGAGCACGTCGCGGACGACGTCGTACGCGCCCACGCTCGCGCCGCCGGTGAGCACGACGAGGTCGGCGTCGACCTCGTCGAGCCAGGCGGCCAACGCCTCCGCGTCGTCCCTGGCCGCTTCCGACCGGCGGACGTCCGCGCCGTCGCCGGCCAGCATCGCGGCCAGCGCGAACGAGTTCGACTCGTAGATCTGGCCGCGCCCGAGCGGAGAGCCGTCGGTGACCAGTTCGTCGCCGGTCGAACGCACCGCGACCACCGGCCGAGGCCGCACCGGCACCGAGACCAGCCCGACCGCGGCGAGTTCGGCGGCCACTCCCGCGGTGATCTCCGTCCCGGCCACGGCGACCCGGGCGTCGGCGGCGAAGTCCTCACCGGCGTGACGGACGTACGTGCCCACCGCCTGTGGTGCGTGGGTGATGGTCGTGGTGGCCTCATCGCCGGGCGCCCGGCCGGCCGGCCCGAACGCGGCGTCGGTGTCCTCGAGCGGTACCACCGTGTCGGCGAAAGTGGGCAACGGTGCCCCGGTCATGATCCGGACGCATTCGCCCGGCCCGGCCATGGGGTCGGCGGAACTGCCGGCAGCGACATCGCCGACCACTCGGAGCGTCACCGGGGCCGCCACCACGTCGGCGTAGCGCACCGCATAGCCGTCCATCGCCGAGTTCGCGAACACCGGGATGCTCACCGGGCTCACCACGTCTCGGGCCAGTACCCGCCCCGAGGCAGCCGCCAGTGGAACCGATTCGACGCGGCTGTCCGGGCGGACGAGGCCGAGCACCTCGGCTTGGTACTGCTCGATCGAGCGCGCCTCGCGCGGCGGGAACTGACTGGGCACGGTGGCCATCCTGCCACCGCCGACGGCCCGCTCCAGATGGAACTCGTAGCCAGACGGGCGTTATCGTGGTGATTCTGACGCGAGGAGCCCGTGCCAATCGCAGCTCTGAGCTCGATCGGAGGTTGACGTGGACATCACCTACTACGCAGCAGCCGCGGACGCAGCGGGCACCACCTCTGCACGGCTGGATGCCGGTGAACTGACCGCTGACGACCTGCGCGCCCGCCTCGGTGTCGGAAACGAGCGGCTCGCCGCCGTCCTGGCCTCCTGCTCGCTGTTGGTCGACGGCGCCGCCGTCCGCGACGGCTCGACGCCGATCCCGGCCGGAGCCCGGGTCGACGTCCTGCCGCCCTTCGCCGGAGGCTAGAACCCAGCCGGTCCCGGCACCCGGGGCACGTCGCGCGCAGGCGGCAGCGTGGGGGACGATCTCACCCCCCTCACCCCCCTTAGGAATGAAGCGGACGGCTGGATTCCCTCCTAGCGTTCCGGACATGTCACTGCGTGCGCTGATCTTCGACGTGGACGGGACGCTGGCCGACACCGAGCAGGCCGGCCACCGCGTCGCGTTCAACGACGCGTTCGCCGAGGCGGGACTGCCGTGGGTCTGGGACGCCGACCGCTATGACGAGCTCCTGCAGGTCACCGGCGGCAAGGAACGGATGCGCTTCTACGCCGGGGATTTCGATCCCGAGTTCCTCGAACGGGAGGACGCCGACGCGGTGCTGGCGGGCATCCACGCCGCGAAGACCCGTCGGTACGTGGCGCTGGTCACGGGCGGTCGGGTGCCGTTGCGGCCGGGGGTCGAGACGATCATCCGCGAGGCGCACGCGGCGGGCCTGCCGCTCGCCATCGCCACCACGACCTCGCCGGAGAACGTCACCGCGCTGCTCGCGACCACGATGGGCGAAGAGGTGCCGGACTGGTTCGCCGTCATCGGCGCCGGCGACGTCGTGGCCGAGAAGAAGCCGGCGCCCGACATCTACGAATGGGTGATCGAACGCCTCGGCGTCGACCCGGGCGACTGCCTGGCCATCGAGGACTCCGGCCCCGGTCTCGCCGCCGCGCGCGCCGCAGGCGTGCCGACCGTCGTCACGCCCAGTGCCCAGGCGAGCGACGACGTCTTCTCCGGGGCCATCGCCCGCTACACCGACTTGTCGGGGCTGTGCCTCGACGACCTCCGTACCCTCCACGCCGGAACCGCCGGCACCGACCAGACCTGATCACTCGAGCGAGAAGGAGACCTCTCATGGACCAGTCAACGCGCTACGCCGACCTCGGACTCAGCGAGGAGCAGCTCATCGCGGGCGGCAAGCACATCCTGTGCGCCTACCGGATGAAGCCGAAGGCCGGGTACGGCTACCTCGAGAGTGCCGCGCACTTCGCGGCCGAGTCCTCGACCGGCACCAACGTCGAGGTCTCGACGACCGACGACTTCACCAAGGGCGTCGACGCGCTGGTCTACCACGCCGACGAGGAGAACGAGGACGTGCGGATCGCGTACCCGCTCGAGCTGTTCGACCGCAACATCACCGACGGCCGGATGATGATGGTCTCGTTCCTCACCCTGACGATCGGCAACAACCAGGGCATGGGCGACATCGAGTACGCCAAGATGATCGACTTCTGGGTTCCGCCCGAGGTGATCCGCCAGTTCGACGGCCCGGCGATGAACATCTCCGACCTGTGGCGCATCCTCGGCCGTGACGTGAACGACGGCGGCTACATCGCGGGCACGATCATCAAGCCGAAACTCGGCCTGCGACCCGAGCCGTTCGCGAAGGCCGCGTACGAGTTCTGGCTGGGCGGCGACTTCATCAAGAACGACGAGCCCCAGGGCAACCAGACGTTCGCACCGTTGCGGAAGACCATCCCGCTGGTCTACGACGCGATGAAGCGGGCCATGGACGCCACCGGTGAGCCGAAGCTGTTCAGCATGAACATCACCGCTGACGACCACAACGAGATGCTCGCCCGCGCCGACTTCGCGCTGGAGACGTTCGGACCGGACGCCAACAAGCTGGCGTTCCTCGTCGACGGTTACGTCGGCGGCCCGGGCATGATCACCACCGCCCGGCGCAACTACCCCAACCAGTTCCTCCACTACCACCGCGCCGGCCACGGCGCCGTGACGTCCCCGAGTTCGAAGCGCGGCTACACGTCGTTCGTGCTCGCGAAGATGTCCCGGCTCCAGGGCGCCTCCGGCATCCACGTCGGCACGATGGGCTACGGCAAGATGGAGGGGGAGGGCGACGACAAGATCATCGCGTACATGATCGAGCGCGACGAGGCCCAGGGTCCGGTGTACTTCCAGAAGTGGTACGGGATGAAGGCCACCACCCCGATCATCTCCGGCGGCATGAACGCGCTGCGGCTGCCGGGCTTCTTCGCCAACCTCGGCCACGGCAACGTGATCAACACTGCGGGCGGCGGCTCGTACGGCCATCTCGACGGCCCCGCCGCCGGTGCGCTGTCGCTGCGCCAGGGATACGACTGCTGGGCGGCCGGAGCAGACCCCCTCGAGTGGGCGAGGACCCATCACGAGTTCGCCCGGGCGTTCGAGTCGTTCCCCAGCGACGCCGACGCGATCTACCCCGGCTGGCGGGAGTCGCTGCTCGGCGGGAACCGCTGAGGGATCGAGACGGATCCCGCGACGCGGAGCTACACCGGGAGCTCGACGGACACGGTGGTGCCGCGGCCCGGGCGGGAGTCGATGGACAGCGTCGCACCGACGAGGGCGCACCGCTCTGCCAT
>PHEV01000188.1 GCA_002843035.1 Actinobacteria bacterium HGW-Actinobacteria-5 | reverse complement strand
GTCCTTGCGCCATTCGGCGTGCAGGTCGAGGTAGACGCTGCGGTAGTCCTGGCTCTGCCGGGCGGTCAGCAGCTCCTGCCCTGCGAACTCGTCGAAGGAGGTGAGGATGTTCTCCAGCCGCAGGATCGCCCCGAACAAGGCGATGAACTCCTTCTGTGCGGCCTCGCTGGCAATCGCCATGCCGAGAGGGAACTGCTCCAGCAACTGGTCGACCTTGGCGGCGTAGTCGGCGTAGTAGTCGCCGTACGGCTTCAACAGGACGACGCCGCGCGCCTCCTTGTTGCCGAACAGGGAGATGGCGTCGTTGGTCTGCTCTTCCAGGTCGCGGAACGTGACGATGTTGCCGTAGGTCTTCACCGAGTTGAGGATGCGGTTCGTCCGCGAGTAGGCCTGGATCAGCCCGTGCGCGCGCAGGTTCTTGTCGACGAACAGGGTGTTCAAGGTGGTGGCGTCAAAGCCGGTGAGGAACATGTTCACCACGATCACCAGGTCGAGCTCGCGGTTCTTCAGCCGCATCGACAGGTCTTTGTAGTAGTTCTCGAACTTGTCGGCGGACGTGTCGTAGCTGGTCCCGAACAGCTGGTTGTAGTCGCGGATCGCGTCGTCGAGGAACTGACGGGCGTCCTTCGAGAGCGAGCCGGTGTCGAAGCCCTCGTCGTCGAGCAGGTCATCGACGGCCTCGTTTGCGCCGAAGGAGTAGATCATCGCGATCTTCAACCGGCGATCCGGCGTGAGGTCTTGCTGTTGTCCCTTGAAGTGCTTGTAGTACGCCCGAGCCGCGTCGATGGACGCGGTGGCGAAGATTGCATTGAACCCGCGGACGCGCCTGGACTGCCGGACCTCGTCGGCCCGCCGACGGCTCTGGATCACCTCGTCCACGTTCGACACCGCCGAGTGCACGTAGCTCTGCGACCGCTTCGTCTTCTGGTCGAAGTGTTCGAGGGTGTAGGCCACGATCTCGTTGATCCGGCGCGGGTCGAGCAGGGCGTCCTCGGTGTTGATGCCGGGCACCAGCTTGTTCGCCACGTCGCCCACCTTGATGGTGTTCACGTAGTCCACCCGGAATGGCAGCACATTCTTGTCGGCGATCGCATCGACGATCGTGTAGGTGTGCAGCTTCTGCCCGAACGCCTGCTCGGTGGTCTTCAGCTGGGGGTTGCCGCCGGTGCCGGCGTTGGCGGCGAAGATCGGGGTGCCGGTGAAGCCGAACAGGTTGTAGCGCTTGAACGCCTTGGTGATCGCCGAGTGCATGTCGCCGAACTGCGAACGGTGGCACTCGTCGAAGATGATCACCACGTGCTCGCTGGTCACCTCGTGGCCGGCATTGGCCTTGATAAAGGTGGCCAGCTTCTGGATCGTGGTGATGATGATCCGGGCGGACGGATCCTCCAACTGCTTCTTCAGCACCGCGGTGGACGTGTTGGAGTTGGCCGCACCCTTCTGGAAGCGGTCGTACTCGCGCATCGTCTGGTAGTCCAGATCCTTGCGGTCGACCACGAACAGCACCTTGCTCACGCTGGTCAGCTGGGTGGCGAGTTGGGCCGCCTTGAAGCTGGTGAGTGTCTTGCCTGATCCGGTGGTGTGCCAGACGTAGCCGCCGGCGGCAACCGTGCCCAGCGTGCGGGAGTTGGTGGCGACCTCGATCCGGTTCAGGATTCGCTCGGCGGCGACGATCTGGTACGGACGCATGACCAGCAGCATCTTGTCGGCGGTGAGCACGCAGTAGCGGGTGAGGATGTTCAGCAGCGAGTGCTTGGCGAAGAACGTCCGGGTGAAGGCGGTCAGGTCGCGAATCGGACGGTTGGCCGCGTCGGCCCACCAGGAGGTGAACTCGTAGGAGTTCGACGTCTTCTTGACTCGCTGGCTGCCGGAGGCCTGCTTCACGTGCAGATCGCGGGTGGTGTTGGAGTAGTACTTGGTGAGCGTGCCGTTGCTGATCACGAACAGCTGGACGTACTCGAACAACCCCGAGCCGGCCCAGAACGAGTCGCGCGAGTAGCGGTTGATCTGGTTGAACGCCTCACGGAGGTCGACCCCGCGCCGCTTCAACTCGATGTGCACCATCGGCAGGCCGTTGACCAGGATCGTCACGTCGTAGCGGTTGGCGTACGTGGGTGCGGCCTCATCTGGCGTAGCCGCGGCGGGCACCTCGTACTGGTTGATCACCTGCAGGTGGTTGTTGTGAATGCTCAACTTGTCGATGAGGCTGATGTTCTTGGTGGTGCCGTCGTCACGCTTGAGCAGCTGGATGTGGTCGTCCTGAATCCGGACGGTCTTCTCGGTGATGCCGTCGTTGGCGCTGGCGATCCGCTCGCCGAAGAACTGCGTCCATTCGGCGTCGGAGAAGGTGATCTGGTTGAGCCGTTCGAGCTGTGCGCGCAGGTTCGCGATCAGCCCGGCTTCGGAGGCGATCGGCAGGTACTCGTAGGCCTGCGACTGCAGCAGCCGGATGAGTTCGCGCTCCAGCGCCGCTTCGGACTGGTAGGCCGCTTCGGCCGCCGTATCGGGGACGTACTCCGCCACTACGGTGCTCTCGCTGCTGACCACGATCGGGTCGTATTTCCGAGGCTGCGACTCGGTCATGCCGGTAGCTCCTTGAAGGTCAACAGCTTGTCCCGGTAATACTCGTACTGCTTGCGGCGGGCGGCCAGTTCGGCCGGCAGGCCGACGCTGAGGTCACTCACGAGGGCATCGAAGGAGTCCAGGGCTGCGACGATCCGCCTTTGCTCGGCGCGCGGTGGGATTGGGATCTCGATCCTGGCGATGCCCCCCGCGGATAGCCGTTTCACCTTGGCACGAGCGACATGCTGATTCTTCTGGGAGTGAAACTCCGCCGTCTGCGTGAAGTAGGAGACGAACTTGGGGTCGAGATCGCTGCGGAAGCGGAAGGTGTCGTCGTGGATCGCGACTGGAGTCTCGCCGAGCCATGCAACAGCTTTGCCGACGTCCTCCACCGTCTCCCCGACGCCCGCCAGAACCACATCGCCCGGAAGTGCGAAGGCGAGGCTCGCTTCGATGTCCCCGCGAACCTGTGATGCAGCAGTGTCGGCGGCGACTCCGTAGTGGGTGTAGATCTCGCCATAGTGGATGCTGGGGATGCCGGCTTCAACCAGATCGGCCTTCGTGAAGCGCCGGCCTCGGGCGAACGTGCCGACGTCGCCCATGGCAAGGCGCTGGCCGGAGGTGCGACAGAAGAGGTCGTCTCGATAGTGCATGTACTGGCGACGGCGAGCTTCAAGTTCCGCTTCCAGTTCCGCGGCCAGTTCCGTTTCCACCTCCGTGAACGCGTCGAGGGTCCTGACGATCTCCCGCTGCACCTCAAGCGGCGGAATGGGGATCTTGAATCCAAGAAGGTCTTTGGTTTCGATTGATGCGACTGACCCGCCGGACTTGCGAGCTGCCTTCAGGATCTGGTTGCCGCGCGAGCGAAGCACGTGGGCGAGGTAGCCGGGAAGGATGTCGCCATGCGGCACGACGGCCTTCATGTCCTGGTTGAGTGCAACGGGCACGGTGACTAGAGCGGTCGGGAAGACTCTGTCCAGAATGCTCGATCGCACGACCATGGCCACCGAAACTGCAGGTACCAGCTTGGTTGCAGATTCTCTGATGGCCGCGTCCGTGATGTGATCCTGTGCGGTGGTGACGATTGGTTGCCCCATGTCCTTCGGCGACACCCACGGGATTGTTCCGCCTGTCCAATAGTCAGGACGCGACTTCGATGGCGTACCCCCGCCGTACCAGTCGCCCACGTCACGGAGCGCTACGAGTTGCACTCCGCCTGGGCACAGCCCGGCGATCAGTTCCTCGACTCGACTCATTCGAAGAAGTCTTCATCGATCTCGACGACGTGGAAGGTGTCCTTCACCTGGACGCCGACACCAAATCGGATCATGAGCTCGGTGAGTCGTGCGCCGTCGATCAGGATGAGTCGGGCGGCTGTGCTCCGGTCGGCGTACTCGATCGCGCCCTTGCTGAACGTGCTGGTGGTGATGAAGACCCCCCGGTCCGCCTTGCCGATCAAAGCGCCCACGAAGCCCTGGAGTTCCGGACGTTGGACCGAGTTCCCGGCCGCGTAGCGCTTGGCCTGGACGTACACCTTGTTCAGGCCAAGGACGTCCTGGTCGATGATGCCGTCGATGCCGCCGTCGTTGACGAGCTGGGTGGCCGCAGCAACACCTCCGGTTCCGCCATAGCCCATCGCAACGAGCAGGTCGACGACCGCCTGCTCGAAGAAGGCGGGCTCCTTGCCCCGCAGCCTTTCGAGCAGTTCCTTGGCTACGGCCTCGTGGACGCGCGCGACGCCCTGCTCGATCTGCTCGGTCGGGTCGAGCGGCGTGGGGGTCGGGTCGGTGAGCTTCGCGACGGGTTCGAGGCGCGTCGAGGCGACATAGGGCTGAATCCCCGAGTTCGGGTCGTCGCCGAGGGCCTTGATGTCGTTCTCGGTCACGGAGTCCGGGAACCGGGCGAGCACCTGCCTGCCGGCACCGGTGAGCCGGTAGTTGCCCCGGGAGGGCCGGGAGAGGGCACCGACCCGGGCCAGGAAGGACAGCGCCCAGCCGATACGGTTGGCGTACATGGGCTGCCCCGAGCTGAGCACCGTGGCCCGCTGGTCGTCGCTCAGGCCGACGGCGTCTGCCGCCAAGGCGTTCATCTCGCGGCGGCTCCGGGTCGAGCCGTCACTCAGCACCGCCAGGCAGGGTGTCATGAAGCCTTCCCAGGTGGGCATCTCGGGCATCAGTTGGCTCCCTCCAGGTCGGCGACGATCTGGTCGATGGCGGTTCGCAGTTCTTGCTGCCGGGCGACGATCCGGGCGATCTCGGCGTTCAGCGCGGTGATGTCCACCTCTTCGCGGGTGTCCTCGGCCTCGACGTAACTCGAGACCGCGATGTTGTAGTCGTTGGCCGCGAGCTTCTCATTCGCAATGAGACGAGTGAAGTGGTCGGAGTCAGTGCGGGTGGTGAAGGCGTCGAGGATCTTGGCCTGGTGGGCGTCGGTGAGCTTGTTCTTGTTGCCCATGCGGGTGAACTCGGCGGAGGCATCGATGAAGAGGACGGCGTTGTCGGTCTTCGACTTCTTCAACACGATGATGCAGGTGGCGATCGTGGTGCCGAAGAACAGGTCCGGCGGCAGCTGGATCACCGCGTCCACGTAGTTGTTGTCGATCAGGTACTTGCGGATCTTGCGTTCCGCACCGCCGCGATACGCCGGCGGGGGAGTAGCGCTCATCGTTGATCAGCAGCGGGTTGGCGTCCCCGTCCCACTTGATCGAGTAGGGCGGGTTGGAGACGATCGCCTCGAAGGGCTGGTCGTCCCAGTGGGCCGGGTCGGTGAGGGTGTCGCCGTGGGCGAGGTTGAACATTTCGAAGTTGATGTCGTGCAGGAACATGTTGATCCGGGCCAGGTTGAACGTGGTCAGGTTGATCTCCTGGCCGAAGAAGCCCTGGCGGACGTTGTCCTTGCCGAGCACCTTCGCGAACTTCAACAACAGCGAGCCGGATCCGCAGGCCGGGTCGTAGACCTTGTTCACGCTGGTCTTGCCGACCACGGTGATCCGGGCCAGCAGCTCGGAGACCTCCTGCGGCGTGTAGTACTCGCCGCCGGACTTGCCGGCCTGGGAGGCGTACATCTGCATCAGGTACTCGTAGGCGTCGCCGAACAGGTCGATGGTGTTGTCGCCGAAGTTGCCCAGTGGCAGATCGCCGATCGCCTCCAGTAGCTTGACCAGCTTCTCGTTGCGCTTGGCCACCGTCGGGCCGAGCTTGGAGCTGTTCACGTCCAGATCGTCGAACAGGCCCTTCAGGTCGTCCTCGGAGTCGGTGCCGACCGCCGACGCCTCGATGTTCTTGAAGACTCGCTCCAGGGTCTCGTTGAGGTTCTGGTCGCGGGCGGCCCGCTCGCGGACGTTGCTGAACAGCTCGGAGGGGAAGATGAAGAAGCCCTTCTCCTCGACGATGCCGCGCATCGCGATCTGGGCCTGGCTGTCGGTGAGATCTCCGTAGTCGAAGGTGGTATTGCCCGACTCATGTTCGCCAGCGTTGACGTAGGCGGTGAGGTTCTCGGAGATGAACCGGTAGAACAGCATGCCCAGCACGTAGCTCTTGAAGTCCCACCCGTCGACGCTGCCGCGAAGGTCGTTGGCGATCCGCCAGATCGTCTTGTGCAGCTCAGCGCGCTGCGCTTCCTTGGTGGTCGGTGCCATCTCTCGACTTCCTGCGCATCACTGCACAACGCTCCTGCGGGGTCCGCTCCTGACCGTATCGCTGGGCGTGACCTAATGGAACCTGCCTCGCGAACGCGGCGCC
>PHEV01000187.1 GCA_002843035.1 Actinobacteria bacterium HGW-Actinobacteria-5 | reverse complement strand
CTGGCCGCGGTGAAGGCCGGACTGATCATCGCCGGCGCCGATGCGGGCGCGGTACTGGGCGCCCTCCCCCCGCTGGCGCAACAGTCCAGCGGACACCTCGGCAACCTGCTGCACACCGCCGCGCTCACCCACGCCCAGGACTGGGTCGATGAGCTCGCGGGTGAGATCGCCACGAACAAGCAGGTGCTTGCCCGCGAGCTCGCGGCGCACCTGCCCGAGGTGGGCTACACACCCGCCGACGGCACCTACCTGGCCTGGGCAGACTGCTCGGCGCTGGGCCTGTCCGACCCGTCCCGGCAATTCCTGGACGTCGGCCGGGTCGCCTTCTCGCCCGGGGTCAACTTCGCCCGCAGCCACCGGCAGTGGGTACGGATCAACCTCGCCTGCTCGCCCGACCTCGTCGTCGAGGGAGTCCGCCGGATGGCCGCATCCGTGTGAGCCGCGATCCGATCGCCGAGCGGTCACGCCGGCACAGGCCGACCGGCTGAGCGCAGCGCCCGGCTCTCAGCGCCAGCCGAGCGCCGGCGCGACCTGGGTGAGGACCGCCTCGATCACATGGGCGTTGTAGTCCACGCCCAACTGGTTCGGCACGGTGAGCAGCAACGTGTCTGCGGCGGCGATGGCCTCGTCCTCGGCCAGCTCCTCGATCAGCTTGTCCGGCTCGGCGGCGTAGGAGCGTCCGAACCGGGCGCTGCCGCCATCGATGTAGCCGACCTGATCCTGGTCGTCGCCCTGGCCGCCGAAGTAGGCGTGGTCGCGCTCGTCCACCAGCGGGAAGATGCTGCGGCTGACCGAGACGCGCGGCGTCCAGTCGTGCCCGGCGGACGCCCAGGCGTCCCGGAAGCGCTGGATCTGCTCGGCCTGCAGCTGGTGGAACGGCACTCCGGTGTCCTCGGTCAGCAGGGTGGAACTCATCAGGTTCATCCCCTTCTGCGCGGTCCACTCGGCGGTGGCCCGGGTGCCGGCGCCCCACCAGATCCGTTTCCGCAGCCCCGGCGAGTGCGGCTCGATCCGCAGCAGGCCCGGTGGGTTCGGGAACATCGGACGCGGGCTCGGCTGGGCGAAGCCCTCGCCCTTGAGCACCTCGAGGAAGACGTCGGTGTGGGTGCGGGCCATCTCTGCGTCCGTGCTGCCCTCGGCGGGCACGTAGCCGAAGTAGCGGTAGCCCTCGACGACCTGCTCGGGCGATCCCCGGCTGATGCCCAGCTGTAGTCGACCGGCCGAGATGAGGTCGGCTGCGCCGGCGTCCTCGGCCATGTAGAGCGGGTTCTCGTAACGCATGTCGATCACGCCGGTGCCGATTTCGATCGCGGACGTCTTGGCGCCGATCGCGGCCAGCAGCGGGAACGGCGAGCCCAGCTGGCGGGCGAAGTGGTGCACCCGGAAGTACGCGCCGTCAGCACCGAGCTCCTCGGCCGCGACGGCAAGGTCGATCGACTGCAGCAGGGCGTCGGAGGCGCTTCGCGTCTGAGCGCCGGGTGCCTCCGACCAGTGCCCGAAGGACAGGAATCCAATCCGCTTCACATCACCTGTAACGCGTTGCGGCCGTCCAGATTCCCCCGGTCTCAGCGGTTGGGCACGAGTTCGGCCTCCGCCGACCCGCGCGCCTCCAGCCGCGGGATCCCGATCAGGCTGAGGAAGACCGTCCGGGCGGCGCCGGTGGTGGTGACCCGGATCCGGCCTGCGACCACAGTCACCTCGCCGCTCACCTCGCTGTCGGCTGCGAGCACGCGCTGGGCCGCAGCCACTGCCGCGGCCACGTCGGGCGCCTGCCCGGCGAGTCTGGACGGCGCGGTGGCGTCGGCGCCGGCCCGGGCGGCTGCGGACGCGAGGAGCTCGGCCCGGCGGGCGGCGAGAGCCTGCGCACCGCCGTCCACGACCAGGCCCGCGACCAGCAGCAGAGCGAGCACGAGCACGGCGAAGAACGACGAGAGGGAGACCCCACGCTGGTTCCCGGCCACCATCCACACCCCCGTTCGTGGGCATCATTGTGCCGCTCCCCGCGGCGGTCCACGGCAGTTGTGCACACCCGGGTTGTGGTTCGTTTCTCGATAGGCTGAGGCTGTTCGAGACTCCCGCACACGATTGGAATGGCAACGATGGTCCAGAAAGTCGCACTGCTCACCGCAGGGGGCTTCGCTCCCTGCTTGTCCTCCGCCGTCGGTGGCCTGATCGAGCGGTACACCGAACTGGCTCCCGAGGTGGAGATCATCGCCTACAAGAACGGCTACCAGGGCCTGCTCAACGGCGACTTCTTCACGGTCACGCCCGCGGTCAGGGCCAAGGCCGGCCTGCTGCACGAGTACGGTGGCTCCCCGATCGGCAACTCCCGGGTGAAGCTCACCAACGCCGCGGACCTGGTCAAGCGCGGGCTGGTCGCCGAGGGCGAAGACCCGCTCAAGGTCGCGGCCGACCGCCTGGTCGCCGACGGCGTGGACGTCCTGCACACCATCGGCGGCGACGACACCAACACCACCGCCGCCGACCTCGCCGCCTACCTGGCCGAGCACGACTACGGGCTCACCGTTGTCGGCCTGCCGAAGACCATCGACAACGACGTGGTGCCGATCCGGCAGTCCCTCGGTGCCGACACGGCCGCAGAGATGGGCGCCCGATTCGCCAGGAACGTGATGGCCGAGCACAACGCGGGCACGCGCATCCTGATCATCCACGAGGTGATGGGCCGCAACTGCGGCTGGCTCACCGCTGCCACCGCACGCAAGTACCACGAGTGGGTCGAGAGCGTGGAGTGGCTGCCCGAGATCGGCCTGAGCAAGGAGGCGTGGGATGTGCACGCGATCCTGGTGCCCGAGGCCGTGATCGACATCGAGGCCGAGGCGGCCCGCCTGCTGAAGGTCATGGACGAGGTCGGATGCGTGAACATCTTCCTTTCCGAAGGGGCCGGCATCGCCGACATCGTCGCCGAGATGGAGAAGGTCGGCCAGGAGGTCGCCCGGGACGCCTTCGGCCACATCCGGCTCGAGCGGATCAACCCCGGAGCCTGGTTCGCCAAGCAGTTCGCCGCGATGCTGAAGGCGGAGAAGGTGCTCGTGCAGAAGTCGGGCTACTACTCCCGTTCCGCGGCGGCCAATGCGTTCGACCTGGCCCTGATCAAGTCGATGACCGACCTCGCTGTGGACTCCGCGCTCGCCGGGAATCCCGGCGTGATCGGCCACGACGAGGAGGCCGATGACGTGCTGAGCGTGATCGCGTTCGACCGGATCAAGGGCGGCAAGCCGTTCGACGTCTCGCAGCAGTGGTACCTCGACCTGCTCGCGGAGATCGGCCAGCCGGCTCCGGTCGCCGCGCCGCCCGCCGAACACTGAGGCAGGTCCGACACACATCACCGAGCGTCAGTTCTGTCGCCGAGGACCCCGACCAGGGGTCGAGCTTTCGGCGACAGAACTGGCCCTCGGCGGGTCGGGGGGCCGCGATCAGCGGGCGATGTGGACGACGAGTCGGTCCAGGGCCTCGTCCAGCTCACCGGTGTCGCCGCAGAAGCTGAGCCGCATCATCCGGTTCCCGTGCGCGGTGTCGAAGTCGATCCCCGGGGCGAGCGCGACGCCGGTGGCGTCCAGCACTTCTGCACACCAGCGACGGCTGTCGTCGGTGAGGTGGCTGACGTCGCACCAGGCGTAGAACGCGCCGTCCGGGGGCGCGAAGCTGGTGATGCCCAGTTCCGGCAGCCGGCGCAGCAGCAGTTCACGGTTGCGCGCGTAGCGAGCCACGTGGCCGTCGAGTTCCTCGCGAGCCTCGACCGAGAACGCGGCCAGGGCCGCCGCCTGGGACACGGCGGGCGCGCAGATCGCAAGGTTCCCCTGGAGCAGTTCGGCGGGTCGACGCAAGGGCTCCGGCAGCAGGAGCCACCCCAGCCGCCAGCCGGTCATCGAGTGGTACTTGCTCACCGAGCCCAGCACGACTGACCCGGCCCCGAACTCCCGCGCGCTCGCGCAGGTGCGGCCGTAGGAGATCCCGTGGTAGATCTCATCGCTGATCAGGAGGCAGTCGTGCGCCTCGCACCACCGCGCGACCTCCGCCAGCTCCCGCGCGTCGATGATCGTTCCGGTCGGGTTGGACGGCGAGGCGAGGACGAGCCCGGCCGGTGCTTCCGGCAGTGCCTCCAGCATCGCGACCGTCGGCTGGTAGCGGGTCTGCGGGCCCACGTCGAGGTCCACCACCCGGCACCCCAGGCTGAGCAGGGTGTTGCGGTAGGCCGGGTAGCCCGGACGCGTGATCGCCACCGCATCCCCTGCCTCGAACGCGGCGAGCACCACCAGCTGGAAGCCGGCCGAGGAGCCCGTGGTGACCAGCACCTCGTCGGCGTCCACCGGCACGCCGTAGCGCAGCGCGTACTCGGTGGCGATCGACCAGCGCAGTTCGGGGATCCCGGTGGCCACGGTGTAGCCGAGCACTTCACCGGTGACCGCGGCTGCTGCGGCCGCACGCACCGGTGCCGGCGCGGGCGTCCCCGGCTGGCCCACGCAGAGCAGGATCGCGTCGCCGTGGCTGACCTGGCGGGCCGCGGCAGCCTTCACGACCTCCATCACGTGGAACGGCTCGGTCAGCCCCCGCGACGACGGGTGGATCATCGGCGCCGTCCGAACAGCCGCGAGAGCGCGGACGCGATCGCCGCGCCCAGGCCGAGGCCGGTCGCCGCACCCACCACGTAGCCGGTGCCGAGCCCGATGCCCAGCGTCCGTTGCGCCACCTCGCTCGACACGTACAGCTCACCCGGCCTGCTCTCCACCGGCTCGGCAACCTCCGCCTCGGGTGCGGGTGCAGGCTCCACGGCCGGCTCCTCCGAGGTGGCCAGCCACGCGGCGATGTAGAGCAGCAGGGTCGCGAACAGGTTCAGGAACAGCATGATCACGATGGTCGAGCCGAACACCGCGGTGCCCGCATTCTTCGAGAACGCCCCGATCAGGTACCCCGCCATGATCTGCAGGACAACCAGGCCGAAGGCGCCGATCCCCGCTCCCACCCAGGCCAGGTGACTCGGCACCGGGTGCGGGCTGAACCACCCGAACAGCACCCGGAACAGGCCGGTGCCGGCGGCGAGCGCGACCGCGAGACCCAGCAGGCGCAGGACCAGGCCCCACACTGCGCTCTCGTCGATGCCCAGCCAGGCGCCCACGGTGCCGGCCAGGCTCGTCGCCACCGTCGAGGCGATGAACGTCGCCGCAACGCCGACCAGCAGGCCCACCAGCCCGGCGAAGTTGGCCAGCACGTCGAGCGGCAGCGGGAGCTGCTCGCCCGGCCGGTCGA
>PHEV01000186.1 GCA_002843035.1 Actinobacteria bacterium HGW-Actinobacteria-5 | reverse complement strand
GAGATCGAACGGGAACCGGGAGGTGATCAGGCGTGACGTGGTTCCTCGACCACCTCGACGACGTGGCGTCGCTCACCGTGACCCACGCCGTCCTGTCGGTGATCCCCCTCGTCATCGGCCTGTTGCTGGCTCTGCCGCTGGGCTGGCTGGCCCGCCGCTACCGTTGGTTGCGCACGCCCCTGGTCGCGGGTACGGGCCTGTTGTACACGATCCCGTCGCTCGCCCTGTTCATCCTGATGCCGCTGATCCTTGGCACCGGCATCCTCGACCCGCTCAACGTCGTGGTGGCGCTCACGCTGTACACGGTTGCCCTGCTCGTGCGCACGGTCGCGGACGGCCTCGCCGCCGTGCCGGAGGAAGTGCTGCAGGCTGCCACCGCGATGGGCATCGGGCGGGTGCGCCGGTTCTTCACCGTCGAACTCCCGCTCGCCGTCCCGGTGATCTCCGCCGGGCTGCGGGTGGCCGCGGTCAGCAACGTCTCGATCGTGTCCGTTGCTGCACTGCTCGGTATCGCGCAGCTCGGCTCGCTGTTCACCGACGGGTTCGCACGGGACTTCGTTGACCCGATCGTGGTCGGCATCTTCGCCTGCATGGTGCTCGCCGCCGCTCTCGACCTGACCATCCTGGGGCTCACCCGGGCGGCCACGCCCTGGCTGAGGCGGGTGCCCGCATGAACCTGGTCTGGACCTGGCTGGGCGATCCTGCCAACTGGCAGGGCTACGACGGCATCCCGGTGCGGATCGCCGAGCACCTCGCCTACTCCGCGGTGACACTGCTGCTGGCCGCGCTGATCGGCATCCCGCTGGGCCTGTGGATCGGGCATACCGGCCACGGCCGCATCGTGGTGGTGAACCTGGTCAACGGGATGCGGTCGGTGCCAACGCTCGGCCTGCTGTTCGTGGCGGTGCTCGTGGTGGGGCCGCTGCTGGCCGGTGACGTCGCGTTCCTGGTGCCGTCCATCTTCGTGCTGGTGGTGCTCGCCATCCCACCGATCATGGCCGGGGCCTACGCCGGGGTGGAGGGGGTCGACCCCGGCGCCAGGGACGCGGCCCGCGGCATGGGCATGCGGCCGGCGCAGGTGCTGGTCCGGGTGGAGCTGCCGTGCGCGCTGCCGCTGATTTTCGGCGGGCTGCGCTCGGCGGCGCTGCAGGTGGTTGCGACGGCGACGCTCGCCGCGTCCGTGAGCCTCGGTGGACTGGGCCGGTTCCTGATCGACGGGCAGGCCTACCGCGACTACGGCCAGATGGCCGCCGGAGCGATGCTGGTCGCCGCGCTGGCGATGGCGGTCGATCTGGTCTTCGCCGCGGTGCAGCGGCTGGTGGTGTCACCGGGCCTCGGTGCACCCCGCACCACAGAACGTTTCCCTGGACGCGGGCTGGCGGCCCGTTCCGGGGCATTTGCCAGCTGAAGAGGAATGGAAGGAACCCGAATGAAGAAGTTCAGCATGATCCTGGCAGCGTCCATAGCGGCGCTGTCCCTGGCGGCCTGCTCCTCGGGCAATCCGCTGAACAGCCCGAGTCCGGCGCCGGCGTCGTCCAGCTCAGCAGTGCCCACTGCCGTGGTGGTCGGCTCGGCCAACTTCCCGGAGAACGAGCTGCTCGCCCAGATCTACGCGCAGGCGCTGGCGGCGAAGGGCGTGCAGGTGAGCACGAAGCTGAACATCGGCTCGCGCGAGACCTACCTGCCGGCGTTGAAGGACGGCGAGATCAACCTGCTGCCGGAGTACACCGGGGCGCTCGCGAAGTACCTCGATCCGAACGCCGACACCAGCACAACGGACGCGGCCGTGGCCGCACTGAAGTCGTCGCTTCCCGACACGCTCACGGTGCTCGACCCCGCCGCGGCCCAGGACAACGACTCGATCACGGTGACGAAGGCCACCGCGGATTCCTTCGGCCTGAAGACCATCGAGGATCTCGTTCCGCACGCCGCGCAGATGGTGCTCGGCGGGCCGCCGGAGTGGAAGACCCGCAGCTACGGCGTGCCGGGGCTGCAGAAGACCTACGGGCTGCAGTTCAAGAGCTTCAAGGCGCTCGACACCGCCGGCCCGCTGACGGTGCAGGCGCTGAAGAACGGCCAGGTGCAGGCGGCGAACCTGTTCACCACGGACCCGGCGATCACCTCCAACGGGTTCGTCGCGCTGGAGGACACGAAGCACTTCTTCGGTTCCCAGAACGTGATTCCGGTGATCACGAAGAGCCTGGCCACCCCTGAGGTGTCGGCAGCGCTGAACGCGGTCTCGGCCAAGCTCGACACCGCCACACTGGCCGGCTTGGTGGCCAAGGTCGTCACCGACAAGCAGGACGCGGACAAGGTCGCGGGGGAGTGGCTGACCAGCGTCGGGCTGGCCTGAGACTGCCTCCGTCCGGGCGGGGCTGAGCGGCCCACCGGGCCGCTCGGTCCCAGCCGCAACTCCCGGCTCGCGCGTGCCTCACTGGCCGCGCGGGGACCGTTTCCCGGAGTTGCGCGATCCTCACTGAGTGCTTCCTCCTGCCACCCGGTAGCCTGCCGGGCGGGAGGACAGCATGTGGCTGGGGTTCGCGTTCGGGTCGGCGCTGCTCGCAGGGCTGACCGCAGTCCTGGCCAAGATCGGCGTCCGCCACACGGACTCGACGCTGGCCACGGCCGTCCGGACGATCGTCGTGCTCGCCGCAGCCTGGCTGATGGTGTTCCTGGTCGGCTCGCAGGGCCAGCTGGCCACGCTGACCACCACCACGGTGCTGTTCCTTGTGCTCTCCGGGCTGGCCACCGGCGGATCGTGGCTGTGCTACTTCCGGGCGCTCCAGCTGGGTGAGGTGAACCGGGTGGCGCCGGTCGATCGCTCCAGCCTGGTCCTCACCGTGGCCTTCGCGATGATCTTCCTCGGCGAGACCGACCACCTCGCGACCCGCCTGCCCGGCCTGGCCCTGATCGGGCTCGGCACCTGGCTGATGGTCCGCCGTTCGCGGTCGCAGCTCGCGGAGGCGACCGACGGCGGGTGGCGCTGGCTGCCGTGGGCGATCGGCTCGGCGGTGTTCGCCGCGCTGACCGCGATTCTCGGCAAGGTGGGCATCGTGGGCGTGGAGTCGAACCTCGGCACGGCGATCCGCACCGCCGTGGTGCTCGTCATGGCCTGGCTGATGGTGGCGGTCACGCGGCGTGGGCGCGGGCAGCGGTGGCGGATGCCGCGCCGCGACCTGCTGTTCATCGTGCTGTCGGGGCTCGCGACCGGGGCGTCCTGGTTGTGCTACTTCCGGGCGCTGCAGGACGGGCCGGCGAGCCTGGTGGCCCCCGTGGACAAGCTGAGCATCGTCTTCACCGTCGGTTTCTCGGTGTGGGTGCTGCACGAGCGGGTGACCCGCGCGGCGGCGCTCGGTCTGGCGATCATCGTCGCCGGCACGCTCCTGATGCTGCTCTAGTGCCCGCGGTTCGTTCCTCGCGACTCGCCGGGACGTCGCGTCTCCCGCTCGCTCGGGCGAGCGGCGCCCACGGCATTCGAGGCGGGCTTGCGCCAGAGCAGCGCGTAGCGCCACAGCGGCAGGTGCCGCCAGCGGACGCCGGGCAGCACCCGGCGCGCCAGCGCGTGCAGCTCGCGGTAGCTGTGTGGTGGCGGCCAGAGCGTGGGTGCACTGTGCTCCCAGAAGCCGCGACGCCGGCTGAAGTACTGGTGCTGGGCGATGCCGGCGAGCTCCCAGGCGTAGTCGGTGGGCGTCGTGCTGCGGGCGAGCCCGATCACCGCCAGCAACCCCTGCGGCGCAGTGAGCTCGACCATCCGGGCGAGTGCGGCCTCGGCGTCCGGGAAGTGGTGCAGCACCGCCACGGACGTCACCACCTCGAAGCCGCCCGGCGCGAACGGGTAGGTGCGCGCGTCGCCGTGCACCCACCTCACGCCCGGGTCCTCGGGCCGGGCCGTTCCAGGACGGCGGCGTCCAGGTCGATGCCGGTCACCTCTGGCACGAGCCGGTGCAGGTCGCGGGCCAGCAGCCCATCGCCGGTGCCGATGTCGAGCGCGGTGCGAGCCCCGGCGGGAACCGCGTCGAGAATGAGCCGGTGGTAGTGCAGGTTGTGGTTCCAGCGAGCCGCTCCGCGCTCGGCCATCAGACCAGGAAGCGATAGAACGGGCTGTCGGAGGCGACGACCTCGAAGGTGATCGGGCTGGCGTCCATCTTCAGCAGCAGGTCCGTGAACGAGTCGGGGTCGCCGAGTTCGATGCCGACCAGAGCGGGCCCGGTCTCCCGATTGCTGCGCTTGACGTATTCGAAGTGGGTGATGTCGTCGTCAGGGCCGAGCACCTCGTCGAGGAACCGCCGCAGCGCGCCCGGCTCCTGCGGGAAGTTCACCAGGAAGTAGTGCTTGCGGCCCTCGTAGACCAGCGAACGCTCCACGATCTCGGCGTACCGGGAGACGTCGTTGTTGCCGCCGGAGATGATCACGACGACGGTCTGGCCGGGCTCGGGACGGTACAGGCCCAGGCTCGCTGCGGCGAGGGCGCCGGCGGGCTCGGTGACGATGCCCTCGGTCTGGTAGAGCGCGAGCATCTCCGAGCAGATCCGGCCCTCGGGCACCGCGTAGAGCTCGGGCTGGTACCGCTGCACGGTCCCGAAGGTGAGCTCACCGACCCGCCGGACCGCCGCGCCGTCCACGAAGGTGTCCAGTTCGTCCAGCTCGACCGGGTGCCCCGCGGCGAGCGCCGCGGCCATCGAGGCCGCACCCGCCGGCTCGGCGCCGATGACGCTCACTCCGGGGTGCCGCTCGCCCAGGTAGGCCAGGCAGCCGGAGATCATCCCCCCACCACCGACGGGAACGACGAGCACGTCGGGCGGAGTGCCGAACTGGTCGACGATCTCCCGCGCAACGGTGCCTTGGCCGGCGATGGTGCGCGGGTCGTCGAAGGCGGGAACGACCGTGGCCCCGGTGCCGCCGGCCTCGAGCCGGGCTGCGGCCGCCGCCTCGTCGTAGGTGTCGCCGGTGACGACCAGCTCCACCTTGCCCTCGCCGAGGGCGAGGATGCGCTCCCGTTTCTGGCGCGGGGTCGTGGCCGGTACGAAGATCCGTCCCCGGATGCCGAGCCGGGCGCACGCGAAGGCGACGCCCTGGCCGTGGTTGCCGGCCGAGGCACACACCACACCGGCGGCCCGATGGGCCTCGTCGAGCTGGGAGATCAGGTTGTACGCGCCGCGGATCTTGTAGGAGCGCACCGGCTGCAGGTCCTCGCGCTTCAGCCAGACCGAGGCCCCGGTCGCGGCGCTGAGCCGGTCGTTGAACTGCAGCGGGCTCCGGATGATGAC
>PHEV01000185.1 GCA_002843035.1 Actinobacteria bacterium HGW-Actinobacteria-5 | reverse complement strand
GGACGCGAGGTGGTGCTCCACCGGGATGGACATCTCCCGGTCCAGCGGCGGCAGGATCTGGTCGGCCATCTCCACCACGTCCACCTTCGCGCCGCGGTGAACCAGGTTCTCGGCCATCTCCAGGCCGATGTAGCCGGCCCCGACGACGACGGCCCGCAGCCCGCTGGCCTTCCCGCTCTTCGTCCTGCTCGCTGCGGCGTCCACGATGGTCTTGATCGCGTCCATGTCGCTGATCCGGCGCAGCACGTGGATGCCGGGCAGGTCGAGCCCCGGCAGTGGCGGACGGATCGCGCGTGCCCCCATGCACAGGGCGAGCTTGTCGTAGCTCTCCGTGTACTCGCGGCCCTCGTCCAGTTCCCGCACCGTGACGGTCTTGTTCTCACGGTCGATGGCGACCACCTCGGTGGCGATGCGGACGTCGATGTCCAGCGACTCGCGCAGGCTCTCCGGGGTCTGCAGGAGCAGGCGGTTGCGGTCGGTGATCACCTCACCGATGTGGTACGGCAGGCCGCAGTTGGCGAAGGAGACGTGGTGGCTCTTCTCGAACACGACGATCTCGGCGAATTCATCCAGGCGGCGAGCCCGGGCGGCGACAGATGCTCCGGCGGCCACGCCGCCGACGACGACCAGTTTCATGAGTCCACGGTAGGGCAGCCGCCCAGGTACGCCGGGGGGTATCCGCCCACGAGTGGGTGGTGGAGACGTGCGCCCCGGTGTGTTATCGGAACCCTGCGGTGGCGGCGATGTGGGCGCTGAGCTGCGGGTTGTGGGGGAGCCTGACCCCGTCCAGCTCGACCAGTGGCAGGACTCCGCGGATGGCGGAGACGAGCCACGCACCGTCGGTCCCGGGCAGGTCGTCGGCGCGGAACAGGGCTTCCTGGGTGGGCACACCCTCGGCCCGCGCCGCGTCCAGGATCACGCCGATGGTCACCGACTCGAGCACACCGGTGCCGGCCAGGGGAGTAGTCCAGAGCTGGTCGTCCGCGGCGACGAGCAGGCCGGTGGTCGGACCCTCGAGAAGGTACCCGTCGCTGGAGGTGAACACGATCTCGTCGACGCCGCGGCGGACGGCCTCGCGCTTGGCCGCGACGTTGATCGCGTAGGACAGCGACTTCACGCCTCCGAGCAGCCACGGGGCATCGCGGAAGGCGTCGCTGGCGTAGCCGCGGCTGAGCGTGGCGCCCCTGACCCCCTGCCGGGCGCTGGTCGCGTCGGCGGCCGCGGTGATCGTGAGCAGTGCCGTGGTGCCGGACGTGGAGTGCTCGGGCCCGCGGGTCAGGACCAGCTTGAGCACGGCCTCGCCGGTCCCGGTCCAGGCAGCGAGAGCCTCGTTGATCAGGGCGCGCCAGGAGTCCTGATCCGGGGCGGGCAGTTCGAGCGCGGCCGCCGAGCGGGCGAACCGGGCCAGGTGCCGGTCGAGGTGGTCGACGCGGGGGGTGCCGTCCCTGACCACGACGCGAGCAGCGTCGAAGCAGCCGTCCCCGCGGGTGAACCCGAGGTCGTCGGCGAGCAGCAGGGCAGTATCACGGGGTACGACGCCGCGGCCCAGGACGGCCACCACCTGTTCAGTCACGGCCCCAACCCTAGACACCACGCGCCACGGGTCACGGCAGCGCCGCTCCCTGCGGGGTGACGAACCACGAGGGTCAGTGACGCACCGCGGTCCAGAGCATGAGGCCCGGGTTGTCGACCGGCCAGTCGTCGCGGCGCATCGGGTCGGTGAAGCCTGCGTCGACCAGCAACGCGCGCAGTTCGTCGTCGGTCCAGGCCCGGGTGGTGCTGCGACAGGTCCGCACGGTTCCGCTGGCGGTGTCGGTGATCGTGAAGGTGGTCACCGCGACCTGGTCCTCGGGCAGCCAGCGGTTCTCCGCGCGGAACTCGTGCGGCCGGTCGGAGAACAGCCCCGACGCGAGGTGTTCCTGTGCGGAAGGGGCCTGCCCGGCCGCGAGGACGCCGGCGTAGGTCTGCGGCTCGATCACCAACCGTCCGCCGGGTGCAAGGCTCGCTCGCGCCCGGCGCAGGATCGCCAGGGCGTCGGACGGCGGGAACACGTTCAGCTCGCCGTAGAGGAGCATCGCCGCCTCGTACGGTCCGCCGAAGTCGGCCGTGCGCAGGTCAGCGAGGGTGAAGTCACAGCGTCCGGTGTCGTCGTGGGCTCGCGCGTAGGCGATCGAGGCCGGGCCGAAGTCGATCCCGTGAACCCGGTGGCCGAGCGTGGCGAGCCGGTGGGAGTAGAGGCCGGGCCCGCAGCCGAGGTCGAGCACGCGGGACCCCCGCCCGGCGAGCATCGTCTCGTGCAGCCAGGCCACCTGGCGCTCGATCCACTCCGTCCGGCGGCTGGCCAGGTCGTGCTCCTGGGAGAGGTGTTCGGCGAGCATCCGGGCGCTGAAGTCCGGGTCGTCCCACGGGATCTTGTAGGCGCCCTGCCAGAGCTCGCTGTCGCGGGCCATGCCGTCCGTACCCTTCCCGGGGCTACTCGGTGCGGGCGAGCAGGGCGGCGTTCCCCGCGTCGGTCAGTTCCCGGTCGATCGGGACGTGGCGTCCGTCGAGTTCCCGGATCGGAGCCAGCATGCGCGCGGAGTTGGCCAGCCACAGCGCATCCGCGTCCCACAGTTGCTCGACCCGCAGCAGCACCTCCGAGGTGGCGTAGCCCGCATCGGCGAAGAACTCGAACGCCGCGCCCTGGGTGGTTCCGCGCAGGATGCCCTGCGAGGTGGACGGCGTCCAGACCCGGTTGCCGTAGCGGGCGATCAGGGTGGAGCTCGGGCTCTCCAGCACGTAGCCGTCGGTGGAGGTGAAGATGACGTCGTCGGCGCCACGGCGGGCGGCCTCGCGCAGCACCGCCTTGTTGACCGCGTAGGAGAGGGTCTTGGCTCCGGTGAGCAGCCACGGCGAGCGGGCGGCGATGTCGTGTGGGTAGCCCCGGTCGAGCAGCACCACGCGCAGGCCGTGGGCGCGCTCGCCGGCGAAGTCGTCGGGCAGCGTGAGCGGGATCACCCAGCAGGTGGCCACGCCGGAGCCCTCGACGCCGCGGGTGACGACCAGCTTCACCACGTATTCCGGGCGTGGTTCGGCGAGTTCGACGACGCGGTGGATGGCGGCGCGGATGGCGTCCAGGTCGAGTCGGGGGAGGTCGAGCATGGCGGCTGAGACCGACAGCCGGCGCAGGTGTGCGTCCACGGACTGCGGGTGGCCGTTGATCACGCCGAGTACCTCGAAGATCCCGTCGCCGCGGGTCACTCCCAGGTCGAGGACGGACACCTGGGGCGTGGCGGAGTCGACGACGTGCAGCCGGTCGGCGATCGGCGTCGTCGCGGACGCCTCCACCGGGCTGACCATGATGCAGGCGGACACCGGACGATCATGTCACGCTGCGCCGTCCCCGATCGCCGGGACCACCGGGCGCCCGTCTTCCCGCCGAGCCCGACCCAGGGGTCGAGCCCTCGGCGTGAAGGCTGGCCCTCGACGCGGAGGGGGACAGGGCGGTGGCCCGGGGGACGAATCCCCCGGGCCACTGGTCAGTACCTCGATCGCGAAGCGATCACATGTCGTAGTACATCTCGGGCTCGTACCGCTCCGGTGGCACCGGTGACGGTTCGAGCAATAGGGCTCTGACAAGCTCTTATCGTGATCTCTACCGTTGAAGACAGCGACCAGTTGTGACTACCTTGCGGACTTGTTGCGGACTGTGAAGCAGCCCCGCTGCCGAGCCCCGGAACTAGCGTGAATCCTCACGTGACGCGGTCTCACCTGTGTGAGGGTGACGACTGTTCCGTAGATGTCGCCCTAAGCCCTGGTGGTGGTTGGGAGCAACGCGGCTGAGGTGCAGTCGACGAACCACAGGGTGAGTTGCTCCGGTGTGCACTCACCAGCAGCAACAGCGAGGATCACGTGGGCTGCTTCGTCTTGGTCTACCTCGATCACCACTCCATTCGCTGCGAGGAAGACGACCGCGCTTAGCCACGACAGGCGCTTGTTGCCGTCCTGGTACGCGTGCGCCTGGCAGATGCCGTAGGCCAAGCGGGCCGCCTTCTCGTACAGCGTCGGGTAGAACTCGGTGTCCCCAATCCCGCCGAACGGAGCCTCAAGGGCACCTTCCAGTGCTCCCCGATTCATCAGCTCACCAGCCGCGATCTCGCGACAGTAGTTGTCGTGCACCTCCGAGAAGGTGAGCCTGACGGTCACTCCGCGAGCAGAGCCATCGTGCGGCTCCAGCGCCTGTTCGCCTCCTCCGCCAGACGGCGGACGTCGACAGGCTCGGCTGGGCGCGCACCCAGAGCAACCCGCTCCGGGCCCTTCCCCTCAATACTCTGACGCGTGTACTCACGCCGCATCAGATCCAGAGGGATCGGATCCGAGCACGTGTCGTGCGGACGACGATCGCCCCACACTGTCTTCCAAGGCGATTCGGCATGCGTGAGATCGGCCAAGTCTGCACCGCTCATCCTGCCGTAGTAACGGAGAACGGCCTTGATGTTCTCCTTCTGCTGCGGCGTGAGCGGAGCCTCAGGGTTAGGCGCCGGCTGCCGGACGTCTAGGGCATAGCGAACGCTTCGCACGACGGGCCCCATCCGCCAAGCCTCGATTGACTCGTCGAAGAGCGGAGCACCATCCCACGCGACGCTCCACGCCTGGGCGTAATACGCGAGCTTCTGCGCCTGGAACTCACCGTTGAAGGTATGGCCGAGCGCCCTCATGTACGCAAGCACATCCATAGCAGTTGCCATCTTGAGGGCCTCCCTTCGTCATCGTTCTTGAAACGAGCTTTGCCTACAGCATACTCAACGAGGCTGACGATCTACTTGTTCCCGCCTCGCCACAAGGTATTTCGCCGCCACTAGCGACGACGCCGCGTCTCGGGAGTGGCGAACCGGACCTCACTAGGGCAGATCGCCGCAGTGCTCATCAACGGTGGCCATGCCTCGGATCTCCCTTCGTCTGTCCCGGGTGGCCCAAACATCTACCCTCCCACTGCCCCATGCGCGAAGAACCCCAGAGTCGTACACACTCCGACAGCCGGTGGGCGGGGTCTTGGCGGAACGGCAATCAAGAAAAGCGGAGAGTCGCAGTGTCGGCACGACGTGCCAGCATTAGGGGGTGAACGACGACTCAGACGGGACCGCGGGCTCCGGCGGTCAGGAGGCGACGACGCCTGCCCTCGCCGCAGCAGGCGCGAGCATGGCGGCCGCCAAGGCGTTGCAGCCTGTGTGGTCGAAGTTCGACACCACCTCCGCCCTCGCCGCAGCAGGCGCGAGCATGGCGGCCGCTAAGGCGTTGCAGCCTGTGTGG
>PHEV01000020.1 GCA_002843035.1 Actinobacteria bacterium HGW-Actinobacteria-5 | reverse complement strand
GGGGCGGATAATGGCCGGCGTGAGCAAACGAAGCCGCACCCAGGGCCCGGTGGTTCGGCGCCATGACCAGGTGCTCGCCACCACCACCGACGAACGGCTGCTGGAGAGCAAGGGCGATGGCGCCTGGGTGCACGCCGACCCGTGGCGGGTGCTGCGCATCCAGTCCGAGTTCGTGGAGGGTTTCGGCACTCTCGCCGAGATCGGCCCCGGCATCGGCGTGTTCGGCTCCGCCCGGACCCCGCGCAAGGATCCGATGTACGAGGCGGCCACCAGGATCGGACGCGGACTCGCGGAGGCCGGCTTCGCCACGATCACCGGAGGCGGCCCCGGCATCATGGAGGCGGCCAACAAGGGGGCCCTCGAGGCCGGTGGCCTGTCCGTCGGGCTGGGCATAGAGCTCCCCTTCGAACAGTCCCTGAACAAGTACGTCTCGCTGGGGATCAACTTCCGCTACTTCTTCGCGCGCAAGGTCATGTTCCTGAAGTACTCGCGAGGCTTCGTGGTGATGCCCGGCGGCTTCGGCACCTTCGACGAGGTCTTCGAGGCGCTCACCCTTGTGCAGACGCGCAAGGTGTCGTCCTTCCCGATCGTGCTGTTCGGCAGCAGCTTCTGGACCCCGCTGCTCGGGTGGCTGCACGACGCGGTCCTGGCCGACGGCTACGTCTCCCGCCCCGACCTCGACCTGCTCCAGCTCACCGATGATCCCGATCGGGCGGTCGCGCTGGTCACCGGGCCAGGCCCGGACGCCCCGGTGGCAGCGACGGCCCAGATGTCCTGAGCATCGACGGACAACGGTCAGGGCTGGGTAGAGTTCCGGGCATGGAATGGGTGTTGGCGATGGGCGCCGTGGTGGTCCTCGGCGTGGCTGCGATCGCCGCGAGCGGACGGCTGGGGGAGATGCCCGCCACCGTCACCGACACCCCCCGTCCGCATCTGCCGAACGGCGTGCTGACCGGTGACGACCTGCGCGGGCTGCGCTTCGGCGTGGTCGCCCGCGGGTACTCGATGCAACAGGTCGACGAACTGCTCGACCTGCTCGCGCGGCAGCTGGACGCCCGCGACGTCGACCCGCACCTCGGCGCCTGAGGACCGCGCGCCCGCACGCTCCCGTCAGCCTCACCGGGAGCGGCTGTGTCCCGCGGCTGAGGGTGCGAAGTGGAATAATGGGTCCAGTTGGATCCACAAAAGCAGAAATTGAGGTATGCGATGGCAGCGATGAAACCGCGGACCGGTGACGGCCCGATCGAGGTGGCCAAGGAGGGTCGCGTGATCGCCATGCGCATCCCGGCCGAGGGCGGCGGGCGCCTCGTCATCGAGATGAACGCCACCGAGGCGGCCGAACTGAAGGCAGCCCTGGAGGGCGTCGTCGTCGCCTGACCAGCACGAATCGACACGCAGCGGGCCCCGGGAGATCCCCGGGGCCCGCCGCCGTTTCGTCAGTGGGACTGGTGGAACGCGATCGCCTTCTCGTAGACCGCGACGGTCTCGCGGGCGATCTTCTCCCAGGAGAACTCCTCGACGCAGCGCGTGCGGCCGGCCTTCCCGTAGCGCTCGGCCAGGGCGGGATCTCGGGTGAGCCGGTTGATCGCCTCCGCGAAGGCCGTCTCGAATCCCGCGACGAACGCGGGATCCGCGGCCTGCTTCGGGTCATAGGGCACCAGCGTCCCGGTGTCGCCGTCGACGACCACCTCGGGAATGCCGCCCACCGCGGACGCCACCACGGCCGTCTCGCAGGCCATCGCCTCGAGGTTCACGATGCCGAGCGGCTCGTAGACCGACGGGCAGGCGAAGACCGTCGCGTGGGTGAGGACCTGTCGCACGGATGCCCGTGGCAGCATCTCCTGGACCCAGGTCACGTTGCCGGCCCGGGCCTGGTTGAGTTCGGCGAACGCCGTGTCGAACTCGGCGGCGATCTCCGGGGTGTCCGGGGCGCCGGCGAGCAGCAGCAACTGGGTGTCGGCGTCGAACTGCTGGGCCGCACGGACCAGGTGCACCAGGCCCTTCTGCCGGGTGATCCGTCCGACGAACACGACCAGGGGCCGATCGCGGTCGACACCGAGGGAATCGACGACATCGGTGTTGTGGTCGGGCTTGAACTCCTCGGGGTCGATGCCGTTCTTGACCACGTGGACCCGGTCGGGGTCGAGCGAGGTGTAGGACGCGAGGACGTCGGAGCGCATGCCTTCGCTCACCGAGATCACCGCCGCCGCATCCTCGAACGCGGTCTTCTCGGCCCAGGACGAGACCCGGTAGCCGCCACCGAGCTGCTCGGCCTTCCACGGGCGGTGCGGCTCGAGGGAGTGCGAGGTGACCACGTGCGGGACGTCCCGGAACTTCGAGCCGATCAACCCGGCGAAGTTCGCATACCAGGTGTGGGAATGGATCACGTCGACGTCGCCGATGGCGTTGGCCATCGACACGTCGGCGCCCAGGACCCGGAGGGCCGCATTGGCTCCGGGCGGGAAGTCCTCGGCGTGAGCCGTCGCACCTTCGCGGGGCTCGCCCATGCACTGGACTTCGACGGATTCGGTGAACTTGCGCAGTTGGGGCACCAACTGGCCGACGTGGACCCCTGCGCCGCCGTAGATGTGGGGAGGGTACTCCCGGGTGAGGATCGATACTCGCAGTGCCATAGCGCGATCGTGTCACAGAACCCTCCCCGCCGGGGCGGGAACGGTCGGTTCGCCCGCGCTGACAAGGGCGGGTTCAGATCGCCTCGGGCAATTCTCCGGTTTCCTTGTGAGGGCTCGCCCGACGTCCTAGGTTCTGGGTATGACTAGCGGACCGAACGTTCTGTCCATTGTTCTGGCTGGTGGCGAGGGCAAGCGTCTGATGCCACTGACGGCGGACCGGGCCAAACCTGCCGTCCCGTTCGGCGGCACCTACCGGCTGATCGACTTCGTGCTGTCGAACCTGGTGAACTCCGACCTGACCAAGATCTGTGTGCTCACCCAGTACAAGTCCCACTCGCTCGACCGGCACATCTCCCTGACCTGGCGGATGTCGCCACTGCTCGGCTCCTACGTCACCTCGGTTCCGGCCCAGCAGCGCACCGGCAAGCAGTGGTACCAGGGCAGCGCCGACGCGATCTTCCAGTCGATGAACCTGATCAACGACGAGGACCCCGACTACGTGGTGGTCTTCGGTGCCGACAACATCTACCGGATGAACGTCGAGGACATGGTCAACGCCCACATCGATTCGGGTCTGGACGCGACGATCGCCGGCATCCGGGTGCCTCGCAAGGAGGCGAGCGCGTTCGGCATCATCGACGCCGCTCCGGACGGGAAGATCAAGGCCTTCCTCGAGAAGCCGAAGGACCCGCCCGCGCTGAGCGACTCGCCGGAGGAGTCGTTCGCGTCCATGGGGAACTACGTGTTCACCCGCAAGGCCTTCGTCGAGGCGCTCAACGACGATGCGGCGAGCACGGACTCCCGCCACGACATGGGCGGCAACATCGTGCCCGGCTTCGTCTCCCAGGGTTCGGCCCAGGTCTACGACTTCACCGCCAACAACGTGCCCGGGTCGACCGAGAAGGACCGCAACTACTGGCGCGACGTCGGCACCATCGAGGCGTACCACGCGGCGCACATGGATCTGGTCTCGGTCGAACCTGAGTTCAGCCTGTACAACCGCAAATGGCCGATCTGGACCTCACAGGCCCAGCTGCCGGGTGCGAAGTTCACGCTGCGGGGCACCGCGGAGGACTCGATCGTCGGTGCCGGCTGCATCATCTCCGGTGGCGACGTGGATCGTTCGGTGCTCTCCCCGAACGTCATGATCGACAAGTGGGCGAAGATCGAGGAGTCGGTGATCTACTCCGGCTGCCGGATCGGGCGCAACGCCGTGATCCGGCGGGCGATCCTCGACAAGAACGTGGTCGTGCCGGACGGTGTGGAGATCGGCGTGAACGCCGAGCACGACCGGGCTCGCGGATTCCACGTCGAGAACGGGCTCACGGTGGTGGCCAAGAACGAAGAGGTCCCCGGCAACTGGTGACGCTGACGAACCGGGCCGTCCGTGCGAGTCGCACGGGCGGCCCGGTTCCGTGTGGAGGCTTCGGGACGAATCCGATCCTGATGTGCGCCGGCTCGGCTCCCGGCCGCGGGCGGGAGCAGGCCGTGGCCCGGAGGGTCAGTCCTGCGTCCAGCCCGGCACCGGGACGATGTCGGCGTAGATGCGGAAGCGCCGGGTTCCAGGGCGCTGCTCCCGGTCCCGGAACTCGTCGGTGCGGCGCTCGATCAGGGCTGTGAGCTCGTTGCCGAGCTCCTCAGCCTCGTCGTCGGTGAGGGCCAGGGTCGTGGCGCTGAGCTGGCCGGGGGTCTCGAGCGCCGGGTCGAAGTCCTCCAGCCACCCGGTCAGGGCCGCGGCGCGCTCAGCGATCGACTGCTGGATGACCTCCCTGGCCGGGATCGCGGTGTCCGGGCTGAGGAAGAGCTCCGTCTCCTTGAGCGCGAAACCGAGCGGACGCCACCAGCGCTCGCGGCCACCGGTGTGGTGCGGATCATCCTCGACGAAGCCGTGCCGCTCGAGCTGGCGCAGGTGGTAGCTGGTCTGGCCGCTGCTCTCACCCAGGGCCCGGGCCAGCTGGCTGGCCGTGGCCGGGCCGCGCTGGGCGAGTTCGGCGTACAGCGCCATCCGCAGGGGATGCGCGAACGCCTTCAGCGCCTCGGGCGTGAGTGGCGTGCGGCGTTGGTGCGTGCTCTTGCCATCCGGCATATGCAGAGATACCTTTGCATAGAAGTCTTTGCAGAGATTCCTCTGCGGTATCCAGCATACGAGGAGGGCGACGTGTCCGCAGCTACCCCCGCCGAGGCGCTCGCCTCCGATTACCGCCGGGCGCCGCTCGGGCGTCCCTTCGCCGCGCAGTTGGCGTCCACAGGGCTGGCGAACCTCGGCGACGGCATCCTCGGCACGCTCGCGCCGCTGCTCGCGCTGTCGCTGACCGGTTCGCCGACCCAGATCTCACTGTTGTCCGCGGCGACGTGGTTGCCGTGGCTCGTGCTGGGGCTGGCCGCCGGGGTCGTGATCGACCGGGTGGACCGCCGTCGCGTCCAGGTGGTCGCGCTGGCCGTGAGGGCAGGCGTGCTCGGGGTCGGGGCGTGGCTCGGCGCCACCGCAGGGCTGACCATGGTCTGGCTGGTCATGCTCGTGCTCGCCTACGGCGCCACCGAGGTGTTCGCCGACCTCGGCGCCACCTCGATCGTGCCCGACCTGGTGCCGGCAGAGCGCCTGTCGGCGGCCAACGGACGCGTGATCGGGGTGCAGCAGGTGGCCAACAGCTTCCTTGGTGCTCCACTGGCCGGCGGGCTGGTCGTGCTCGGCGCGGGGATCGGGTTCGGGACGTCGGCCGCCCTCGCGGCGCTGGCCGCGCTCGTGCTGGCCGTCGGGATGCGTGGCGACTTCCGCAAGGCCCCTGGCGACGTCGGGGCAGACCGTCCGAGCGCCCTCACCGAAGTGCGTGCCGGCCTGCGGTTCCTCTTCGCCCACCCGGTGATGCGCCCGCTGGTGATCGCCGGCAGCGTGATGAACTTCGCCCTCACCGGATACTTCGCCGTGTTCGTGCTCTGGGCGGTCGGGCCGGGTTCGGCGATCGGACTGACCGAGGCCCAGTACCCGTTGATGATGCTCGGCTTCGCGGCGGGGGCCGTGCTCGGCTCCCTCCTTGCCGAGCGGACGCAGCACTGGCTCGGCGAACTGCTCACCGTCAAGGCCACTCTCGTGATCAGCATCGTGCTCCTGCTCGTGCCGGTGTGGTGGCCGGACCCCTGGGTGGTCGCCGCGGCGCTCGCCGCGGTCGGGGTGACCAATACCATCGGCAACGTGATCGCCCAGTCGTGGCGACAGCGCCTGGTGCCGGGCCATCTGCTGGGTCGGGTCGGCGGAGCGAGCCGGACCCTCGGCCTCGGACTGATGCCGCTCGGCGCGCTCGCCGGTGGCGTGGGGGCGGAGCGGTACGGCCTCGCGGCGACCTTCGTCGGCGCCGTGGTGCTCTCGCTGGCTGCCTGGGTCTACCTGATCACGCGGGTGCGTCCGGGGACCATCCGGACGGCCGACGCCGGGCTCAGTTCCTGACCGCGACCAGCAGGCCGTCACCGACCGGCAGCAGTGCGGGGGTGAAGGACTCGTCGGTCAGCACGGCCTCCAGCGCCTCCCGGATGATCAGCGGCTCGTCGTCCTCGTTGCGCTCGTCGGCGACCAGGTCCTGCCACAGGGCGTGGTGCAGCACGAGCACCCCGCCGGGGCGCAGCAGCCCCTGCGCCTGGGCGACGTACTCGACGTACTCGAGGGGATCGCCGTCGATGTAGACCAGGTCGTAGGCGCCGTCGGTGAGCTTGGGCAGCACGCTCAGCGCCTGCCCCGCGATCAACCGCACCCTGCGACTCGGCACGCCCTCCGCGGTGAGTACCTCCCGCGCGGCCAGCTGATGCTCGGCCTCTGCGTCGATGCTGGTCAGCACGCCGTCGGAGGCCATGCCGGCGAGCAGGGCCAGCGCGGAGACGCCCGTCCCGGTGCCGATCTCGGCCACGGCCCGGGCATTGACCACCCTGGCGAGCAGCGTGAGCGTCGCCGCCACGCCGGTGCTGATGCACTCCACGCCGAGGTCGTCTGCGCGTCGACGAGCTGCCTCGGCACCGTCGGACTCCGCGACGAACGCTTCGGCGAAGGCGAGCGTCGCCGCGATCGCGGACGCGCGAGAGGGGTTCTTCGGTGCAGTCACGCGCTCAGCCTAGCGAGGCGGCCCTCCACCGAAGAGTGCGGACCCAAAGCCGGGTGGGGAGTCTCGACAAAGGGGTGAGACGGAGTCGAGGTGGCCCCGGCCCGAACCGCCTAGGCTTACCCCCATGACAGCGCTGCCTTTTGGTCGGGTCCAGACGGCCATGGTCACCCCGTTCGCCGTGGACGGGTCACTGAACCTCGCCGAGGCCAGGCGCCTGGCTGCTCATCTCGTCGACGAGCAGGGCAACGACTCGCTGGTGGTCAACGGCACCACGGGGGAGTCTCCGACCACCACGGACGCAGAGAAGCTCGCCCTGCTCGAAGCGGTGCTGGCCGAGGTCGGTGACCGGGCGAAGATCGTGGCCGGCGTCGGCACCTTCGACACCCACCACACGATCGAGCTGGCCCGGCAGGCCGAGCAGGCCGGCGTCCACGGCCTGCTCGTGGTCACGCCGTACTACAGCCGGCCGCCGCAGGACGCGCTGGCCGACCACTTCCTGACCGTCGCGGACGCCACCAGCCTGCCGATCATGATCTACGACATTCCGCACCGCGCCGGCATCCCGGTCGAGACGGCAACGATGATCCAGATCGCCGGGCACCCGAACATCGTCGCGGTGAAGGATGCGAAGGCCCAGCCGGTCGCCTCCGCCCAGGTGATGGCCGCCACCGACCTGGCGTACTACTCCGGCGACGACGCGATGACCCTGCCCCTGCTCGCGGTGGGAGGTGTCGGCGTCGTCGGCACCTCCACTCATTTCACGGGGCGGCGCACCCGGGAGATGATCGACGCGTTCGTGGCCGGCGACGTGGCGCGCGCGACCGCGCTGAACGCCGCGCTGCTGCCGGTCTACCTCGGTGTGTTCGCAACCCAGGGCTGCATGCTGGTCAAGGCGGGGCTGGCGGCCCGCGGATTCGCGCCCGGTTCCGTCCGCAAGCCGCTGCTGGACGCCACCCCGCAGCAGGCGACCACGTTCACCGCGATCCTCGCCGCGTCGGGGCTCTGATCCGGGACTAACCTTGCGCCGTGGGTAACTTCGACTGGACCGAGATCCTGGTCCTGGCCGTGCTGGCCGTGATCATCTTCGGTCCCGAAAAGCTGCCCGAACTGGCCCGCAAGACCGCCCGTGTCCTCAACTACCTGCGCAACATCGCCAACGACGCCCAGGGCAAGCTGCGCGAGGAACTCGGACCCGAGTTCGCCGACCTCGAGCTGACCAACCCCAGAGCGATGGTCACCAAACACCTGCTCGATCCCGTGCAGGCGGAACTCGAGCCGGTGAAGTCCGAATTGGCGCCGCTGAAGTCGGACCTGGCGCCGGTGGCGGCCGAACTCGCGGCGGCGTCGATGACTCCCTCCCCGGGCTACCAGCCGGATCCGGCTCCCGAGCCGGTCGCTGCGGGCCCGCTGGCCTGGGACACCGAGGCGACCTGACCCTCCACCGCATGGGTTCGGACGCCTGGACGCGGTACCCTGCCGAACGTGACCTCGGCATCGTCGATCTTCGTTTCGAGGATCAAGGGACTGCCCCTGCTCGACCCCAATGGCGAGCAGGTCGGCAAGGTCCGTGACGTCGTCATCCAGAACCGTTCCGGCAACCGTCCGCCGCGGGTCAAGGGACTGGTGGTGGAGCTGTTCGCACTGCGCAGGATCTTCTTCCCGATGGAGCGCGTGCACTCGATCGACCCCAACCAGGTGATCATCTCCGGCCTGGTCAACACGGTGCGGTTCTCCCAGCGTGAGCGGGAGACGCTGGTGGTCGACAACCTGTTCGACCGCACGGTGACCCGGCAGGGAGCCAGTGGCGAGGAGACCATCTTCGACGTTGCCATCAAGCGCAATCGCTCCCACGACTGGGTGCTCGCGGAGGTGGCGCTGCGTGAGGCTGGACGGCGTCCGTTCCAGCGTGGCCACGTCACGATCGTGGACTGGTCGGAGGTGCCCGACTTCATCGAGAAGCCGGCTCCCAGGGATGCCGAGCAGCAGGTGATGCGACTCAGCGAGCTCAAGCCGGCCGACGTGGCCCGGGAGCTGCACGACATGGATCCGTTGCTGCGGGCGGCTGTCGTCCAGGCCATGGATGACGACCGGCTGGCCGAAGCGCTGGAGGAGCTGCCGGAGGACGAGCAGGTGGACGTGATCGCGTCCCTCGACACCGAGCGCGCCGCTGACGTGCTCGAGGAGATGGATCCCGACGACGCCGCCGACCTGATCGCCGAGCTCGACTCCGAACTGGCCGAGACGATCCTGGAACAGATGGAGCCGGAGGAGGCGAAGGACGTCCGGACCCTGCTCAGGTACGACGCGGCCACCGCCGGCGGCCTGATGAACCCCGAGCCGGTTGTGCTGAACGCGGACGCGACCGTCGCGGACGCGCTCGCGGCCGTCCGGCGCCAGGAGATCACCCCGGCGATGGCGGCGCTGGCGTTCATCTGCCGGCCCCCCATGGATACCCCGACCGGCCGCTACCTCGGCGCCGTGCACATCCAGCGACTGCTGCGCGAGCCGCCGTCCATGCTGGTCGCGGGCCTGATCGACCCCGACATCACGCCGCTCACCCCGCAGAGCAACATCGCACAGGTGAGTCGCTACTTCGCGACCTACGACCTGGTCTGTGCGCCGGTGGTCGACGCGGAGCGGCGGCTGCTGGGCGCGGTCACGGTCGACGACGTGCTCGACCACATCCTGCCCAACGACTGGCGCGGGGTGCAGCTGGACCGGCTCGATGTGGAGGTGACCGATGGCTAGGCAGAACCGCCTCGACACGCCCGGTCGCCGCCGAAACGAGTGGCTCCCGCGGATGCGGATGGACCAGGACACCTTCGGCAGCTTCGCCGAGTCGTTCGCGCGCTGGATGGGTACGGCGCACTTCCTGATCTGGATGACGATCATCATCGTCGCCTGGGTGCTCTGGAACGTGTTCGCACCGCAGGCCCTGGCGCCGGACCCGTTCCCCTTCCTGTTCCTCACCCTTGCGCTGTCCCTGCAGGCCTCCTACGCCGCCCCACTGATCCTGCTGGCGCAGAACCGGCAGGAGGCCAGGGACCGGGTCAGCCTGGAGCACGACCGCGAGGTGGCCGCGCAGTCCCGCGCCGACATGGACTTCCTCGCGCGCGAGATCGCGTCCCTGCGGATGCGGATGAACGACGTCGCCACCCGCGACTTCATCCGCTCGGAGCTGCGCGACCTGCTCGATGAGCTGGGTCGTGACCCGGAGGATCCCAAGGTCAGGACGAACTGAACCTCGCACCCCGTCCGGTATTCCACTCCGGTTTGGGCGCGCGTGCGGACCGAACTAGTGTTGCGCCCATGTCTGACCTGGTCACTGCCGTCCACACCGCACTCGCCGGGGTCATCGACCCCGAGATCCACCGCCCGATCACAGAACTCGGCATGGTCGAGTCCGTGGACGTCGACGACGCAGGGGTCGCGTCCGTGTCGGTGCTGCTCACGATCTCGGGCTGCCCGCTGTCGAACACGATCGAGGCCGACGTCACCAACGCCGTCTCGGGTGTCGAGGGCATCACCGGAGTGCAGGTGAGCCTCGGAGCGATGAGCGAGGAGCAGCGCGCCGAACTGAAGAAGCAGCTTCGTGGCGGACGTGAGGAGCGCGACATCCCGTTCGCCAAGCCAGACTCGCTCACCCAGGTGCTGCTGGTCGCGTCCGGCAAGGGCGGGGTGGGGAAGAGCTCGGTCACCGTGAACCTGGCGATGGCGCTGGCAGCGAAGGGCAAGAGCGTCGGCGTGCTGGACGCCGACATCTACGGCCACTCGATCCCGCAGATGCTCGGCCTGATGGACGCCATGCCGACCTCGGTCGACGGGATGATCATGCCGGTACCGACGATGGGCCTGCGGGTGATCTCCATCGGCATGTTGAAGGAGAGCCGCGACCAGGTGATCGCGTGGCGCGGGCCGATCCTCGACCGGGCGCTGCAGCAGTTCCTCGCCGACGTCTACTGGGGTGACCTCGACTACCTGATCGTCGACCTGCCGCCGGGCACCGGTGACGTGGCGCTGTCGCTGGGCCAGAAGCTGCCGAACGCCGAGGTAATCGTGGTGACCACGCCGCAGCAGGCGTCCGCGGAGGTGGCCGAGCGTGCGGGCACGATGGCATCGATGCTCGACCAGAAGGTGATCGGCGTCATCGAGAACATGGCCTACCTCGAGGTGACCTGCCCGAAGTGCGGCGAGAGCCACCGCGTGGACGTGTTCGGTACCGGTGGCGGTGCCGAGGTGGCCGGAACGCTGAGTGCGCGGCTCGGCTACGAGGTGCCCCTGCTCGCCGAGGTGCCGATGGACCCCTCACTCGCGGCGGGCGGAGACCTCGGCGTCCCCCTGGTGGCCACCGGGCCGGATCGTCCCGCGGCTGCCGTCCTGATGGCACTCGCCGAGCGACTGGCCTCGCGCAAGCGGAACCTGGCCGGCCTCAAGCTCGGCGTCACGCCGGTCGGCTGACCCTCCTCCGCGCACCTCGACCGGTCGGTGGTCCGCAGGATTCACACAGGCGACGCATAGCCGGACCGTCCCGGCCCTGCAATAGGCTGGAACGGTGAGTAGCGATCGAGCCGTTCCCCGCCGCACCATCCTGGCCGTTCCCGGCTCGTCCGACCGTTTCATCGAGAAGGCCCGCACGCTCGCGGTCGACGGGATCTTCCTCGATCTGGAGGACGCGGTCGCGCCCGCAGTGAAGGTGGAGTCGCGGCAGCGCATCGTCGCCGGGCTGAACGATGAGCGCGGCTTCGCCGCGGGCCTGGTCACCGTGCGCGTGAACGGCTGGGAGAGCCCCTGGACCTACGGCGACGTGATCGATGTGGTCGCCGGCGCCGGCGCCGGCGCCCGGATCGACGCGCTCGTGCTGCCGAAGACCCAGTCGGCCGCTCAGGTTCAGGCGCTGGACCTGCTGCTCACCCAGGTCGAGCACACCGCCGGACTGCCGGTCGGGCGGATCGGCCTCGAGGTGCAGATCGAGGACGCTGTCGGCCTTCTCCACGTCAACGAGATCGCCGCGGCGAGCCCGCGGCTGGCCAGCCTCGTGTTCGGTCCCGGCGACTTCATGGCGAGCCTCGGCATGGGCGGCCTGAACGTCGGCGCCCAGCCGGCCGGCTACCCCGCGGACGCGTTCCACCACGTGCTGATGTCGATCCTGGTCGCTGCGCGGGCACACGGGCTGCAGGCCATCGACGGGCCGTTCGTTGCGATCCGCGACGTCGAAGGGTTCCGCCGCTCGGCCGAGCTGAGCGCAGCCCTGGGCTATGACGGCAAATGGGTCCTGCACCCGGCCCAGGTGGAGGCCGGCAACGTGGTGTTCTCGCCGAAGCCCGCCGACTTCGAGCGGGCACAGCGGATCATGGCGGCCTACGCCCACGCCACCGAACTCGCGCAGGGTGCGGTGGGCGCGATCGTGGTCGACGACGAGATGGTGGACGAGGCGGGGGTCAAACTGGCCGCCGCCATCCTGGCCCGTGGCCGGGCCGCCGGAATGGAGGAGAACCAGTGAGCCAGCCGGTCCCGAGGCTGAGCAGCCTCTTCAAGCTCGAGTACCCCCAGTCGGTCGGGGTGTTCGGCTCCTACGACGAGGCGCAGCAGGTGGTGGACTTCCTCGCCGACGCGAAGTTCCCGGTCGAGAACCTCTGCATCGTCGGCACCGAGCTGAGGTCGATCGAGCGGGTTCTCGGCCGTCGCAGCTGGGGTACCGTGATCGGCTCCGGCGTGCAGAGCGGCCTCACGACCGGCCTGATGATCACCCTGGTGATGTGGCTGTTCATGCCCGCAGCAAACTTCGTGTTCCTGGCCCTGTACGCCCTCGGCGTGGGCATCATCGTCGGGATCGTGTTCGCAGCCCTCGGCTACTGGATGAGCCAGGGCAAGCGCGACTTCCGTTCGGTCTCGCAGACGATGGCCACAAAGTACGAGGTGCTGGCCGAGCACAAGGTCGCGGGGCAGGCCAGGGAGCTGATCTCGGCCATGCCGGGCGCCCGCGCCGCCCAGTTCAACCCGGTCCAGGCCCCGGCCGCCCCGGCGCCGCAGGGCTATCCGCCGCAGCCTCCCGCCGGCTATCCGCAGGGCGGCTACCCGCAGGGCCAGGGCAGCTACCCGTACCCCCAGCAGGCGTACCCGCCCGGCTACCCACCGGTGCCGGGCTACCCGTCCGCGGGGCCGTCGTACCCCACTGGCGTCCCGACCGGCCCCGGCTATTCCGAGCCCCCGGACGCGCCCGAGGCGCCCGCGAAGCCGGAGGACGGCGGTTCCGCGAACCCCTGAGGTCGTGCATGCAGAAGGGCCGCCCCCACCGGGGGCGGCCCTTCTGCGTTGCTCAGCTGTCGGCCATGTCCCCGGCGAGGAACTCGGCGTAGGCCGGCAGGTCCAGCTGCCCGGAACCCGAGACGCCGATCACGATCACGGGCGACTCGCCGTCCTCGGTCGCCTTCCGAGCCTGCCGGATCGCGCCGGCGATGGCGTGGTTCGACTCCGACGCCGGAACGATGCCCTCGGCCCGGGCGAACATCACCCCGGCCTCGAACGCCTCGAGCTGCTTCACCGAAATCGCGTCGATCAGGCCCTCGTGGTAGCAGTGGCTGACCAGCGGCGCCATGCCGTGGTAGCGCAGGCCGCCGGCGTGCACCGGGTCCGGCACGAAGTCGGCGCCGAGGGAGTACATCTTCAGCAGCGGCGTCAGGTGGGCGGTGTCGCCGAAGTCGTAGCGGTACTCGCCCTCGGTGAGTGACGGGGCGGCCTTCGGCTCGCAGGCAACGATCTTCGTCTCCGCACGGCCCTCCAGGTTCTCCCGGATGAACGGGAAGCTGATCCCGGCCAGGTTCGAACCGCCGCCGGCGCAGGCGAACAGGTAGTCCGCGGGGCGCTCGCCGAACAGCTTGAGCTGCTTGAGCGCCTCCTGGCCGATCACCGTCTGGTGCAGCAGCACGTGGTTCAGCACCGAACCGAGTGAGTAGCTGGCGCTCTCGTCCTTTGCTGCCGCCTCAACCGCCTCGCTGATCGCCATGCCGAGCGAGCCGGAGGTGTCCGGGAACTGCTCGCGCAGGGCGCGTCCGGCGTCGGTCAGCTCGGACGGGCTCGCCACCACGCTTGCTCCGAAGGTCTCCATCAGCACGTGCCGATAGGGCTTGCCGTCGTAGCTCGAACGCACCTGCCAGATGTCACAGCTCATCCCGAACACCTGGCAGGCGAAGGCGAGGGCAGAGCCCCACTGCCCGGCTCCGGTCTCGGTGGTGAGGCGCAGGCGCCCGGCGAGCTTGTTGAAGTAGGCCTGTGCGACCGCCGAGTTGGTCTTGTGGCTGCCCACCGGCGAGGCGCCTTCGTACTTGTAGTAGATCCTGGCCGTGGTGCCCAGGGCCTGCTCCAGCCGGCGCGCCCGGTAGAACGGGGACGGCCGCCACAGCCGGTAGATGTCGTGTACCGCCTTGGGGATCTCGATCCAGCGTTCGGTGGACGCCTCCTGCTCGATCAGACCCATCGGGAACAGCGCGGCCAGGTCGTCGGGCACCAGCGGCTGCTGGGTGCCCGGATGCAGGTGCGGCGGCGGCGGAGTGGGCAGGTCGGCGACGATGTTGTACCAGTGCGTGGGCATCTGGGACTCGTCCAGCACCACCTTCGTCTGCATCGGGTCCGGTTGGTTCAGCTCGTCCATCGGCTCGACGTTCTCGGGCAACTCAGCGCTCCTTCGCATCCTGTCCAGGTGGCCGGGCACCGTTGACCGACCGGGCAGCACTCTAGGGCGTTCCCCGTTGTCGTGGGCGCCTGTCCAGACCGGGTTTCACCGCGCCCAGATGGACGCCATCCAGGCCTCGACGGCGTCGGGGTCCCGGGGCAAGTGGTCGGAGAGGATCTCGCAGCCGTCCTCGGTGATCACGATGTCGTCCTCGATCCGGACGCCGATGCCGCGCAACTCCTCCGGCACCAGCAAGTCGGTGCTCTTGAAGTACAGGCCCGGCTCGACGGTGATCACCATGCCCGGGCGCAGTTCCGCGTCCCGGTAGTTCTCCTGGCGGGCCTGCGCACAGTCGTGGACGTCCAGCCCGAGGTGATGGGAGGTGCCGTGCACCATCCAGCGGCGGTGGTGGCCGCCGGTGGTGGGGTCGAGCGACTCCTCGGCCGTCACCGGCAACAGCCCCCACGCCTCGAGGTGCTGGGCGATGACCCGGACCGCGGCAGCGTGCACGTCGGAGAACTTGTTGCCGGGCCTGGCGGCGGCCATCCCCGCGGCCTCTGCCTTGAGGACTGCCTCGTAGACCTTGCGCTGGGCCGGGCTGAAGGTGCCCGAAACCGGCAGGGTGCGGGTGATGTCGGCGGTGTAGAGCGACTCGACCTCGACACCGGCGTCCATCAGCAGCAGGTCGCCCGGCCGGATCTCGCCGTCGTTGCGGATCCAGTGCAGCGTGTTCGCGTGGTCGCCGGACGCGGCGATGGTGTCGTAGCCGACCGCGTTGCCGTGGTGGCGGGCGTGCAGCCCGAAGACGCCCTCGACCCAGCGTTCGCCACGGCCGCGCCGGATCGCCTCGGGCAGGTCGGCCACGACTGCCTCGAAGCCGACGGCGGTGTCGGCGCAGGCCTGCCGCAGTTCGCCGAGCTCGAAGGGGTCCTTGGCCAGCCGCGCTTCGGACAGCGCAACATGGAACTCGCCATCGGCGATCTCGGCCGCTTCGGCGTCGACGGAGGCCTCGGCGCGGAGGCTGCCCAGGGTGGCGGTGATCGTCTCGTCCGCTTCGCGCAGGAGCCGCACCTTCACTGCGGACAGATTCTTCGCCAGAGCGCCGGAGAACTCCGAGATGGGTGCGCAGGAGATCCCGGTCAGCGCGGACATCTCGGCCAGCGACTCCCGGGTGCCGACCCACATCTCGCCGTAGCGGGCGTCAGCGTAGAACTCGGGGTCGGTGCGCGGCGCACGCGGCTTGAAGTACAACGTGGCCTCATGGCCGGTGTCGGTCGGCTCGAGGACCAGGACGGCGTCCGGCTCACGGTCGGAGCCGAGTCCGGTCAGCCAGGCGAATGCGGAATGCGGCCGGAACCGGTAGTCGGTGTCGTTCGCGCGGGGCTTCAGCCCGCCGGCGGGGATGACCAGTCGCTCACCGGCGAACGCCTCGGCCAGGGCCCGGCGCCGCAGTGCTGCGGACGCGGCGGCGGGCAGTTCGGCCGGGAGTTCGTCGGGGTAGGGGGCCCAGCCCTGCGGGATGAACGCCTTGAACGGCTCGGAGAACGGCGTCTGCCGGTTGGGGATCACGAGCGGTTCGGTGTCGGTGGGCTCCTCGGTCATGTCTCGCATGCTATCCCCGCGCCGATTCGGGACAGAACTGCCGCGCATCGCCGAGCGGGCGCCGGAACGACCGTCCGGCACTGGCCGGTGACAGCTTCGTCCCGTTCCCCGGGTGGACCGAGTTCGGAACCGTCCCCAACCTGGTCCGGGCGGACCGAGTTCGGAACCGTCCCCAACCTGGTCCGGGTGGACCGAGTTCGGAACCGTCCCCGACCTGGTCCGGGCACCGGGCTCCCGCGCAGCCACTAGAGTCGGACTCCACAACTCCAGGAGGTCCGATGAAGGCTGATCCCACGGCGCAGCTCCGGCTGCTCGACCTGCAGGCCGAGGACACCGCGATCGCCCAGCTCGAGCATCGGCGCCGCTCCCTGCCCGAGCATGCTGCGCTCGCTGAGGCGCGGATCACCCGGGCCCATCTCGGTGAGGACCTGGTCGCCGTCCGCACCCGGGTGGGCGACCTCCAGCTGGACGTCGAGAAGGCCGAGTCCGACCTGGTGCCGGTGCGGGAGCGCCAGGCACGCGACCAGCAGCGGGTGGACGCGGGGGTGGTCACCGACCCGAAGCAGCTGAACGCGATGCTGGATGAGATCACACACCTGAGCCGGCGCATTTCCGATCTCGAGGACATCGAGCTCGAGGTGATGGAGCGGCTCGAGGCCGCAACCACGGAGCAGGACCAGAAGGCGGCCGAACTGGCCGAGCTCGAGGCATCGATGCGGGCCCTGATCGCCTCGCGGGACGCGCAGCTGGCCGAACTCGACGCTGAGCGTGCCGGGCACCAGCAGTCACGCGACGGCATCGCGACCCAGATCCCTGCCGACCTGCTGGCCCTCTACGACCGGATCCGCGAGCGCGCCGGTGGCGTCGGTGCCGCGGAGCTCAAGGGGCGCCGGTGCGGCGGATGCCAGCTGGAGGCCACCTCGAGCGCCCTCACCGCCTACACCGCTGCCGCCCCCGACGAGGTGCTGCGCTGCGAGGAGTGCGAGCGCGTCCTGGTTCGGACCTCGTCAGTGCTTCCCTGATGGCCCGACCGCGGGTGCCGCGGTGCGGTTCGTCCCGCGTCGACAGGGACTCCCGCACCCTTCGCTGAGGAGGAGCAATGCCCAGTCGCCACCTCTCGCTGAGGCAGAGCGAGCCACCCGTCCTGCGCGAAGGCCTGCGCCGGCTGCGGGCGTCCCTCGGGGTGCCGGGGAGCTTCCCTGCCGAGGTTCTGGCCGAAGCCGAGCACGCGGCGAAGACCCCTGTGCTGCCGATCGCCGACCGCACCGACATCGAGTTCGTCACCCTCGACCCGGAGAGTTCGACCGACCTCGACCAGGCGTTCCACCTCGCTCGCGCCGGTTCCGGGTACCGGCTGGAGTACGCGATCGCGGACGTGGCAGCGTTCGTCACCCCCGGTGGCCGTCTCGACACGGAGACGCACGAGCGTGGCGAGACGCTGTACGCGCCCACCCGCAAGACCCCGCTGCACCCTTCGGCCCTCTCCGACGGCGCGGCGAGCCTGCTGCCCGATCAGGTGCGACCCGCGCTGGTCTGGGAACTGGAGTTCGACGCGTCCGGGCAGACCACGGCCACGCGGGTCTCGCGCGGCCTGGTCCGTAGTCGCGCCAAGCTCGGCTACGTGGCGGCGCAGGCGGCGCTGGACGCGGGCACCGGTGGCGAGCAGCTGGAACTGCTTCGGGAGTTCGGGAAGCTCCGACTCGACCTGGAAGCGGCCCGGGGCGGGGTGAGCCTGTCGGTACCCGAGCAGGAGGTGGTCGCCTCCGATGACCACTGGACGCTCGAGTTCCGCGCGACGCTGCCGGTCGAGGACTGGAACGCCCAGCTGTCGCTGGCCACCGGGATGGCCGCAGCCGGGCTGATGCTGGAGGCGGGCGTGGGCATTCTCCGCACGCTGCCGCCCGCGCGGGACAACTCCCTGGCGAAGTTGCGCCGGACCGCGGGTGCACTGGGCATCAGATGGCCCCACGACGAGACGTACCCGACCTTCGTGCGAGGGCTGGACGGGTCGGTTCCGGCGGAGGCCGCGATGCTGAACTCCTGCACGCTGCTGTTCCGCGGAGCCGGGTACCAGGCCTTCCGCGGCACGATCCCCGAGCAACCGCTGCACGCGGCGATTGCAGCGCCCTACGCCCACGTGACCGCGCCGCTGCGTCGGCTGGTCGACCGCTACACCGGCGAGATCTGCGTGGCGATCTGCGCGGGCCAGGAGGTGCCGGACTGGGTGAGCCAGTCGATGGCCGGCCTGCCTGCGGTGATGGACAACTCGAACCGCCGGGCCAAGAAGTACGAGCGGGGAGTGGTCGACCTGGTCGAAGCCATGGTGCTGGCGCCGCAGCTGGGCCACACGTTCACCGGCACGGTGCTCGAGGTCGATCCGGAGGACGACCTTGGCGTCCTGCAGATCCCCGAGCCGGCCGTGGAGGCGAAGGTGAAGGGGGCAGAGCTCGTTCTCGGCGAGCAGGTGGCGGCGACCCTGGTCGCGGCCGACCTGTTGTCCGGGCGGGTGGAGTTCCGCGTCCTGCCCGGTTGAGGACTAGGTCGCCAGCGGGTGGTGCGGGTGCTGAGGGTCGCGCGCCTGGAACGACAGGATCGCGGGGTTCTGGATCACCCCGTCCCGGATCTCGATGGCCCGGGCGATCGTCGGGTCGGCGTCCCACGCCCCGGGTCCGCCCAGCACCGTGGGCAGGAACGGCAGCAGGGCCTCACTGATCTCCCAGGTGGCCGAGTTCCACAGGTGCGACGGGCTGTGGTCGACCGCGTAATAGGACACCCGGTCGCCGACGGTGAACAGCGGCTCGGCGAAGGTGGTCGGGCGGGCCCAGCTGAACGCCATGCCCTCGTCGCAGGAGACGTCGACGATCAGGGTGCCGGGGGAGAGCCGGGGCAGGTCGTCGGTGTGGAGGAAGATGATCGGCGCGTCGGTGTCCTGCAGGACGCAGTTCACGATGATGTCGAAGCCGGCGAGGAACTCGGGCAGGGGCCGGGGTCCGTCCTCGGTCTCGGCGACACTCGCCCCGTCGGGGTCGGTGTCGAGGTGCACCAACTGCGTGGCGGGAATGGGCGCGGCGACGGCCGCGGTCTGCCGCGTGGTCAGCACGTCGACGTCGTGGACGCCGAGCGCGGTGAGAGCGGTGACGGCGCCCCGGGCGGTGGCGCCGAAGCCGATCACGACCGCGCGCAGCCGGCGTCCGAAATCACCGCTGGTCCCGGTCAGCTGCATGGAGTGCAGCACCGAGCAGTAGCCGGCGAGCTCGTTGTTGCGGTGGAACACATGCAGGCTGAACGATCCGTCCGGGTTCCAGTGGTTCATGGCCTCGAAGGCGATCAGGGTGAGGCCCTTGTCGATAGCGAGCTGGGTGAGCTCGGCGTCCTGCACGCAGTGCGGCCAGCCGAGCAGCGTCTGACCCTCCCGCAGTCCGTCGATGTCCTCGAGCACCGGCTTGGGCAGCAGGATCACGTCGCGCCCGGCGACCAGTTGCTCGCGGGAGGCGAAGCCGCCGACCAGGGGTGCGAGCTCGGTGTCAGGGAGCCCGAAGCGCTCGCCGTACCCGTGCTCAAGGAACACCTGTGGTCGCAGCTCGTCGGGGATCCGTTCGAGGTGGGCCGGGTGCAGTGGCAGCCGGTGTTCGTTCTCCTTGCGCGAGTGCCCGATGACTCCGATGCTGAGCTGGTTCACACGGCCTCCTTGCCGGGGTGTCCTCCGGTCAGGCTACGCGCCGGGGCGAGTGGAGGCACATCGGGAGCGGGCGATACGCTGGGCGGCGGACGAGTCGGCCGGGTGATCGCTGCGCGAGCAGAGGAAAGTCCGGACTCCACAGAGCAGGGTGGTGGGTAACGCCCACCCGGGGTGACCCGCGGGAAAGTGCCACAGAGAACAGACCGCCCCTCCGCAGGGAGGAGCAAGGGTGAAACGGTGGTGCAAGAGACCACCAGCACCCCAGGTGACTGGGGTGGCTCGGTAAACCCCACCCGGAGCAAGACCGAGAAGGGTCCGAGTCTTCGGACGCGGACCCGCGGACGCCGTTTGAGCGCTGCTCGCGCGAGGCGCCCGGGTTGGTCGCACGCCGGCAACGGCGAAGGCGGTTGGCAACAGCCGTCGCAGATGGATGATCACCGCCCGTGAGGGCACAGAATCCGGCTTACAGGCCGGCTCGTCCCTACCACACCGGCCCGCGGCCTTGCGGACGAGCGCGCCCGGCCCGTCGGCTGCCGACGCCGTGGTCGATGTCCGGGGTCGGGCCGGCCGCGGCCTAAACTTGACGCCCGCCGCCGGGTGTGGACACCCGGTCCTCATGCGTTTGGGAGAAGATGCAGGATCTGGAGCGGGTCGCGATCGTGGGTGCCGGACGCCTCGGCACCGCACTCGCCCACGCGTTGCGGGAGGCCGGGGTCGAGGTCGAGGGACCGCTGCGCAGGGGTGAGCTGCCGCGACCCGGAGCGGGGGCGGTGTTGTTGTGCGTCCCCGATCACGCCATCGCAGGGGCCGCGTCCGCGATCCCCGCGGGCCGCCCGGTCGGCCACTGTTCGGGTGCGACCACCCTTGAACCCCTGGCCCGCAGCGAGGCCTTCTCGCTGCATCCGCTGATGACCGTCCCAAAGGGCGGCGAGGTCGACTTCCGGGGTGCGGCATGCGCGGTGGCGGGGCACCCGGTCGCGGGCGTCCTGGCCCGCCGGCTGGGCATGCGCCCGATCGTGATCGCGGACCGGGATCGGGCCGCCTACCACGCTGCCGCTTCGATCGCCTCGAGCTTCCTGGTGGGCCTGGAGGAGGCCGCGCTCCGCCTCGGCAGCACGGCCGGGCTGACCAGGGCCGACCTGCTGCCCCTGGTGCGGGCGACGGTGGAGAACTGGGCCCGGCTCGGTCCCGAGGCGCTGACCGGCCCGCTCACCCGGGGGGACACGGGCACGATCAGGCGGCAACGGGACGCGCTGGGCGAGCGTGCGCCCGAACTCCTGGCCCTGTACGACGCGATGGTGGAGGTGATCCGGGATGAGGATCGTGCGTGATGTCGCCGCGGTGCGGGCCGCGGTGGCCGGTGCCGGACGGGTGGGCCTGGTGCCCACGATGGGCGCTTTCCACGAGGGCCACCTGTCGCTGATCCGGGCCGCCCGGCAGGCGTGCGACCTGGTGGTGGTGTGGCTGTTCGTGAACCCGACCCAGTTCAACGAGGCCGCCGACCTGGCCGGCTATCCCAGGGACGAGGAGCGCGACGCCCGGCTCGCGGCCGAGTGCGGCGCCGACATCCTCTTCGCCCCGCCGGTGGAGGAGGTCTACCCCGACGGCTTCGCCACCACGGTCACCGTCTCCGGTATCGCGGACGTGCTGGAGGGTGCCCACCGGCCGGGTCACTTCGACGGCGTGGCGACGGTGGTGGCGAAGATGTTCGCCATGGTCGCCCCCGAGGTGGCCTACTTCGGGGCGAAGGACGCCCAGCAGGTGGCGGTCGTGCGCCGGATGGAGACCGACCTGAACCTGCCGGTCCGGATCGAAGTGCTGCCGATCGTCCGGGAGCCTGACGGGCTGGCGATGAGCAGCCGCAACGTCCGGCTCGACCCGGACCAGCGGCGCAGGGCGACGGTGCTGCACCGGGGCCTCGCCGCGGGGCGGGCTGCGGTCGCAGCCGGGGAGCGGGACGCCGGGGCAGCGGCCGCTGTGGTGGCGCGGGAGCTGGCCCGGGCGTCAATCACGGCCGAGTACATTGCTGTTGTCGACCCCGACACCTTCGCGCCGCTGGAACGGATCGAGCGTCCGGCCCTGATCGCCCTGGCTGCCCGCGTCGGCCCGGTTCGCCTGATCGACAACATGGAGGTCGCCCCGTGATCCGGACGATGCTGAAGAGCAAGATCCACCGCGCCACCGTCACCGACTCGGACCTGCACTACGTGGGTTCGATCACGGTAGACCCTGACCTGCTGGAGGCCGCCGACATCCGGGTGCACGAGCAGGTGGCTGTGGTCGACGTCGACAACGGGGCCCGCTTCGAGACCTACACCATCGCCGGCGAGCGGGGTTCGGGCGAGCTCAAGGTCAACGGCGCGGCGGCCCGGCTCGTGCACACCGGCGACACCGTGATCCTGATCTCCTACGGCCTGTACACCCCGCACGATCTCGCCGGCTACGTGCCCCGCGTGGTCCACGTCGACCAGGGCAACCGGATCATCACGGTGGACGCCGACGTGGCCTCGCTGAACGACACCGGGGAGGCCTGAGCATGTCCAGCGGGCACGGCACGCAGCCGCAGCGGGTCACCCTGTCCTCCCTGGCCCGGCAGAAGGCGGCCGGCGAGCCGGTCGTGATGGTGACCGCCTACGACTTCCCGAGTGCCCGGATCGCCGACGAGGTCGGGGTCGACCTGGTACTGGTCGGAGACTCCGCGGCGAACGTCGTGCTCGGCTACGAGTCCACCGTTCCGGTAACGGTCGAGGAGCTGCTGGTGCTCACCCGGGCCGTCCGGCGCGGGCTGCGTCACCCCCTGCTCGTCGCCGACCTCCCCTTCGGCTCCTACGAGGCGAGCGATCTCGACGCCGTCCACACCGCCCAGCGGTTCGTCAAGGAGGGCGGCGCCGAGGCGGTCAAGCTCGAACGGGGTGGCTCGATCGTCGACCGGGCCCGGGCGATCGTCCGGGCCGGGATCCCGGTGGTGGGCCACGTCGGGCTCACCCCGCAGGCGGCGACCGCGATGGGCGGCTACCGGGCGCAGGGCAGGACGGCCGAGCAGGCCGCGCAGCTCATCCGGGACGCCCTCGAGCTGGAGTCGGCCGGGTGCTTCGCGATCGTGGTCGAGGCCGTGCCTGCCGAGGTCACTGCGTTGCTCGCGGCGCGTCTGGACTGCCTCACCATTGGCATCGGGGCCGGCGCGGCGACCGACGGGCAGGTCCTGGTCTGGCACGACCTGCTCGGGATCACCGAGGGGCACCTCGCCCGGTTCGTCCGTTCCTTCGCCGACCTCCGATCGGGAATGGTCGAGGGACTCACCGCGTACGCCGGAGCCGTCCGGGCGCGGGAGTTCCCACAGCCCGAGCACACCTACCCGATCGAGGCGACCGAACTCGACGACCTGCGGGCCAGGCTCGGTGTGGCCGGGGATCGCCACTGAGCCCGCGGGGCTCCCGTGAGTACCGGAGGCGTGCCGCGGCTCAGCGGGCCGGGCTCGCGCGCAGCAGTCCGGCGATGATGTCGAGGGCCGCGGCCAGGTCCGGCTCGCTGACGGCACCGAAGCCGAACACGATGCCGCGACGCGTGGTCGGACCCGACCAGTAGTCCGACAGTGCGCTCACCCGGACACCGGACGCGGCCAGCGACGCGACCAGCTCGGCCTCCGGACGATCCGTCTGCACCACGGCGTGCAGCCCGCCGTCCATCGGAAACACGGTCGCACCGGGGAGGTCGGCCAGCGCGGCGACGACCAGGCCGCGGCGGCGACGGTACAGGTTGCGCATCCGCTGGGTGTGCGCGCGCAGCGCCCCCGCCCGCAGGTAGGCGGCGATCGCGTGTTGCGCGACCAGGCTCGCCGGCTGGCCGAGGTCGCGCCGGGTCGACGCGAACGCCGGCACCAGCCGGCCGGGGACCACGAGGAAGCCCATCGCCAGCGTGGGCGTGAGCGTCTTCGACAAGGTGCCGAGGAGGACGACGTTGCCCTCCTCGGGATCGTCGAGCGCGGCCAGCGCGGGCAGGGGCTGCGAGGTGTATCGGAGTTCGGAGTCGTAGTCGTCCTCGACGATCACGACCCGGTTCGCCCGGGCCCAGTCGAGCAGTGCCTGGCGCCGGTCAACCGGGAGCGAGCCGCCCAGCGGGTACTGGTGGCTGGGTGTGACCAGGAGCACGTCGGGGGCGTCCCGCCCGACGGGCAGGTCGGTCACCCGGAGGCCCTTCGCGTCGACCGGCAGCGGCATCAGCGTCGCCCCGAACCGCGGCGGCACCCGCCGCAGGGAGGGGTAGCCCGGCTCCTCGACCGCGACCCGCAGCGGTCGCCCCCCGGCGAGCGCGAGCAACCCCAGCGCGAGGCCTTCCCTGCCCCCGCCGGTCACCACGATCTGGCCGGGGTCCGCGATCACCGCCCGCATCAGGCGCAGGTGGTCGGCCCAGGCCACGCGCAGCTCGGGAAGCCCGAGCACGGGCGCGGGTCGGCTGGCAGGGGTCGCGCTCGCCTGCCGCCACGCCGCCTTCCAGGCGGCACCCACGACCTCGTCGGGCCAGGGCAGGCCGGGCCGGAGGTCGTAGCGGGACGCGGTCTCGGTCGGCGGGGGCCGGTGTGCTGGTGGCCGTCGCGGATGCACCCGGCGCAGCAGCGGGTTCACCACGGTGGATCGCCCGATGGCCGCGCTCAGGTAGCCCTCGGCGAGCAGCTGGTCGTAACCGGCGACGACAGTGCCCCGGGAGACGTTCAGGTGGTCGGCGAGGGCGCGGGTGGAGGGCAGTGCGTCGCCCGGGGCGAGGACTCCGTTCCGGGCCAGCTCGCGCAGGCCGGCAGCCAGCTGGGCCGGCAGGGGCTCCGGGCTGTCGCGGTCGAGCCGCAGCGGCAGCGTGATCTCCGGGGTGCGGCGCATGCCGCCAGATTACTGGACCATATACATGCCGACTATTCCGGATCTGGCGGTATGCCAGTAAAGCCGCCAGCATTGCTCCCCATGACGACTGTTACCGGATCGACGCTGGTCAAGCGCGGGCTCGCCGACATGCTGAAGGGCGGCGTCATCATGGACGTCGTCACCGCAGAGCAGGCCCGGATCGCCGAAGACGCCGGTGCGGTCGCGGTGATGGCGCTCGAACGCGTCCCCGCCGACATCCGCGCCCAGGGCGGCGTCGCGCGGATGAGCGACCCCGACCTGATCACCGCGATCATCGAGGCCGTCTCGATCCCGGTGATGGCCAAGGCGCGGATCGGGCACTTCGTCGAAGCCCAGGTGCTGGAGCACCTCAAGGTCGACTACATCGACGAGTCCGAGGTGCTCTCCCCGGCCGACTATGCGAACCACATCGACAAGCACGCGTTCACCGTCCCCTTCGTGTGCGGGGCGACCAATCTCGGCGAGGCCCTGCGCCGGATCGCCGAGGGCGCTGCGATGATCCGCTCCAAGGGCGAGGCGGGCACCGGCGACGTGTCGGAGGCCACCAAGCACATCCGCACGATCCGGCATGAGATCGCCGTGCTGAAGGCGACCTGCGAGGCCAACCCCGACGAGCTGTACGTCGCAGCCAAGAACCTGCAGGCGCCCTACGAGATCGTGCGGGAGGTGGCCGAGACCGGCGCACTGCCCGTCGTGCTGTTCACCGCCGGTGGCGTGGCCACGCCCGCCGATGCGGCGCTGATGATGCAGCTCGGCGCCGACGGGGTCTTCGTCGGCTCCGGCATCTTCAAGTCCGGCAACCCCGCTGCGCGCGCGGCGGCGATCGTGAAGGCCACCGCCCGCTACGACGACCCGGCCGTGGTCGCCGAGGCATCCCGCGGCCTCGGCGAGGCGATGGTCGGCATCAACGTCGCCGACCTGCCGGCACCGCACCGGCTGGCCGAGCGGGGCTGGTGATGCCCGCCACGGTCGGGGTGCTCGGACTCCAGGGAGGCGTGCGCGAGCACCGTGAGCTGCTCGAACGAGTGGGCGCCCGGGTCGTGCTGGTACGGGCGGCCTCCGACCTGGCCGGTCCCGACGGGTTCCGGGTGGACGCGCTGGTGCTGCCCGGGGGCGAGTCCTCGACGATCGACAAGCTGCTGCGGATGTTCGGCCTGTTCGAGCCGCTCGGCGCCGCGATCCGTAGCGGCGTCCCGACCCTGGCCACCTGTGCCGGGCTGGTGCTCGCCGCCAGGCAGATCATCGATCCGGCCCCGGGACAGCAGTCCCTGGGAGTGCTCGACGTCGCCGTGCGCCGGAATGCCCTCGGACCGCAGGTCGACTCGATGGAGACCGAACTGGCCACCACGCGGGGACGCATCCGCGCGGCCTTCATCCGGGCGCCCGTCGTAACCGCGGTCGGGGCGGGGGTCGAGGTGATCGCGCGGATCGGCACCCAGGTGGTCGGCGTGAGCACGCCCACGATCACCGGTGTCGCCTTCCACCCCGAACTCACCGGGGACGCCACCTTCCATCGCCACCTCGTACGTGCGGCCTCGGGCGAGGCCGGGGCGCGGGGGCGGGGGGCGGTCCTCAGCGGGTAGCCGGCGACGCCTCCGCGACCGCCTCGCGGACCAGCGCGGCGAAGGTGTCGACGTCGGCCTCTGTGGTGTCGAAGGAGCACATCCAGCGCACCTCGTTGACCGCGGCGTCCCAGTCGTAGAAGGCGAACCGCTGCCGGACCGCGTCCGCGACCCCATCGGGGAGCCGGACGAACAGGCCGTTGGCCTGGGTCGGCTGTGCGAACTTCACCCCGGCAACCCCTTCGAGGGCGGCGCGGAGCCGGGTCGCCATGGCGTTGGCGTGGCCGGCGTTGCGCAGCCAGAGGTCGCCTTCGAACAGCGCGACCAGCTGCGCGGAGATGAACCGCATCTTGCTGGCCAGCTGCATGTTGAACTTGCGTGCGTAGACGAACCCGTGCACGGCGTCCGGGTTGAGTACGACGACGGCCTCCGCGCCCAGCGCGCCGTTCTTGGTGCCGCCGAGAGTGAGGAGGTCCACACCGACGTCAGTGGTGAAAGCCCGCAGCGGGAGCCCGAGGCTGGCCGCGGCGTTCGACAGCCGTGCCCCGTCCACGTGCACCACCATGCCGAGCTCGTGCGCGTGGCTCGCCAGCGCGGCGATCTCGTCCGGGGTGTAGACCGTGCCCAGCTCGGTGGACTGGGTGATCGACAGCGCCAGCGGCTGGGCCCTGTGCTCGTCGCCGAACCCCCACGCCTCGGTGTCGACAAGGTCAGGGGTCAGCTTGCCGTCCGGAGTGGGCACGGAATAGAGCTTGAGTCCGCCGATCCGTTCCGGCGCACCGCCCTCGTCGACGTTGATGTGCGCGGTGCGAGCGCACACCACCGCGCCCCAGCGGGGCAGCGCCGACTGCAGGCCGGTGACGTTGGCCCCGGTTCCGTTGAACACCGGCCACGCCTGCGCGGTCTCGCCGAAGTGCTGCCGCACCACCTCCTGCAGCCGCGCCGTGTAGGCGTCGTTGCCGTAGGACGACTGGTGGCCCTGGTTCGCGGCGCCGATCGCTGCCAGGACCTCGGGATGGACGCCGGAGTAGTTGTCGGACGCGAAGCCGCGCACGGTGGTGTCGTGGAGTTGCACCCGACGATTGTGGCACCCTCGCGGAGGCGGGACTTACGCGTCGGCGCCGGTGATCCCCGAGGTGGACGCGACCACGTCGCGCAGCTTCTTCTCGAACGCCTCGTAGAACATCGACAACGGGAACTCGTCGTCCATCACCAGGTCCGTGAGTTCCTTCGGCGTGCCCTTCAGCGGCAGCTCGCCGCGCTTCCAGACCGAGGCGGGGTGCGGCTCGACCACTCCGCTGACCAGGGCGTACGCGGCCAGCCAGTGGGCGACCTTCGGACGGTCGATCGAGCGCCAGTACAGGTTCTCGATCTCCTGGCCGAGTTCGTTGACGCAGTCGGGCACCTCGTCCCAGTCGAAGGTGAGCTTGGTGTCGGTCCAGTGCAGCACGCGCTTCTGGTGCAGCCACGCGAACAGGAGCTGACCGCCGAGGCCGTCGTAGTTGCGCACCCGCGTCCCGGTGACCGCGAACCGGAAGATCCGGTCGAAGATCACCGCGTACTGCACCAGCTTCGCGTAGCGGGCGAGCTGTTCCTGCCCGGGCGAACGTTGCGGAAGCGCGGCCAGTTCCCGCTCGATCCGGACGGCCTCGCGGAAGGCGGTCAGGTCGCAGCGCAGTTCCTCGAGCGAGTAGAGGAAGAACGGCATCCGCTGCTTGATCATGAACGGGTCGAACGGCAGGTCGCCGCGCATGTGGGTGCGGTCGTGGATCAGGTCCCACATCACGAACGTCTCCTGGGTGAGCCGCTGGTCGTCCAGCATCTCCGCGGCCAGCGGGGGCAGGTCGAGCCGGGTCACCTCGACCGCAGCCCGCACCACCCGGCGGAACCGGGCGGCCTCGCGATCGCAGAAGATGCCGCCCCAGGTGAACGGCGGGATCTCCCGCATCGCTACCGTCTCGGGGAACAGCACTGCGGAGTTGGTGTCGTAGCCGGCGGTGAAGTCCAGGAACTGGATCGGGACGAACGCCGCGTTGTTGTAGGCGCCGGACTCCAGCTCGGCGACGAAGTCCGGCCACACCACCTGCACGAGCAGCGCCTCGATGTGCCGGTCGCGGGAGCCGTTCTGGGTGTACATCGGGAACGCCACGAGGTGGACGAGGCCGTCGACCCGGGACTGTTCGGGGTGGAACTGCACCAGCGAGTCGTAGAAGTCGGGCTCCTTGAAGTAGCCGTCGGCCCAGCGTGCGAGGTCGCGGGTGAGCGCCTCGAGGTAGGCCGCATCGTGCGGGAGCAGCGGGGCCAGCTCGGTGACGCCCGCGGCCAGGTCGGCGACGTGGTTGCGGGCATCGGCGTGATAGGCGGCATCGTCGATGGCCCCGTTCGGGGACTCCAGCGACGCGAGCGCGGTGGCGGCCTGCTTCACCTTCACCCACGCGGGATGCTGCGTGAGCGTCGAGGTGTCGGATGTGACGGTAGTCATGGCGCATTCTCACGCGTCGGGGTGGCCGTTGTCACGGACGCGAGGCGCCGGGCGGCCCTCGACGGCGATCCGGACGGCGAGCGAGCGCAGGCTGACATCGCCGATGCCGTGCCGGGCGAACCACGCGACCGCACTCTCCAGAAGTTCGTCACGACCGCTCAAGCCGACCACGGACCGGATTCAGCGCGCCGCGCGAGTGTCGCGGCCTCGGTGCGAAGGTTCGTCCTGGTGAGCCGGTCGTAGACCAGATGGAGGCGACGGGGCAGCCATCCGCAGATGTACGACCGGCGTACGACATCGTTCGGGAAGTCGCGGGCCGGGGCGCGACCCCGGGCGTGCCTCTACGCTGGGCGGGTGCGCGTCCCGGTCCGGCTGCTCGGGGCCGCCCTCACGGCGGTCCTCTTGTCCGGCTGCAGTTTCGCGAACGTGTGGAACGAGGTGCCGGCGACCCAGCCATCGTTCAGCCCGGCTCCGGAGCCGTCCGGGACCACCGAGCCCGACGACCGCACCCTGCACCCCTACACCGGTGCGCTGGACCGGAAGGTGACCTGCCGGAAGGCCACGAAGACCGAGCTGGTCGACTGGGCGCAGATGGGCGGAGTCGGCGACTTCGTGGCGGGATCGGTGGTGAAGTCCAACTCCCCGTGGTGGACGGCCGCTGTGGTCACCCGGGTGCCCACGGCCAGTGGGGGCACCATCGAGAGCCACGAGTTCTTCGTGACCAGTTGGCCGACCTACGAAGACGAGTTCGAGCACGAGCCCTTCGCCTGGCGGATCACCGACGTGACCGGAAACGAGGCCGCGGCGAAAGCCCTGGCCTGTGCGAAGAAGCTCCCGCTCCCGAAGGTGAAGCCCGGGCCGAATGATCCAGCGAGCTACACCGGTTCGCTTGCCCCCGGAGCGACCTGCAAGGCCGTGTCGTCGGCGCTGCTCGAACGGATGCAGCAGGTCGGCCAGGTCGGTGGCGCGATCACCTATCCGCGCGGGCAGATGGTGCGGGCCAACGGAAAGTGGTGGACGGTTGCGGTCGCCACGCAGGTGCACGCCAACAGCCAGGGCTACACCAGCCAGAACGTGCCCGCGACCGAGCTGTTCGTCACGAACGTGCCCTCGTCGGCTTCGAAGAGCACGACGGTCGTCTCCTTCCCGATCACGGCGAAGAAGGCGGATACCGCTGCCAGGAAGGCTCTGGCCTGCCTGGAGAGTTGAGGCCGCCATCCCGGACCGGGATGGCGGCCCCACCAGGTAGACCGGGGGGTTGGTGGCCTGGCGGGGCCTGACCGCCGGCTCCAGAGTTCTTCGAAGGGGGAGTGGAGCCCACGGCTCCGACAACCGTATCCCGTCCGCTTCCCAAACGCGTAGCGGCGCCGGGTGCGTGTTCCTGCCGATGCCGATGCCCGATCAGGGGACGGTCAGGATCTCCGCGCCGTCCGGAGTGACCACGAGTGTCTGCTCGAATTGCGCGACCCGGCTGCGGTCGTCGGTGACCACCGTCCAGCCGTCGTCCCACACGTGCGAGCGCTGGTCACCGATGGCGAGCATCGGCTCGATGGTGAAGGTCATGCCCACCTCCATCACCGTGTCCACCGCAGGCTCGTCGTAGTGCGGCACCACCAGGCCGGAATGGAAGGCCGTGTGCACACCGTGGCCGGTGTAGTCGCGCACCACGCCATAGTTGAAGCGGCGCGCGAACGACTCGATCACCCGGCCGACCACGTTGATCTGGCGTCCCGGACGCACGGCCCGGATGGCCCGGTTCATGGCCTCCTCCGTGCGCTCGGCCAGCAGCCGGGACTCCTTGTCCACCTCGCCGCAGAAGTAGGTTGCGCAGTTGTCCCCGTGCACCCCGTCGTGGAAGGCGGTCACGTCGATCTTGACCAGATCGCCGTCCTCGAGCGGGCGGGCGTCCGGGATGCCGTGGCAGATCACCTCGTTGACCGAGGTGCAGCACGACTTGGGGAAGCCCCGATAGCCGAGCGTGGACGGGTAGGCATCGTGGGCGACGATGAAGTCGTGCACCACCTGGTCGATCTCGTCGGTGGTGACACCCGGGGCGATCACCGCGGCGCCGGCGGCCATCGCCTGCGCGGCGATCCGGCCGGCCACCCGCATCTTCCCGATCGTCTCCGCGGTCTGCACGTCCGGCCCGTCGTAATGTTCGGGGCGGCTGCGTCCCACATAGGCCGGACGCACGATGTGCGCGGGAACTCGACGCATGGGCGTCACCGGGAAAGGCTTGATCGCAGTCACTCCCGCGATCATAGTGGGCCTCAACCGGGGCGATCGGAGGCTGTCGGATGGCGCAGGGCGAGTGGTACTACTGCCTCGACCACGGCACGGTCGAGCCCTACGAGGGCTGCCGCAGCGCCACCCGGCTCGGGCCCTACCCGACCCCCGCGGAGGCGGCGCAGGCCCTGAGCAGGGTCGCGCAGCGCAACGAGGAATGGGAGAACGACCCCCGGTTCAACGACGACCTCGACCAGGACGCGGACGACCGCGAGGAACCCGGCCCGTTCGCTGGCTGAGCGCGCGTCAGCCCGGGTGAGCCGGCGCGCCCGCCGCAACGGCCGGTCGCACCCGCCGGAGCCGTCGCCGCAGGGTACCCGGGGTGTCCGGCAGCACGGTGTAACCAGATTGAAACACTTCCAGCGGCAGACTGGGCTGCATGGATAAGCAGACCGAGTTCGTGCTCCGCACCATGGAGGAGCGGGATGTCCGCTTCGTCCGGCTCTGGTTCACCGACGTCCTGGGCTTCCTGAAGTCCGTCGCCGTCGCCCCCGCGGAACTCGAAGGCGCGCTCTCCGAGGGGATCGGGTTCGACGGGTCGGCCATCCAGGGCTTCGCGCGCGTGTACGAGTCCGACATGGTGGCCCACCCCGACCCGTCCACGTTCCAGCTGCTGCCCTGGCGCGGCGCCACCCAGGGCACCGCCCGGATGTTCTGCGACATCCGCCTGCCTGACGGCGCCCCGTCCTTCGCCGACCCCCGGTACGTGCTGAAGCGGGCGCTGAAGAAGGCCTCGGACATGGGGTTCACCTACTACACCCACCCCGAGATCGAGTTCTCCCTGTTCAAGCGGCCGATCGTGCCCGGCCAGCCGCCGGTGCCCGCCGACCAGTCCGGCTACTTCGACCACACCACCACCAGCCCGGGCGCGGATTTCCGCCGCCAGGCGATCACCCTGCTCGAGCAGATGGGGATCTCGGTGGAGTTCAGCCACCACGAGGGCGGGCCGGGCCAGCAGGAGATCGACCTGCGCTACGCCGACGCGCTCACCATGGCCGACAACATCATGACCTTCCGGGTCGTGATCAAGGAGGTCGCGGTGATGCAGAACATGTTCGCGTCCTTCATGCCGAAGCCGCTGAGCAACCATCCCGGCTCGGGCATGCACACGCACGTCTCGTTGTTCGAGGGCGACAACAACGCCTTCTACGACGCGAGCGCCGAGTACCACCTGTCGAAGATCGGACGCCAGTTCATCGCGGGCCTGCTCAAGCACGCGGGCGAGATCACGGCGGTGACGAATCCCTGGGTGAACTCCTACAAGCGGTTGATCGCCGGGGCCGAGGCGCCCAGCTACATCTGCTGGGGTCAGAACAACCGTTCCGCACTGGTGCGGGTGCCGATGTACAAGCCGAACAAGGGCACGTCCGCGCGGATCGAGCTGCGCTCGATCGACTCCGCGGCGAACCCCTACCTCGCCTACGCGATGGTGCTGGCCGCCGGACTGGCCGGGATCGAGAACGAGTACGAGCTGCCCGAGGGTGCCGAGGACGACGTGTGGTCGCTGACCGACCGGCAGCGCCAGGCGCTGGGGATCTCGCCGCTGCCGCGCAGCCTGGGCAACGCGATCGACCTGATGGAGAACTCCCAGCTGGTCGCCGACACCCTGGGTGAGCACGTCTTCGACTTCTTCCTGCGCAACAAGAAGGCCGAGTACGACTCCTACCGCGGCCACGTCTCGGAGTGGGAACTGACCAACTCGCTGCCAGCGTTGTAGTCGCGCCAGGCCCCGGCCGACAGGGTCGGGCGACCCGCTGCGTGCGTTCGGGAGTGTACGGATGTGTCCGAGTTCGCTGATCGGAGCCGCGCGCGCGGTTGAATAGGGGATTGCCACCGACCGCCGGGCCGCGGCCTGGCTCCGGGATCCTCCCAGGGGGGTGGAGATATCCGGTGCGGTTGGTGAGCGGGCCCGTCAGACATGCCAGGGGGGCTCGTCCTGACGGGCCCGCAGGCCCCGACGTGGATCGCCGCCGCCCCGGAACCCCGGGACGGCGGCGACGTCGGTTGTGGTGGAGACTCAGCGGCCGGTTGACGCGCTCGGCACTGGAGCGGCCCCGCCGCTGGCCTGCCCTGTCGCCACCGCCGAGGCCGATGCTGACGCCGAGGCCGATGCTGACGCCGAGGAGGATGAACTCGAGCGCCGCCGGAAGTTCTGGTTCTCCGGAATCGCCGCCGTGCTGTCGGCCAGCACCACGATCTGCCCGGCCTCCAACCCTGAGGTGATCTGCACCCAGCCGCCGCCGACCGCGCCGGTCTTCACCGTGACGGTCGAGGCGCTGGTCGCGTTGGCACTGTCCACGACCTGGACGGTCGCGGCGCCGGTGCCGGTCGGGGTCACCGCGGAGGCGGGCAGGCGCAGCACGCTCGTCTCGGCCGTGACCGGGATCAGCACGGAAGCCTTGGCGCCGCTCGCCAGGAGGCCGGACGCGTCGCTCACCGACACCGTGGTGGCGTAGGTCGGGGTGTCCCCGCTGGTGCCACTGGTCTCGATCGAGGCGATGCTGGTGATCTTGCCGGTGAGCGTCTTGCGGGAACCGGCCGGGGTCACCGTCGCCTCCTGGCCGACCTTCACCAGCTCGCGGGTCGTCAGCGGCAGTTCGAAGCTGACCACCGCGCTCCCGGTGCCCACGATCGTGATCGAGCCGGCGGACGCGCTGGCGCCCACGCTCAGGCCCACCACGCCGACGGTGCCGGAGATCGGCGCGACCAGGGTCGCGTTCGACAGGTCCTCCTGCGCCGACGCCAGGGTCTGCTGGGCGCTGAGCAGGCTCGCCCTGGCCTTCGCGACAGCGGCCTTGCTCACCGTGGTGGAGGAGCTGGAACTCGTCTTCACCGAGCCGCCGGAGGTCTTGCCGCCGGCACCGCCGGGGCGGGTCAGCTGCGCGACGACCTGCTGAAGATTCGCGTTGGCTGCGATCACCTCGGCGCGCGCGTTCGCGCAGTCCTGGAGCTGCTGGTCGGTAAACGAGTCGGAGTCCAGCGTCCTGGCCAGCTGCGACGCGGTCGCCGTTGCGGAGGCCTTGGCCTCCTCCGAGGACGTCGAACCGGTCTCCTGGGCGGAAGCGGAGCCGGTCGGGGTTGCCGACTCGGTCGCGGTCGGGGTGGCGCTCGCCGACGGGGAGGCGTCTCCTGCTGCGGAGCTCGAGCCGCCGCTGTCGGTGCCGGTGTCCGCCGCGGGCAGGATGGCTGCGAAGATCGCGTTGCACTTGTCCGCCTCGTCCAGGACGGCGAGGTTCACCCGCGAGGCGGCCTCGTTCAGGACGGTCGGGTCGATCAGCACGGTCGCAGCGGTGGCACCCCCCGTCGAGGACGAGCGGGACGTGCTCGAACTCGCCGAACCGGCACCCGATGAACTGGACGGGTGCTGCGCGGCGTACAGCGACGCCTCCGCCTGCGCGACGCCGGTGGTGGCATTCAGGACGGCGAGTCGCAGCTGACCCTTGTTCAGCACGGCGAGGGTGTCGCCGGCCACGACCTCGTCGCCCACGGCAACGGAGACCTTCTTCACCGTGCCGCTGACGGCGAACGACGCCACAGAGGTGTTCTTGCGGCTGATCGTGCCGGTCGCGGTGTAGCTCTGGGTGACGTCGCCGGTGGCAGCGACGGCGGTCACGTAGCGCTGGCTGGCGGCGCTCGAGGAGGTGGCGACGCCGATCCCGATGCCGGCCACCACGGCCAGGGCGGTGCCCGCGCCGAGTACAGCCCGGAGTCGTCGGTTCATGGTCATTCACTCCTCAGTGCGTCGATCGGCGCGAGCTTGGCCGCCCTGGAGGCGGGGTAGACGCCGGCCACCAGGCCGATGCCAAGGGAAACCACCAGGGCGATCAGTGTCGCCGGAATGGAGATGAGCACGGTCATGCTCAGGATCGGGGTCAGGATGGCTGCCCCGGCGAAGCCCAGGCCCACGCCGATCAGGCCACCGAGCACGCCGAGAATGCCGGCCTCCACCAGGAACTGGCGGCGAATCACACCCGGGGTCGCACCGAGTGCCTTGCGCAGGCCGATCTCCCGGACGCGCTCGCTCACCGACACCAGCATGATGTTCATCACGCCGATGCCGCCCACGAGCAGGGAGATCGCGGCGATTCCGCCGAGCAACAGGGTCAGGATGCCCGTCACGGACGTCGCGGTCTCAACCAGGGACGCCTGGGTGCTCACCGTGAAGTCGGCGTTGTCCCAGGCTGTCGGTGTCCTTGCCGGAGAGGTAGATGGTGGACACGCTGTTGGCGCTGCTCGAGGTCGACAGCCGGGAAGCGAACGTGGTGATCGGCACCAGCACGGTGTCGTCCAGGCTGCTGGTCGTCGAGGAGCCCTCGGACTTCAACACGCCGATGACCGTGAACGACTGACCGTTCACGCTGATCATCTGGCCAACCGGGGAGACGCTGGTGAACAGCTCGCTCGACGTCTCGGACCCGATCACGGCGACGTTCGCAGAGGAGTCCACTTCGGACTGCGTGAAGAACCGTCCGGTCTCGACGCTCCGGGCCCGCACGGTCAGCCACTCGGGCACCGTGCCGACCACCGTCGAGGTCCACGTAGTCTCCGACGACTGCAGCGAGCCGCTGGTCGACGACGTGGGCGCGACAGCCACCACATCGGGTGCGATCGCCGGGTCGGCCAGCATGGCGGCGTCCTGCATGGTCAGGGTGGACACCGCGCTGCCGCCGCCGCGGAAGCCGCCGGAGGACGACTGCGAGGGCGAGACCGAGATCAGGTTGGAGCCGAGCGAGTTGATCTGGTCAGTGATCTGCTGCTGGGCGCCCTGGCCGAGGCCGACGGTGAGCATCACCGCTGCGATTCCGATCAGGATGCCGAGCATGGTCAGCGCCGAGCGCATCCGGCGCGCATTGAGTGCGGAGACCGCTGTGCGCAGCGTCTCCGTCCAGCCCATCATCGCGCTGCTCCTGCTGCTGCGATCGGGGCGGACTCGCGCAGCAGCCCGTCGTAGATGTGCACCAGGTGTCTCGCCCGTTCGCCGACGTCCGGCTCGTGGGTGATGATCACGATCGTTCGTCCGGCCTCGTTCAGCTCCTCGAACAGTTCCAGGATCTCTTTGGTCGAGTGCGAGTCGAGGTTGCCGGTGGGCTCGTCGGCCAGGATCAGCGCGGGGTTGGTGACCAGTGCGCGGGCCACCGAGACCCGCTGCTGCTGGCCGCCGGACAGTTCGCCGGGGCGGTGCTGGACGCGCTGCGCGAGCCCCACCTTCTCCAGCGCCTCCATGGCGCGGTCCTTGCGCTCGGATGCCGGGACGCCGGCGTAGACCATCGGGAGCTCGACGTTGCGCAGCGCGGTCAGGCTGGCGAGCAGGTTGAACTGCTGGAACACGAACCCGATCTTCTTGTTGCGCACGTCGGCGAGCTGTTTCTCCGACATCGAGCTGACGTCGGTGCCGTCGAGCAGGTAGGTGCCCGCCGACGGCACGTCCAGGCACCCGATGATGTGCATCAGGGTGGACTTGCCGGAGCCGGAGGGTCCCATGATCGCGAGGTACTCGCCCTCATCTACGTCCAGGTTGATCCCGCGGAGTGCCTCGACCTCGACCACCCCGGTGGAGTAGGTCTTGCGCACCCCGGTCATGTGCAGCATGCCCATGCCGGTCACCGACCACCTTGACCGCTGCCGCCGGGCGGGGCCCCGCCGCCGGCGGGACCGCCGCCGGCGTTTCCGTCCAGGCCACCGGCACCGGCGCCACCGAGAAGACCGCCGCCTTCCTGGCTGCTGGACGAGGTGGAGGACGAGCTGGGCCGGGTGAACGTGATCAGCACCGAGTCGCCCTCGCTCAGTCCGCTGGTGACCTGGGTGTAGTTGCCGAACACCTTGCCGACCTCGACCTCGACCGTGCTGTTCGAGCCGTCGGTGACCTTGGTCACCACGGTCTTGTCGTTCTCGGTCCTGATCGCCGCGGTCGGCACCGTGAGCACGTCGTCGTAGGTACCGGTCGTGATCACCGCGGTCGCGGTGGTGCCGGAGTACAGATCCTTGTGCGTGCCACTGAGCGTGATCACCACCGGGAAGGTTGCGGTGCCGTTGTCGCTGGTCGAGGTGGCCACGATGCCCACGGAGGCCACCGTTCCGGTGAGGGCGTCCGTGGTCGCGTCCGTGGTCACCGACACCTTCTGGCCGGCCTTCACGCTGGACAGGTCGGACGCGCTGATGCTGCCCTCGACCTTCCACTTCGAGGTCGCGATGATCACGAACTGGGCGGTGCTGGACGAGCTGCTGCTACCGCTGGTCGAGCCGGACGAGCCGGACGAGCCCGAGCCGCCCGAGCTGGATCCGACCGAGTCGCCGACCTCGACGTCCACGCTCGCCACGGTGCCGGCGATGGGGGAGCGGAGCGTTGCGTCCTTCAGATCCTGCTTGGCACTGGTCAGCGCTGCAGAGGCTGAGGTGACCTGAGCCTTGGCTGACCGGATCGCCGCGCTGCTGCCGTCGTTGTCCTCGACCTCGGTGAGGTTGGCCTCCGCCGTGGTCAGGTTGGCCTCGGCCAGGTCGACGGCGTTCTGCAGTTCGGAGTCGTCGATGGTGGCCAGCTTCTGGCCCTTCTTCACGGCGGCGCCCGCCTTCACCGCGACCTTCGTCACGGTGCCGGAGACGGCGAAGTTGACGTCCGACTCCTTCTGCGGGCTGAGCGTTCCGTCGAGGCTGACGCTGAGCGTCTGGGTGCCCTTCGTGGCCTGGACGGTGCGGCTGAAGGTTGTCGCCGCACTGGACTGGCTTCCGCGCAGCAGCAGGAACGTGCCGACGCCCGCGCCGCCCAGCACGATGACCGCGGCGACACCGAGGGCCAGCCACTTCTTCCAGGTCATCCGACGCTTTCGCGGGGCGTCGGGACTGTCTGCCGGGAACCCGGTCTCTTCAGTTGTCATCGCGTGCTGTTCTCCTCAAAGCGCGTTGCCACGTTTGAGAAGTTAGGGGTCCGACCTGTGGTCGATGCTGTGCGAGCCTGTGGTTTGGCTGTGCCCCCGCTCCGAGCCTTCGGTGGGCCCTCATTGTCGGGACGCCGCACCCTCTGCGGGATGCCGCGGGGCACCGCTCCTCCCTGCGGGTGCGGGGGCCTCCGCTCAGACGAGCTCGGGCAGGGGCCACAGTGCGGCCAGGTCGCTGTGGACGCCGGAGGCTCGTACGGCGTGGGTCGCGAGCGCTTCGGCCCAGGCCAGGTTGCCCCCGGCGAGCCGGAGCAGGGTGACCGCGTCGGTCTGGACGACGTTGGGTGGGGTGCCGCGGGTGTGCCGTCCCCGTTCCCCGATGCCGAGCTGGACCGCGGCGAACGGCGGGACGCGCAGTTCGACGGACCCGCCGGGATAGCGCGCGGCCAGGAGTGCGCACACCGTGCGGGAGGCACCGGCGAGTTCCGTGCGGGGGAGTGCGCCGCCCGCCTCCCGGGTGAGGGTGGCGACGGTGGCGCGGAGCTGCTGGACCTGCTCTGCCGACACCGACCTGGCCACGGTCCAGACGCTAGCATCACTGGGGTGAGCCGCATCGACAGCCAGCCCGCCCGTCTGGCCCGACTCGGCTTCGCTGATGCGGCCGCAGCCGCGGCGATGGTCGAGTCCTGGCAGCAGGAGGGCACCCCGGAGCAGGTCGAGTGGGCGCTGGCTGAGCTTCCCGGCACCGCTGATCCGGATCTCGCGCTGGCCGGCTTCCACCAGCTCGTCGGTGCGCGCCCGGGGTTGCTCGGCGAGATCGGCCGGGATCCGGGCTTCGGCCGCCGGCTGGTCGCCGTGCTCGGCGCGAGCGTTGCGCTCAACCAGCACCTCGGCAACCACCCCGACGATGTGTCCGCACTGATCGGCAGCGTGGCCCGGCGGCCCGCAGCGGAGCTGCGCACGGAGCTGCTGGAGGCGGTTGGCGCCGATCCCGGCAGTGCCGACCCCGTCGCCGATCACACCCGTTCCGACGACCTGCGGCGGGCCTACCGCCGGGCCCTGCTGCGGCTCGCGGCGCGGGACCTGACCGCCGCCGACGCGCTGGCCGACCTGCCCGACGTGGCCGGAGAGCTCGCCGATCTCGCCGATGCGACGGTCGAGACGGCGCTGGCACTCGCCCGGGGTGAGGTTCCGGGGTGGGAGAAGTGCCGGCTCGGGATCGTTGCGCTGGGCAAGACCGGTGCGCGCGAACTCAACTACGTCAGCGACGTGGACGTGCTGTACGTCGCCGAGCCGGCGTGCGACGCCGACGGCGAGCCGGTCTGCGACCTGGGCACGGCGGTGGGCCTGGCGACCCGGCTGGTCAGCGCGCTGTCCCGGGTCTGCTCTGCGCACACCGGCGCGGGCACGATCTGGCAGATCGACGCAGCCCTGCGCCCGGAGGGTAAGGCCGGCCCGCTCGTGCGCACGCTGGCCTCGCACCGCGCCTACTACGAGAAGTGGGCGAAGAACTGGGAGTTCCAGGCGATGCTGAAGGCCCGGCCGATGGCCGGCGACCTGGCGCTCGCGCAGGCCTTCGTCGACATCGTCTGGCCGATGGTGTGGCGGGTGGCCGACAACGACGAGTTCGTCGGCGAGGTGCAGGCCATGCGCCGGCGGGTGATCTCGCTGCTGCCCGCCCGCGAGGCGAGCACCGAGATCAAGCTGGGCGCGGGCGGTCTTCGCGACGTCGAGTTCAGCGTCCAGTTGCTGCAACTGGTGCACGGGCGGGCGGACGAGCGGCTGCGGCTGCGCGGCACCTTCGAGGCGCTCGACGCGTTGGTGGACCACGGCTACGTGGGTCGCGCGGACGGCTTCGACCTCGCCACGGCGTACCGGCTGCAGCGGCTGCTCGAACACCGCATCCAGCTGTACCGGCTGCGCCGCACGCACCTGATGCCCGACGACGAGACCAACCAGCGCTGGCTCGCCCGCGCGATCGGGCTGCCGGAGCCCAAGGAACTGATGCACCTGTGGCGCTCGACCACGCGCCGCGTGCTCACGCTGCACCAGCGGCTGTTCTACTCGCCGCTGCTCGAGGCGGTGGCGCGGATCCCGTCCGCGGAGGTGCGGCTCACCTCGGAGGCGGCGGAGACCCGGCTGCGGGCGCTCGGCTACGGCGACCCGAAGGCCGCGCTGCGGCACATCGAGGCGCTCAGCCACGGCATCACCCGGCAGGCAGAGATCCAGCGGCAGTTGCTGCCCGCCATGCTCACCTGGTTCACCGCCGGTCCCAACCCGGACCACGGGCTGCTCGCGTTCCGCACGGTGTCCGAGGAGCTCGGTAGTACACCGTGGTACCTCCGTGCGCTGCGGGACGGCGACGTGATGGCCGAGCACATGGCCCGCATTCTCGCCTCCTCCCGTTATGCGGTGGACCTGCTGCTGCGCGCACCGCAGAACGCCGCACTCCTCGGCGACGCGGAGGGGCTGCGTCCCCGGCCGGCTGAGGAGATCCTGACCGAGATGATCACCGCGGCGCGCCGCTACGACTCGCCGGAGGCGGCGATCGGTGCGGTCCGGGCGTCCCGGCGCAGTGAACTGCTGCGGCTGGCGATGGCCGACCTGCTGGGCGAGCTCGACCTGCCCGCACTCGGCCGGGCGTTGAGCGACCTGGCCGGAGCCACCATCGACGCGGCGCTCGAGGTGGCTTCGCGCGGTATGGACGTGCCGCCGATCGCCGTGATCGCGATGGGCCGCTGGGGTGGACGCGAGGTGTCCTACTCCTCCGACGCCGACGCGATGTTCGTGGTGGCCGACAGCGATTCGCCGGGCGCGGTGCAGGCGGCGACCACGGTGGTCAGCCGGCTGCGTGCCCTGCTGGCGAAGCCGGGCCCGGACCCTGCACTCGAGGTGGACATCGACCTGCGCCCGGAGGGCAAGGGTGGGGCGATGGTCCGCAGCCTTGCGTCCTACAAGGCCTATTACGAACGCTGGTCGTCGACCTGGGAGTCCCAGGCCCTGCTGCGTGCGTCCATGGGCGCCGGCGACCGCGAGCTCGGCGCGGAGCTGATCCGTGCGATCAACCGCGTCCGGTACCCGAAGGGCGGGCTCAGCCACGCCCAGGTGCTCGAGATCCGCAAGCTGAAGGCCCGGATGGAGGCCGAGCGGCTGCCCCGCGGTGGCGACCCGGCCCGGCACGTCAAGCTCGGCCCGGGCGG